>NZ_BAAGSH010000015.1:0-16111 GCF_054782535.1 Comamonas humi | reverse complement strand
GCGCTGTTCGCCTGCGCCTTCAACCTGCTGCTGGGCTACACGGGGATGCTGTCGTTCGGCCACGCGGCCTTCTTCGGCGGCGCGGCCTACATCACCGGCCACACCATCAAGGCCTGGGGGCTGACGCCGGAGCTGGGCATCCTCGCCGGCGTGGCGTTCGGCGCGGGCCTGGGCCTGGTCTTCGGCTGGCTCGCCATCCGCCGCCAGGGCATCTATTTCTCGATGATCACGCTGGCGCTGGCGCAGATGCTGTTCTTCGCCTGCCTGCAGATGCCGTTCACCGGCGGCGAGGACGGCCTGCAGGCCGTGCCGCGCGGCAAGCTGTTCGGCGTGCTGAGCCTGGAGAGCGACCTGTCCATGTACTACGCCACGCTGGTGGTGGTGGCGCTGGCCTTCCTGCTGATCGTGCGCACCGTGCACTCGCCGTTCGGCCAGGTGCTCAAGGCCATCAAGGAGAACGAGCCGCGGGCCATCTCGCTGGGCTACGACGTGGACCGCTTCAAGCTGCTGGCCTTCGTGATCTCGGCCGCGCTGGCGGGCCTGGCCGGTTCGCTCAAGACCGTGGTGCTGGGCTTCGCCACGCTGACCGACGTGCACTGGACGGCCTCGGGCCAGGTGATCCTGATGACGCTGGTGGGCGGGCTGGGCACGCTGTCCGGCCCCATCGTGGGTTCGGCGGTGATCGTGGCGCTGGAGAACAAGATCGGCGACATCGGCACGGCGCTGGCGCGCGCCACCGGCGTGGAGTGGTTCAGCACGCTGGGCGAGTCGGTGACCATCGTCACCGGCCTGATCTTCGTGGTCTGCGTGCTGGCCTTCCGCCGCGGCGTGATGGGCGAGGTGATCGCTGCGATACAGCGCGGACGAGCGCGCAGCAATGCAGGTGGACAGCAATGACGGGAGAACACATGGCCTATTGCCTCGCGCCTTTGGCGGATATTGAGCCCGCATCCTTTGCCATTCCTGCGAGAGCCTGCGACACGCATGCCCATGTGGTGGCTGACGACCTGCAGCGCTACCCCATGGTTGCCGAGCGCAGCTATACCCCACCGCCCGCTACAGAAACCGACTATCTGCGCATGTTGGGCGCCACTGGCATGCAGCGTGGTGTGCTGGTGCAGATCAGTGTGTATGGCACCGACAACCGCTACATGCTGGAGGTGCTCTCGCGCCATCCGGATTCCTTACGTGGCATTGCCGTTGTCGATGCCGATGTCTCGGAACAGGAACTCGAGCGCATGCATCAACTCGGCGTACGAGGACTGCGCATCAATGTGTTGTTTGGCGGAGGCATTGGCTTTGCGGCCATGGAGCGCCTCGCCGCCAAGATTCGGCCCTTGGGTTGGCACATGCAGTTCCTGATGGACGCTGTGCAGATTCCCGAGTTGATGCCGCGTCTGGAGCGGCTGCCCGTCATCGGCGTGGTGGACCACATGGGGCATACGCCCGTGGCGGCGGGAGTAGAGGGCCCCGCCATGCAAGGCCTGCTCCATCCGATGCAGCACAAAGGCTGGTGGGTCAAGCTGTCTGGCGCCTATCGTATTGGCGAGGACTTCCCGGGCTTTCGGGATGTCGTGCCATGGGCTCGCGCGCTCTACCAGGCGGCACCTACCCAATGCGTCTGGGGGAGTGACTGGCCGCACGTGGCTCTGACCCGGATGCCGGATACCGGCGCCTTGCGCAACCAATTGCCGCTATGGCTTCCCACGCAGGCTGACCTGGAGCAGGTGCTGGTGCACAACCCGCAAAAGCTCTACGGCTTTGCGCCTGCCTGAGCTCCACTTTTCCATCAACGCTTGTTTTGCCGGTTTCGCGGGGGCGCTCAGCCCTGCCGTGTGGCAGCGCTGTGTCCGTGACGCCTTCGGACATCCGGTCGATGGAGAAATTGAATGCAACACAGAAATCGCAACCCACTTTATAAGGAGACATCGTGATGCGTTGGTACAAGGAACTGAATGAGACGGAGAAGAAAACATTCATAGGCGCCTTTGGGGGATGGGCCGTCGATGCGCTGGACTTCATGGTTTTCACATTCGTCATCTCCACATTGATCTCGTTATGGGGCATCGACAAGGGCCAGGCCGGCATGTTGGGGACGGTGACCTTGCTGTTCTCTGCGATTGGCGGCTGGGCGGCAGGCATTCTTGCGGACCGCTATGGTCGGGTACGGATCCTGCAATACACGATCCTGTGGTTTTCGGTCTGCACCATGCTGATCGGATTCGCGCAGAACTTCGAACAGTTGTTCGTGCTGCGGGCCTTGCAGGGATTGGGTTTTGGCGGTGAATGGGCCGTGGGCTCCGTGCTGATGGGGGAGATCGTGCGCTCCGAGCATCGAGGCAAGGCAGTGGGAACCGTGCAAAGTGGCTGGGCGTTTGGCTGGGGTGGGGCGGCCTTGCTGTACACCGTTGCCTTCAGCGTGCTGCCACCGGAATGGGCATGGCGCAGCCTGTTCTGGATCGGGGTGCTGCCTGCCTTCCTGGTGCTGTTCATCCGCAAGCATGTTCCGGAGCCGGAGGTATTCCAGCGCACCCAGAAAAGCAAGGCTGCCAGCCAGGCCAAGTTTTGGGACATTTTTTCGCCACGGCTGATCAGGACCACGCTGCTGACGTCGGTGCTGTGCATGGGAGTGCAGGGCGGCTACTATGCCATCACCACCTGGTTGCCCACCTACCTGAAGACCGAGCGCGGCCTGTCGGTGCTCAATACGGGCGGT
Organism: Comamonas humi; assembly: GCF_054782535.1. Classification (NCBI taxonomy): domain Bacteria; kingdom Pseudomonadati; phylum Pseudomonadota; class Betaproteobacteria; order Burkholderiales; family Comamonadaceae; genus Comamonas; species Comamonas humi. The sequence goes on along the minus strand of NZ_BAAGSH010000015.1, from coordinate 13,395 downwards.
TACTTGGGCGTGATCATCGCGGGTTCCCTGGTCGGCTACATTTGCGGCGCGTACTTGACGGACAAATGGGGGCGCAAGGCTAATCTGCTGGTGTTCTCGGTACTCTCCCTGCTCAGCGTTTATTTCTATACCCAGTTTTCGTTGACCAATGAGGCCATGCTGGTCATGGGCTTTCCGCTGGGCTTTGCTGCATCAGGCATCTACAGCGGTGTGGGTGCCTACCTGACCGAATTGTTTCCCAATGAGCTGCGGGCTACTGGCCAGGGCTTTGCCTACAATTTTGGCCGCGGCGTAGGTGCCCTTTTTCCAACGCTGGTCGGCTACTTGGCTCAGCACTATGGCTTGGCCTGGGCGATTGGGGTGTTTGCCGGGGGCGCCTATCTGGCCGTGATCCTCGTTACGCTGTTCCTGCCGGAGACCAAGGGACGGGAACTGCGCTGATTGATTGATGGTGATAAGAAAGGCTTCCAGTGCTTGCATATCAAGCGCTGGAAGCCTTTTTCGTATGGCTATTGAGGTGGTCAGGCTGGCTGATAGGCACTACCCGTCAGCACGATCTTGCCGACATGCGTGCCGGAGTCGATCAGTTCATGGGCTTCGCGAGCGTTTTGCAGGGGAAACTTGCGATAGACCTGAGGCTTAATCTGGCCGGCCTCCATGAGCGGCCAGATGTGCCGCTGCAGTTCGCCAATCAGCGCTGCCTTTTCCTCGTTGGTGCGCGAGCGCAGCGTCGAGCCGATATGGGTGAGGCGCTTGACCAGCATCGGCCACAGGTCGAGTTCCTTGGCCGGGCCTTTGAGCACGCTCACCTGGAGGATGCGGCCATTCATGGCCGCAGCCTGGTAGTTGCGGGCCACGTAGTCGCCGGCAATGATGTCGAGGATGACGTCCACACCCTTGCCGCTGGTGAACTCGTTCACCTTGGCCACATAGTCCTCCTGCTGGTAGTTGACCACATGGTCCGCGCCGATGCGCAGACTGGCCTGACGGTGCTCTTCAGAGCCGACGGTGGTGATGACCGTGGAGGCGCCCATGGCCTTTGCGATCATCGTGGCGGTGGTGCCGATGCCGGAGGCGCCGCCGTGGATGAGCACCGATTCGCCGGCCTGCAGTTTCCCGCGCTGGATCAGGTTGAGCCACACGGTCATGAAGGTTTCGGGCATTGCCGCCGCCTGCGCCACGTCCAGGCCCGCCGGCAGCGTCATCGTTACGCTGCTATGGGCCACTGCATATTCCGCGTAGCCGCCGCCTGTCACCAGGGCGCACACCAGGTCGCCGAGCTTGAAGTTGCTGACCTCGGAACCCAGGGCAACGATCTCGCCGGCAATCTCGAGCCCCGGAATATCCGAAGCCCCGGGCGGCGGGTTATAGAGCCCTTTGCGCTGCAGGACGTCCGGCCCGTTGACTCCGGCGGCATGAATGCGAATGAGCACCTCATCGGGCTGAGGTCGGGGGACCGGGCGTGTGGTGGCCGTGAGGACCTCGGGGCCGCCAGGCCGGCTGATCTCGATGGCCATCATTTCCGCGGGGAGGTGGGAACTGGTTTCTGACATGGATATTTCCTGAGAGATGGGATGGATGCCATGCCTCGGCAGGGAATGCTTGCCGGCATGCCAAGCAAAGTATAGGGACGGCCATTGATGAAGTAATGCAGCAATTTCTGTATATTGCAATGCAAATTTGCATCACTAAAGGCGGCCATGAACTGGGATGACACACGCATTTTTCTGGCGATCTGCCGTGAGCGCAGCCTGCGCGGCGCCGCTCGCGCGGTGGGCCTGGACCAGGCCACGGTGGGGCGGCGCTTGGCGGTGCTGGAGCACGCGCTGGGGGCAACGCTTTTTCTCCGTACCTCCCGGGGCTATGCATTGACCTCGGTAGGCGAAGCTGCGCTGCAAGCCGCGGAGAGAATGGAGCAGTCCGCCATCGACCTGGTGCGCCGCACGCAGGGGGTGGATATGCGCCTGGCGGGCGAGGTGCGCGTGGCAACGACCGACACGATGGGGCTGGAGTTTGTGATGGAGGCGATGCGGACGCTGCATGACGAGCATCCCGAGGTCCGCGTGCTGCTCGATACCTCGACGCAGGTACTGAACCTCGCCAAGCGCGAGGCCGATATAGCGGTACGGACCATCAAACCAGATAACCCGGACCTGCTGGCCAGGAGGCTGGCTGCATGGCCTGTCGGGCTGTACGCCTCGCACGACTATCTGGCGCGGCATGGCGAACCCGAGCCCGGCAATGGCTTTGCGGGGCATGACCTGGTGTTCTATTTGCCGCACCTGCAGGCGCGGCGGCAGCTCACGCTCGTGGGCGAGCCCGTCCATGCGGGCCGGATCGTGTCAGGCCTCAATTCCAGCCTGATGCTGCGCTCGGCGGTGAAATCCGGCATAGGCATCGGTGAACTGGCGGCGCCCATCGCGCAGCGCGAAGGCCTGGTCCGCATCTGGCCGGAGCGCGCCAGTCCACAGCCCTACGAGGTCTGGCTGGTCGCCCACAAGGACCTGCGGCATACGGCACGCATCAATGCGGTGATTGAGCATGTCGTCCGGGCCTTTTCCCATGTGGGCTGATGGACTGCCGCTGCAACAGCACCAATGAGGGCGATACGCAAGAGCAGGTGTGCAGATGGGCAGTCTGTCTTGCAATGCGTTTCGGCTCATCGCAGGCACCCCTAGGTCGGCGCCAGGCGTGAAGTCATTTCAGAGGACTTTCAATTGCGCGACCACATGCTCGGCCGTCGCTTTGGCCGACATGGGGTTTTGCCCGGTCACCAGCCGACCGTCGACGACGACATTCGAGACGAACGGCAGCAATGCCTTCTCGTAGCGGGCTCCACGCCGCTTCATTTCTTCCTCGGCGTTGTAGGGCATCTTCGCGGCTACGCCAGCCAGAATCTCCTCGCGCCACGAGAACCCCGTGACGCGCCGTCCGGCTACCAGCAGCGTACCGTCCGACAGGCGGGTGTTCAGCAACCCGCAGTAGCCGTGGCAGACCGACGAGACGATGCCGCCGCGCTCATGGATGGTGCGCGTGATGCTCTGCATCTCTTCGCTGTCGGGAAAGTCCCACATGACTGCGTGTCCCCCAGTGAAGTAAATCGCGTCGAAGTCCGCCGGGTCGACTTCATGAGGCCGCGCGGTGGACGACAGCAAGGCCATCCGTGCCGGATCGATCAGCCACCCCTTCACGGAGGCATCGGCAAGCGGCCACTTGAGCGAACGCGGCTCCAGCGGCGAGACGCCGCCCTGCGGGCTCACGATGCGCTGCTTGTATCCCTGAGCAGCAAAGACGTGCCATGCATGGGTCAGCTCCGACAGCCACAAGCCAGTCGGTTGCGTGGGGTCTTGGTAGTGGGCGACGTTGCTGACAACGTGGAGTATTCGTTTGGTCATGCGCGACCTCCATGAACTGTGTGCGAACCGGACCCAAGCTGTGAGTAGTACCTATCCATCCCGTTGACCTTTCCAGAAGGAATCAATGGTTGGACTCTAACGTTGAATATAACTTCATGGTCAAGCGGTTGATACGCCTTGCCGCGATACCTTCTAACGTCGGCTCCGAGTCTTGACAGTTGGCGCAGGGATGTTGTCGGCCTCTGCCAGCCGCATTTCTGACAGCACCCGCCGGGCATTGGCGGTGCAATCGATGTCCTGGGGCTTGGTCTCGATCTGCTCCACCAGTTCGAGCAAATGCGCCTTGCTTTGCGCCAACTGGGCCTGCAATGCCTCGATGTCCTGCACCTTGCGGCGCAGCGTGTCGAGCAGCGTGCCGTGCTCCCACTGTGCGAGGTCGCTGGGCAGCAGCGTACGCAACTCGTCGAGGCTGAAGCCCGCGCGCTGCCCGGCCGTGATCAGTTTGAGCACCAGGACTGCATCGGCGGGATAGCTGCGGTAGCCATTGGCCTTGCGCTCGACCGCCTTGAGCAGGCCAATGCGCTCATAGAAGCGGATGCGCGAAGGCGCCAAGCCGGTGCGCTCTGCGAGTTCTCCAATTTTCATGATTGAGGTGTGCCTAGTGGGCACATGGTTTGACATTGAATCTTACTTCAAGGTTAATCTTTCGACCATCACCACAAGGTACAACCTCACAAAGGCGGATGAAATGCAGACGATATTGGGGGCCAATGGCCAGATCGCCACGGAACTGGCGAGGGAACTGAAGCACAGATACACGAGCGACTTGCGGCTTGTGAGCCGCAATCCGCGCAAGGTGAATGACACTGATAGCCTGGTGTCAGCCAACCTTCTTGATGCGCAACAGACGCGGGATGCGGTCAAGGGCAGCAGCGTGGTCTATTTCACTGCCGGCCTGCCGCCGGATACGGAACTGTGGGAGACGCAGTTCCCGACGATGCTGAAGAACGCACTCGACGCGGCACGTGCGGCTGGTGCGCGCTTCGCCTACTTCGACAATACCTACATGTACCCGCAGGATGCCCGGCTGCAGACGGAGGACACACCCTTCGCGCCGGTGGGCCGCAAGGGCCAGGTGCGTGCGGCCATGGCCTCCATGGTGCTCGAAGAGATGGCGCGGGGAGAAATACCGGTGCTCATCGGCAGGGCGCCCGAGTTCTACGGCGCGGGCAAGACGCAGAGCTTCACGAACGCGCTGGTCATCGAGAAACTCATGGCCGGCCAGAAGCCGCGTGTGCCAGTGCGAGACGACACGCGGCGTACGCTGATCTGGACACCCGACGCAAGCCACGCCCTCGCGGTTCTAGGCAATACGCCAGATGCATTCGGCCAGACTTGGCATCTGCCGTGCAGCGATGACCGGTTGACGTATAAGCAATTCGTCACTCTGGCTAGCGAGGTTTTCGGCCGGGAGCCTTCCTACGGGGTCATCGGCAAGTGGACGCTGACCGCGGCGGGGCTGTTCTCGAAGCAGGTGCGTGAGATTCGGGAACTGCTGCCCCGCTACGAGCAGGACAATCTCTTTGATTCCACGAAGTTCAAGCGCCGGTTTCCCGAGTTTGAGGTGACGACTTACCGGGAGGGCCTGGAACGGATCCGGCTGGAGGGTCGGGCAAATAGATGATTTAGCCGGGTGGATCATTGCCTGATCTTGCCTCGAAACATCTAGACAAGCAGCAGCGGCCCCGACCCAGGCAGGCGTGCCACCAAGTCTGAGCCCATTAACTGGGCCGGAGTGTAGGTGCCGCCTGCGCGCTGGACCGCCATCAGATGCTCGACCACAGCCAGCGAGCCAGTAATGGTCAGGCTGTAGCCATTGGCGGTACGGATGCGCGCGGTCCTTTTCTCTCCACGCGCATTGCTTGCTTCGCCCCAGACGAAGGTGGGCATCTGCGCTCGCTTTTCCTCGTTGGGGCCCTTCACCGTCTTGGCGATGTGTGCCTTGATCAGCTTCTGCACCCACGGCAGTCCCAGCAGCGGCCGGACGTAGTTGGCGCGCCGGGCGTTGGCGATCATGCGAGGCGAGCCTGGAATGAACGTCTGGATGTTCGGAATGCCGGTGGTGTAGTAGGCGGTGGACACGTCGCCCCAGGGGATCGTCATCGCGTCCTTCTCACCGTCGCCGAAGTCGATGCGGCGCACCTCGTAGGCCAGCGGTACGGTGATGATCTTCCCATCCCGGCGCACCTTGCCGCCCTGGGCCAGCCCTTCGACCGAGGTTTTAGCGGTGCCGGGCGAGAAACCTGAGCGCGAGTCGAAACCTAGCGCGAGGTGCGTCGCATCCGGTAACGCTTCTTTTAGCGCGGCGGCCACGCAGTCGGTGGGAATGACGTCGAAGCCCACACCAGGGCACAACACCACGCCGGCGTCCCGTGCGCGGAAGCCGAGCGATTGAGCCAACTCGAACACGGCGATCTCGCCGGTGATGTCCAGGTAGTGTGCGTGGGCGCGCAGGCAGACCTCCATCATCGGCGCAGCTGTGGCCGAGAACGGGCCGGCGCAATTCAGCACTAGCGTGTGGCCCTGGATCTGCTTGGCCAGCACCTCTGTGTCGTCCAGACCGAAGGCGAGCGCTTCCAGCCCCAGCTCGCGCGCCAGTGTCTCGACGCTTTCACGCCTACGGCCTGCTAACACCGGCTTGAGTCCGCGCTGCACCGCTTCACGGGCGATCAGCTCACCGGTATAGCCGTTGGCGCCGTAGATCAGCCAGCGCGTGAGGCTGTTTTTGTGTCCACTCATGACATTGTTCCTGGTTGGGCGGGTATAGCTTTTATGGCTGGCTCAATGCCGAGCGGCTATGGCGAGAAAACTGCGTTGGTTGCAAATCCAATTGCATTGCCGACAACATGCGTTCGGCATTTGCGGCGCAATCCATTCCGGTGGGCTTGGCCTCGATCTGAACCATCAATGCGAGCAAGTGCGCCTTGGTTTCGGCAAGCTGCGCCTGTAGCGCCTCGATGTCTTGTACCTTGCGCTGCAGGGTGCCGATCAGGTCACCATGCTCCCAGGAGGCCAGTCCGCCCGGCAACAGTGCGCGCAGCTCGTCCAGGCTGAAGCCGGCCTGCTGCGCGGTGGCGATGAGGCGCAGCGCTAGGATGGCATCCTCCGAATAGCTACGGTAGCCATTGGCCTGCCGCTCCACCGCTTGCAGCAGCCCGATGCGTTCATAGAAGCGGATGCGTGATGGCGCGAGACCGGTCTGCTGGGCGAGTTCTCCGATCTTCATGGCGGCGATGCCTTGGCCTTTCCCAGGGTGAGCGCGACCGCCATGTCGGCGAGCCTGCCGAACGGCGCATGCAGCAGACCCGGAAGGTTCCAGCGGCCCTGTACGAAGACACCCTTGGCATGGCTCATCGCACGGAAGCCCTCAATGCCATGGTAGGCCCCCATGCCGCTCGGACCGATGCCGCCGAATGGCAAATCATCCTGCGCCACGTGGATCAAGGTGTTGTTGATGCCCACGTTGCCGGAGGTGGTGCGCTCCAGTAGCCGAGCGCAGTCACCGTCCTCGGTGCCGAAATAATAGAGGGCGAGCGGGCGAGGGCGCGCGTTTACGTAGGCGATGGCTTCGTCGATCTGGTGGTAGGTGCGAACCGGCATGACGGGGCCGAAGATTTCCTCCTGCATGATGGGCGCATCGTCCGCTACGTTGACGATCAGCGTCGGAGGCAGGCTGCGCTCGCGCTCATGCCCAGATACATGTACGGAGCGATCACCCATCTCGATGATGCGGGCGCCGCGGCGGCGCGCGTCTTCGACCAGCCCAAGCAGTCGGTCGTAGTGGCGGTTGCTGGCGATGGTCGTGTAGTCTGCGCTGGATAGGCCGTCCGGGTAGAAGCGCTGTACCGTGGCGGCGTACTGGGCGATGAACGCCTCCAGGTCGTCCTCGTGTACCAGGGCGTAGTCCGGTGCCACGCAGGTCTGGCCGGCGTTAGACAGCTTGCCGTATACCAGGCTTTGAAGGGTACGGCCGTTGACGTGGCCGCGTGCCACGATGGCGGGGCTTTTGCCTCCCAGCTCCAGGGTCAGGGGTACCAGGTGATCGCTGGCAGCCCGCATCACCTTGCGGCCCACCTGTGTGCTCCCTGTAAAAAGCAGGTGGTCGAACGGCAATGCGCTGAAGGCAGCGCCGATCTCGGGGCCACCCAGGACCACGGCCACTTCCTCCTCGCGGAAGGCTTTGGCCAGCATACGTCGCAGGGCCTCGCTGGTGCGCGGGGTCAGCTCTGAAGGCTTGAGCATCGCGCGGTTGCCTGCGGCCAGCGCGGTGGCCAGCGGCACCAGTGTGAGGGAGATGGGGTAGTTCCACGGCGCCATCACGCCCACGACGCCCAGCGGCTGGTATTCAACGTAGGCCCGCGCAGAGCGGTAGAAGAGATGTACGTGGCGGCGCTCGCGTTTCATAAAGCGGCGCAGGTGGCTTGAGAGGTAGTCGATGGCCTGAATGACGCAGGACAGCTCCATGATGTCGGTCTCATGGCGTGAGCGGTGCCCGAAATCAGCGCTAACCGCATCTTTCAGCGCCTCGCGGTGCGTGAGCACCGCGGCACGCAGTCGGGCGAGCCGGGCCTTTCGTAGCGCCAGGCTTGGCGGCTCTTCTTGGAGAAAGGCGCTGCGCTGCCGGTGCAGTAGGGCGGCCATGTGGGTGCTGTCTTCATTGCGTGTCATGGGAGTCTCTCCGGCGGTCATTGCTTCAGTGGCTTTGGTGCATACAGTGCCGCCTGGAAGTCGGGCACATACTCGTACTTAACCATCTTTCCCAGCCCCAGCGATTCGATGAAGCGCGAGAGGCTGCCGTCCGTCAGCGTCAGCTTCACCGCATCTGGGCTGGACGTGCTCGCATGGCGCAGTTGGCGGGCGGTCGTATAGCCTGTCTGCAACTGCTCTTGGTGGTCCAGGTTGATGAAGCTGTTGCTCACCAGGCTTTCCTTGCTGGAGGCCAGATCGAGCTTGCGGGTCTCCAGTATCACGTCCAGCTTCTGGGTTTCCCTGTCGAAGATCTCCACAATGACGTTCTGCTCTCCCTCGCGGTAATCGATGCGGGTCAGCCACTTGGGTAGGTTGTAGCCGACCACGCCGCGTACCCTGGCGAGTTCCGTATCAACGGGTAGCTTGAGCACGTAGCCCCAGAAGTCATCGGAGAGGGACTGGCCCAATAGCGAGAACGGTCCCCAGTTCGGCGCCCCCGGCTTGTTGGTGACGATGGACAAGCCGATCTCGTTGTAGCTGTCGTTATCGCAGTAGTGGTAGGCGTAGGCGGTCAGTGCAACCACGCCCCTGCCTGGCCATACTTGCAGCGGTCGGACTACCTCTAGCACCTTCGCAGGAATCAGCTCCCGCAGCCGGGCAAGATCGGCCGTGAAGATCGCCGTCACGCGGCTGTTCCTGTAGTAGAAATTCGGCGAATAGCTTTCGAAACCGATATCGACCTTCTCCTTGGCGATCCCCTGGAACCAGCTCAGATCTATGTCCGGCGCCTCCGCTGCGACGACGGACAGCGGTGGGTTGGAGCGGAAGCGGTCGTATAGGCCGCCTTTCACCACGGGCACATCGTTGCGGTCGATCTGGATCACGGTGGAGGCCTCCGTCTGCGCCTGTACGGCCGCTGTCTGCGGGTCAGCGCCGGGGATGGGCGGCGGGGAAGCATTTCTCATGGTGTTGCCTTGGGTTGAAATGACATCGCCGCAAAGCATAAGTTTGAAGTTGACTTTAATGTCAACACCCAGCGTTGGCGTCGTGCCCGGCGGCGTATTCCGCCTGGACGATGCACTGAGCGTGATTCAGGTCGATTCGGCCCCAAAGAGGGCGAGCAATCCACCGTTGCAGGCAAGAATTGCTCTATCGAGGGCGAAATCGATCGCGATAGTTGTTGGGAAGAATTCCCGTCACCTTCTTGAATAGTCGCCTGAATGCGGCTGGATCGGAGTACCCGACTGACCACGCAATTTCGCTGACCGATTGGTTGGTGAGTTCGAGTGCCTCGCGCGCCTTCATGATTCGTACCTGCTGCAGGTACTCCGTAGGGCGCAGGCCAGTGGCTTTGCCGAAGCGGCGCATGAAGGTCCGCTCAGTCAAATGGACTCGCGCTGCGAGATCTAGAATGCTGTGCGCATGTGCCGGGTGTGCGTGGATGTTGTGCTGTGCTCGCAGAATCTCGGCATCGCCATGGTCGAGCTTGGGTGCAAAGGTGCGAAATGCCAGTTGGTTTTCACGTGGCGCATCACTGAGCAGAAAGCGCGCTGTGGATACCATGACGGCGGAGCCCATGAACTTGGAAACCAACGCGAGGCCCAAATCCGTCCACGCAAGAATCCCGCCTGCGGTGATCACGTCACCGTCGTCGATCACCATGTCCTGAGTCACAAGTTCAATCTCAGGGAAACGGCTTGCCAGCAGATCTGCAAAGGCCCAATGGGTCGTGACCTTCCGCCCGGACAGTAGTCCGGTCTGCGCGAGGATAAAGGCTCCCGCGCATACTGAGCATACCGTCACACCTTCCGCGTGGCGGGCCTTCATCCAATCCGCAATCATCGGCGCCAAAGGCATTTTTTCGGGGATGACGACGCTAGGCGGCAGGATTACATGGCTCAAGCGATGTTCGCGTTCAGGATGACTGTCCCATACGCAAGAAACGGTGTTCGTGTCGACGTCAACCTTCCAATGTGATACCCGGATATAGCGCTCGCGAATAGACATTCCCAAATGCGCTGACCATTCGGTGGCAATCCGGAAGAGATCGGTTAGACCATAGATCGCTGCCATCTGGCAGGCGGGATAGATGAGCAAACCGACCTCTGCCACCTGCTCATTGGCTATGGCGCTTTTGTCATCTTTGACTCGTAAATTGGCAGTGTTGCCTCGTCCCATCTGAACTCTCCTTACCTAAAATTTTTCACGCCGAGTCAAGTTTCTTGACGTCGGAAAACCAGGGTGATGAAGAACAGTGGAAAGGCAAGCGCGGAGCGGTCGGAGTGACCTGCAGGAGCCCGCAATTCTACTGGTTTGAACGCTGTCTGGTCGGGCCTGTCGATTCCTTTCATTTCTTCGACAAGCGCAACGTTGTTACGTCGTCACAAGGTCACCAAATATGGCAGATACCATAAACGAGCCCGAAACTGGAGGCCTGATTTCCCGTCGAACCGCGGTGGCTGCGAGCGCTGCCATTGCTGCCGGTCCGTTGCTGGCCCCGCTTGGGGCCGCCGCCAAATCCACCACCAAACCTGCAACCGCAGGACAAGGAGCAGAGACCATGAGCTATGTGACTACCAAAGATGGGGTTCAGATTTTCTATAAGGACTGGGGGCCCAAAAGCGCGCAGCCGCTGGTGTTCCATCACGGCTGGCCATTGAGTGCGGACGACTGGGACGCGCAGTTGCTGTTCTTTGTTTCGCAGGGCTTTCGCGTGGTCGCGCATGACCGGCGGGGCCATGGCCGGTCTTCGCAGGTGAGCGAAGGCCACGACATGGACCACTATGCAGCTGACGCGTCGGCCGTGGTCGAGCATCTGGATCTGAAGAATTCCATCCATATTGGCCATTCGACCGGTGGCGGCCAGGTCGCGCGCTATGTGGCGAAGTACGGCCAACCCCAGAAGCGTGTTGCCAAGGCCGTCCTGATCAGCGCCGTACCTCCGTTGATGGTCAAGACCGCGAGCAATCCCGACGGCACCCCGATCGAGGTGTTCGACGGTTTTCGCAAGGCACTGGCGGCCAATCGCTCGCAGTTCTTCCTTGATGTGCCGGCAGGGCCGTTCTATGGGTTCAACCGGCCGGGTGCAAACGTATCCCAGGGCGTCATCCAGAATTGGTGGCGCCAGGGCATGATGGGCAGCACCAAGGCGCACTATGAGGGCATCAAGGCCTTCTCGGAAACCGACCAGACCGAAGACCTGAAGGCGATGACCGTTCCGACGCTGGTCATGGCCGGCGACGACGACCAGGTCGTTCCCTACAAGACCGGCGCGCTGCTTCAGGCCAAGCTGATCAAGAACAGCACGCTCAAGATCTATCCCGGGTTCTCGCATGGCATGTGCACGGTCAATGCCGACGTAATCAACGCCGACCTGCTCGAATTCATACGTGCGTAATTGACTGCCGGACGAGTTCAGCGAGACTCGTTCGGCGCCAACTCCATACTCGCTGTAACTAATCGCACTGTGTGTCCATCTATGCCTTGAGGAGGGGGCACTGTGGGGGCGAAGGCATTGAGGTTGGTGATTCCTACGGTTCGTTGAGTTGCTGATTTGCAAGGTGTGCTGGACATTCGATCTCGTAGCGGTCCAATGTCCGGTATCGCCATTTGTGATCATTGGATTGCTAAACCTGACTGGCTGCAATCAGTGGCTGATTCAGCCATCGGCCGAGGAGTCCGCGTAGCGAGTATTCCAGTGCTGGCTGCTTGCCTATGATTGTGATCTATGCCTAACTTTGCATACGGCAGGAGCCCTTGGCTTGCCGCATGCGATATAAAACGGGGTCTGCTGCTTTATCCATAGATCCATCATGAACCGCACCGAACTCGTCGAAATCCTCGCCACCAAGAACAACCTGTCCAAGACAGCAGCCAATGCTGTGCTCGAAACCTTCATCGAGACCATTCAGACGGCCGTCAAGAAAGGCGATCCGGTGCAACTGATCGGCTTCGGCACCTTCAAGTCCGCCAAGCGCGCTGCACGCACCGGCAAGAACCCTTCCACGGGTGCTGCCCTCAAGATCCCCGCGTCGACAGTCCCGAAGTTCGTGCCAGGCGCCAAGTTCAAGGCGGTGGTCGATCCGAAGGCTGCCAAGCGCAAGGCTGGCAAGGCCAGCAAATAAGCCACTGAGCTACCAGACACCTATCCAAACCGCCCGTTGTCTTTGATAACGGGCGATTTTCTTTGAAGCCTGTTACCCTGTCCTTCATCCATAGTTCAGGTGAGAACCATGACAGCTTTCTCTGATGCATTCCGCTCCGAGGTCTTGCGCATGGCGCGCAAGGAAATCAAAGGAGAGTTGGGAAGCCTGCGCAAGACTGTGGCTGCCCAGCGCTCCGAGATCGCAGCGCTCAAGAAGGACGTGAAGGCGCTGCAGTCTCAGCTAAAGAGCTTGCACAAGTCCGCGGCTCGCCAGTCCCAGCCGGCTCAACCGACTGCTCAAGATGCCGAAGCGCCGGTGCGGCGCAAGCGCAGCTTCCAGTTCAAGGCCGAAGCCCTGGTGGCCAAGCGGGAACAACTGGGCATCACACAACAGGCCATGGCAACCCTGCTGGAGGCATCGTCGCTATCGGTGAGCCGATGGGAGGCCGGCAAGGTGGCACCCCGAGCTGCGCAGCTGGAACGTATCCAGGCCGTTCTCAAACTGGGCAAGCGAGAAGCGATAGCCAAGCTGCAGGGCTAGTTAAAGATCCCTGCTCACCAGAGCCTCCATCGGCGAGGAGCTTCCTGCGGCAGCACACTGAGCTGCCGGATCTCTGGCAACGGCGATAGAGCATCTGTCGCTGCCCCACCAACACGGCGACGCATCTCGCACTCCAGTTCATGGGCAGTGCCGCGGGCATGTTTGTCTCCCCGCAGCGCCCGACGTCTCCAGGTGCGGGCCTGAGCGGTCAACTCATCGTCTGGTAGATCTCGTGGGTTCATCACATGCGCGATTGTGCCGCCCCATAGATGACTGGGTGGTGGCGTTTTCGAGCTTGCGAGGTGGATTTTTGCGGAAATCTACGAAACATTCCCCCTCCCGCAGGTCTTCCGCTCCTCACATTCGATCCTAAATTTCTTCAGTCCTATATCCCTGATGTGATGTGGAAACAGTCTGCCTTGGACTGAACCTGCATCGTCCATAGCCCGTTCTAGCCCCTTCCACCCAGCGCCCTTGGCTTCCTGCCAGGGGCGCTTTTTTACGTCAGGAGTCCCCCATGTCCATTCCCTGTCCCCAGTGTGTTGATTTCCACGCAGAACTGACCCAGTAACCCCCGGGATTTCCATCCAAACCTGACCCACGTG
>NZ_BAAGSH010000014.1:0-93411 GCF_054782535.1 Comamonas humi | reverse complement strand
CTTCGCTATCCGCGAAGGCGGCCGCACCGTGGGCGCTGGCGTCGTTGCCAAGATCATTGCGTAATTGATCGTTTTTGTAGGGGTATAGCTCAATTGGCAGAGCGTCGGTCTCCAAAACCGAAGGTTGTAGGTTCGATTCCTACTGCCCCTGCCACTTACTGAAGTGGATAACGAGCCCGCCCAATGAGTGCGGGCTTCGGCGTCTTGGTGGCGCCCATTTTGCAGGCTCATTGTTATGGCTGTTACGCAGGTTGAAACCGTAAATTCGGGTGCAGATAAGGCAAAGCTGTCCGCTGTTGTCTTGCTGGTGATTGCTGCTATTGCCGGCTTCTATTTGCTCGGCAAGCAGGGTGCGATTGTTCAGTGGGCGGTCTTGCTGGTCGGGCTGGTGTTGGCTGCGGTGACGTTCCTGGTTTCTGAGCCGGGCAAGCGTTTCGTTGGCTTCGCCAAGGATTCCTGGCGTGAAGTCAAGAAGGTGGTGTGGCCCACCCGCAAAGAGACCTTGCAGATGACGGCCTATGTTTTTGCTTTTGTCGTCATCATGTCCCTGTTTCTGTGGCTGACAGACAAGACGCTGGAATGGGTGTTGTACGACTTGATTCTGGGTTGGAGGAAGTGATGCCTAGCACGGATACGGCGATGGATTCGAATTCTGAACTGCCTGCAGGCTCCGCAAACCCCGATTTGCGCTGGTACATCGTGCATGCCTATTCCGGTATGGAGAAGGCTGTCGAGCGTAACATTCTGGAGCGCATTCACCGCTCGGACATGCAGCACAAGTTTGGTCGCATCCTGGTGCCGACCGAAGAAGTGGTCGAGATACGCAATGGCCAGAAGAAGACCGCCGAGCGGCGTCTCTTCCCTGGCTATGTGTTCGTCGAGATGGTGATGGATGACGACACCTGGCACCTGGTCAAGCACACCAGCAAAGTGACAGGTTTTGTCGGTGGTGCCAAGAATCGTCCGGTGCCGATCTCCGAGGCGGAAGTCCAGAAGATCGTCAGCCAGATGCAGGAAGGTGCGGAGAAGCCGCGCCACAAGGTTGAATTCATCGTGGGTGAGCTGATCCGTGTCAAGGAAGGCCCGTTCACTGATTTCAACGGAACCGTCGAAGAAGTCAACTACGAGAAGAACAGACTTCGGGTTTCTGTTATGATATTCGGCCGCTCGACTCCGGTTGAGCTCGAATTTGATCAGGTTGAGAAGACCTAAGCTCGAAAAAGCCTGATCTCACAAGCGCTTACGGACTCGGCGCATCAAAGAGTCCTTACCCCCCCCCGGGGAGCCTGTTGCATGTGATGCAGTGGGCGTTATCACCCGTCAGGAGCTAATATGGCAAAGAAAATTGTCGGCTTCATCAAGCTGCAAGTGCCAGCTGGTAAAGCCAATCCCTCGCCGCCGATCGGTCCCGCACTGGGTCAGCGCGGTCTGAACATCATGGAGTTCTGCAAGGCATTCAATGCGCAGACCCAAGGTGTGGAGCCTGGCCTGCCGCTGCCGGTGGTGATCACCGCTTTTGCGGACAAGAGCTTCACCTTCGTGATCAAGACGCCGCCCGCAACGGTGCTGATCAAGAAGGCCATCAAGCTGGACAAGGGTTCTTCGAACGCCTTGGCCACCAAGGTGGGCAAGATCACCCGCGCGCAGCTGGAAGAAATTGCAAAGACCAAGCTGAAGGACATGAACGCCGCTGACGTGGACGCCGCTGTGCGTACGCTGGCTGGCTCGGCCCGCTCGATGGGCGTGACGGTGGAGGGGCTGTAAATGGCTAAGCTGACCAAGAAGCAAAAGGCCCTGCAGGGCAAGGTGGACTCCACCAAGCTGTACGCATTTGCCGACGCCGTGGCCCTGGTGAAGGACGCCGCTACCGCCAAGTTCGATGAGTCCATCGACGTGGCGATCCAGCTGGGCGTGGATGCCAAGAAGTCGGACCAAGTGGTGCGTGGCGCTGTGGTGCTGCCCCATGGTACCGGCAAGACCACCCGCGTGGCCGTGTTCGCACAAGGCGCCAAGGCTGATGAGGCCAAGGCTGCCGGCGCTGACGTGGTGGGCATGGACGACTTGGCTGCCATGGTGAAGGCTGGCGACATGCCCTTCGACGTGGTGATCGCTGCCCCCGACGCCATGCGCGTGGTGGGTACGCTGGGCCAGATCCTGGGCCCGCGTGGTCTGATGCCTAACCCCAAGGTTGGCACCGTGACGCCTGACGTGGCTACCGCCGTGAAGAACGCCAAGGCTGGTCAGGTGCAGTTCCGTGTCGACAAGGCCGGCATCATCCACAGCACGATCGGTCGCCGCTCGTTCGAGAACGACAAGCTGCAGGGCAACCTGGCAGCACTGGTGGACGCCCTGAACAAGGCCAAGCCTGCATCGAGCAAGGGTCTGTACCTGCGCAAGGTGGCGGTGTCGTCGACCATGGGCCTGGGCGTCCGCGTGGACACCCAGACCATCGCGGCGTAATCGCGAAGAAATCATGCCGCCAGAGCGATCTGGCGCATGTGGTGGGCCGCTTCGGCAACGGGGCGGGCCATCCAAGACCGTTGGTGCACCCGCTTTCGGGTGGGGTGCTTAAAGATTGGCCAACGTAGATGGCGATCCCGCTGATGATGGAATTTGGTTTCCCTAACAGTTGGTCGCTGCAAACCAAGAGCGCGTACAAGGCTGGTGCCGCGTACGCATTTGAAGGAGTAGACCTTGAGTCTGAATCGCAGTGAGAAAGAAGCGGTCATCAATGAAGTGACCAGCCTCGCCGCTAAAGCTCAAACGCTTGTGTTCGCGGAATACCGCGGCATTACGGTC
This sequence comes from Comamonas humi, assembly GCF_054782535.1. NCBI lineage: Bacteria > Pseudomonadati > Pseudomonadota > Betaproteobacteria > Burkholderiales > Comamonadaceae > Comamonas > Comamonas humi. The sequence goes on along the minus strand of NZ_BAAGSH010000014.1, from coordinate 90,612 downwards.
GCCGACATGACGAAGCTGCGCGTGGAAGCACGCAAGCAGGGCGTGAACCTGTCCGTGTTGAAGAACACGCTGGCTCGCCGCGCTGTAACTGGCAGCGCATTCGAAGTGGTGGCAGACCAGATGACCGGTCCGCTGATCTACGGCTTCTCGGAAGATGCAATTGCTGCCGCCAAGGTGGTGGCTGACTTCGCAAAGACCAACGACAAGTTGGTCATTCGCGGTGGTGCATTTGACGGCAAGGCCCTGGACGTCAACGGCGTGAAGCAACTGGCCAACATCCCCTCGAAGGAAGTTCTGCTGGCACAGCTGCTGGGCTTGATGCAATCCCCCATCTCTCGTACCGCCCGCGTGCTGGCCGCTCTGGCCGAGCAAAAGGGTGGCGGGGCAGAGGCAGTTGCCGCCTAAGGCGCGCTGTCAACCAACACATTGTTAGGAATTTGAAAAATGGCATTCGATAAAGACGCATTTTTGACCGCTCTGGACAGCATGACGGTCCTGGAACTCAATGACCTGGTGAAGGCCATTGAAGAGAAGTTCGGCGTGAGCGCTGCCGCTATGGCTGCTCCTGCTGCTGCTGGCGGCGGTGCCGCTGCTGCTGCGGAAGAGAAGACCGAGTTCAACGTGGTTCTGGCTGAAGCCGGTGCCAACAAGGTTGCCGTGATCAAGGCCGTGCGTGAAATCACCGGCCTGGGTCTGAAGGAAGCCAAGGACCTGGTCGACGGCGCACCGAAGAACGTGAAGGAAGGCGTTGCCAAGGCTGACGCTGAAGCCGCTGTCAAGAAGCTGGTTGAAGCTGGTGCCAAGGCTGAACTCAAGTAATTGAGTCCTGTCACCGAGGCTGGAGTGCTCGATGGGTGCTCCAGCCTTTGGCGCTTCTAGAAAGCGCCGGTGCAGAGAGCACCAAAAAATGGCCTGGCAGTTGTTGCCTGCGGCCATTTTTTAGTGTTTTCTACCATCCGACACTAGAAAACACCTTGGTTCGGGCGATGTGCAATGCATCGCCGTCAGCCATGGTTGGTAGTGGCCAACCGCCAAGCTGCAGACCCCTGTGCAGGGGTAGTCGTCGAACGCCCGATTCCATGTCTTTGCCCGGAGATTTCATGGCCTATTCTTACACCGAACGTAAGCGCATCCGCAAAAGTTTCGGCAGCCGCGACAGCGTGCTGACAGTGCCCTACCTGCTGCAAATGCAAAAAGACGCCTATACGGCATTCTTGCAGGCAGATACCCCCCCAAAGAAACGCAGCGACGAAGGTCTGCAGGCGGCTTTCAACTCAGCTTTCCCCATCGTCTCCCACAACGGCTTCGTGGAAATGAAGTTCGTGGAGTACAACCTGGCCAAGCCGGCGTTCGACGTGCGCGAATGCCAGACCCGGGGCCTCACCTTCTCCTCGGCCGTGCGGGCCAAGGTGCAGTTGATCATCTACGACCGTGAGTCGTCGACGCCCCAGTCCAAGGTGGTCAAGGAAGTGAAGGAGCAGGAAGTCTACATGGGCGAAGTGCCCCTGATGACCGACAAGGGTTCCTTCATCGTCAATGGCACCGAGCGCGTGATCGTCTCGCAGCTGCACCGCTCGCCTGGCGTGTTCTTCGAGCACGACAAGGGCAAGACCCACAGCTCGGGCAAGCTGCTGTTCTCGGCACGCATCATCCCCTACCGCGGCTCCTGGCTCGACTTCGAATTCGATCCGAAGGACCTGCTGTACTTCCGCGTTGACCGCCGCCGCAAGATGCCGGTGTCGATCCTGCTGAAGGCCATCGGCATGACGCCGGAGTCAATCCTGGCGACCTTCTTCGACAACGACAACTTCCGCCTGATGGACAGCGGTGCCCAGCTGGAGTTCGTCGGCGACCGCCTGAAGGGCGAAGTGGCACGTTTCGACATCACCGACAAGGCCGGCAAGGTCGTGGTGGCCAAGGACAAGCGCATCACCGCGCGCCACACCCGCGAGCTGGAGCAATCGGGCACGAAGTTCATCAGCGTGCCGGAAGACTTCCTGCTGGGCCGCGTCGTGGCCAAGAACATCGTCGATCCGGACACCGGTGAGATCGTGGCCAAGGCCAACGAGGAGCTGACCGAGGCGCTGCTGAAGAAGCTGCGCAGCGCCGGCATCCAGGACCTGCCCTGCATCTACACCAACGAACTGAACAACGGCGCCTACATCTCGCAAACGCTGCGTACCGACGAAACCGTGGACGAGTTCGCTGCGCGCGTGGCCATCTACCGCATGATGCGCCCCGGCGAGCCGCCAACGGAAGACGCCGTGCAGGCTCTGTTCCAGCGCCTGTTCTACAGCGCCGACACCTACGATCTATCGCGCGTGGGCCGCATGAAGTTCAACGCCAAGATCGGCCGCAACGAAGCGACCGGCCCGATGGTGCTGTCCAACGAAGACATCCTCGAGGTCGTGAAGATCCTGGTGGATCTGCGCAACGGCAAGGGCGAAGTGGACGACATCGATCACCTGGGCAACCGCCGCGTGCGTTGCGTGGGCGAACTGGCCGAGAACCAGTACCGCACGGGCCTGGCACGTATCGAGAAGGCCGTGAAGGAGCGTCTGGGCCAGGCCGAGCAAGAGCCGCTGATGCCGCACGATCTGATCAACAGCAAGCCGATCTCGGCCGCACTGAAGGAATTCTTCGGCGCGTCGCAGCTGTCGCAGTTCATGGACCAGACCAACCCACTGGCCGAAATCACGCACAAGCGCCGCGTCTCGGCCCTGGGCCCAGGCGGTCTGACCCGCGAGCGCGCCGGCTTCGAGGTGCGCGACGTGCACGTGACCCACTACGGCCGCGTCTGCCCGATCGAAACGCCTGAAGGCCCGAACATCGGTCTGATCAACTCGCTGGCTCTGTATGCGCGCCTGAACGAGTACGGCTTCATCGAGACGCCCTACCGCCGCGTGGTGGATGGCAAGGTCACGATGGAAATCGACTACCTGTCGGCCATCGAGGAAGGCAAGTACATCATCGCCCAGGCCAACGCCGAGCTGGATGCCGAAGGCCGCCTGACCGGCGACCTAGTGTCGGCCCGTGAGGCTGGCGAATCGACCCTGGTGTCCGCCGACCGCGTGCAGTACATGGACGTGTCGCCGGCGCAGATCGTGTCGGTGGCGGCGTCGCTGATCCCGTTCCTCGAGCACGACGACGCGAACCGCGCACTGATGGGCGCCAACATGTCGCGCCAGGCCGTGCCTGTGCTGCGTCCCGAGAAGCCCATGGTGGGCACGGGCATCGAGCGCGTCGCAGCTGTGGACTCCGGCACCGTGGTGACGGCACGCCGCGGCGGCATCGTCGACTATGTCGACGCGACCCGTATCGTGATCCGCGTGAACGACGACGAGGCCGTGGCCGGTGAAGTCGGTGTGGACATCTACAACCTGATCAAGTACCAGCGTTCCAACCAGAACACGAACATCCACCAGCGTCCGATCGTGAAGCGCGGCGACAAGCTGGCCAAGGGTGACGTGGTGGCCGACGGCGCCTCGACCGACCTGGGCGAAATCGCCATCGGCCAGAACATGCTGATCGCGTTCATGACCTGGAACGGCTACAACTTCGAGGACTCGATCCTGATCTCGGAGCGCGTGGTGGCCGAAGACCGCTACACCTCGATCCACATCGAGGAACTGGTGGTCATGGCCCGCGACACCAAGCTGGGCGCTGAGGAAATCACCCGCGACATCCCGAACCTGTCCGAGCAGCAACTCAACCGTCTGGACGAATCCGGCATCATCTACGTGGGTGCCGAAGTGCAGCCCGGCGACGTGCTGGTCGGCAAGGTCACGCCCAAGGGCGAGACCACGCTGACGCCTGAAGAGAAGCTGCTGCGTGCCATCTTCGGCGAGAAGGCTTCCGACGTGAAGGATACCTCGCTGCGCGTGGACCAGGGTTCGTCCGGCACCGTCATCGACGTGCAGGTCTTCACCCGCGAAGGCATCCAGCGCGACAAGCGCGCCCAGCAGATCATCGACGATGAACTCAAGCGCTTCCGCCTGGACCTGAACGACCAGCTGCGTATTGTCGAGGCCGATGCCTTCGACCGTATCGCCAAGCTGCTGACCGGCCGCGTGGCCAACGGTGGCCCGCAGAAGCTTGCCAAGGGCACGAAGATCGACAAGGCGTATCTGGACAGCGTGGAGAAGTTCCACTGGTTCGACATCCGTCCTGCCGAAGAAGAAGTGGCTGCCCAGCTCGAATCGATCAAGAACTCGATCGAGCAGCAGCGCCACAACTTCGACCTGGCCTTCGAAGAGAAGCGCAAGAAGCTCACCCAGGGCGATGAGCTGCCCGCCGGCGTGCTGAAGATGGTCAAGGTCTACCTGGCCGTCAAGCGCCGCCTGCAGCCCGGCGACAAGATGGCCGGCCGCCACGGCAACAAGGGTGTGGTCTCCAAGATCACGCCCGTGGAAGACATGCCTTTCCTGGCTGACGGTACCACTGCCGACATCGTGCTGAACCCGCTGGGCGTGCCTTCGCGCATGAACATCGGACAGGTGCTGGAAGTCCACCTGGGCTGGGCCGGCAAGGGCCTGGGCCAGCGCATCGGCGACATGCTGCAGAAGGAAGCCCGCGCTGCCGAAGTGCGCGCCTTCCTGGAAGAGGTCTACAACTCGCGCGGCCGCAAGGAAGAGCTCTCGCAGATCGGCGACGAAGAGATCATGGGCATGGCCAAGGAGCTGACCACCGGCGTGCCGTTCGCGTCGCCGGTGTTCGACGGCGCCTCCGAGCAGGAAATCAAGGACATGCTGAAGCTGGCGTATCCCGATGACCTGAAGGAGCGCAAGGGCCTGACCGAGAGCCGCACGCAGGCCTACCTGTATGACGGCCGCACCGGCGATCGCTTCGAGCGTCCGACGACCATCGGCTACATGCATTACCTGAAGCTGCACCACTTGGTCGACGACAAGATGCACGCGCGCTCCACGGGCCCGTACTCGCTGGTCACGCAGCAGCCGCTGGGCGGCAAGGCCCAGTTCGGCGGCCAGCGCTTCGGTGAGATGGAAATGTGGGCGCTGGAGGCCTATGGCGCCGCCTACCTGCTGCAGGAAATGCTGACGGTGAAGTCCGACGACGTGCAGGGCCGTACCAAGGTGTACGAGTCCATCGTCAAGGGCGAACACACGATCGAGGCCGGCATGCCGGAATCGTTCAACGTGCTGGTCAAGGAAATCCGTTCGCTGGGCCTGGACATCGAACTGGAACGTTCTTAATTTGAAAGGGAAAGAGTCATATGAAATCGCTACTCGACCTGTTCAAGCAATTTACGCCCGATGAGCATTTCGATGCCATCAAGATCGGCCTGGCTTCGCCCGAGAAGATCCGTTCGTGGTCTTTCGGCGAGGTGAAGAAGCCCGAGACCATCAACTACCGTACCTTCAAGCCCGAGCGCGATGGCCTGTTCTGCGCCAAGATCTTTGGCCCGATCAAGGACTACGAGTGCCTGTGCGGCAAGTACAAGCGCCTCAAGCACCGCGGCGTGATCTGCGAGAAGTGCGGCGTCGAAGTGACCCAGACCAAGGTGCGCCGTGAGCGCATGGGCCACATCGACCTGGCTGCGCCCTGCGCCCACATCTGGTTCCTGAAGTCCCTGCCTTCGCGCCTGGGCCTGGTGCTGGACATGACGCTGCGCGACATCGAGCGCGTGCTGTACTTCGAAGCCTACGTGGTGGTCGATCCTGGCATGACCCCGCTGAAGAAATTCAGCATCATGTCGGAAGACGAGTACGACAAGAACGTCGAAGAGTACGGTGACGAGTTCGTCGCCAAGATGGGTGCCGAGGGCATCAAGGACCTGCTCGAATCCATCGAGATCGAGTCCGAGATCGAGCGCCTGCGCGGCGATCTGACCGGCTCCGAAGTCAAGGTCAAGAAGAACGCCAAGCGCCTGAAGGTGCTGGAAGCCTTCAAGAAGTCCGGCATCAAGCCCGAGTGGATGGTGCTGCAGGTTCTGCCCGTGCTGCCTCCGGACCTGCGTCCGCTGGTGCCTCTGGACGGCGGCCGCTTCGCGACCTCCGACCTGAACGACCTGTACCGCCGCGTCATCAACCGCAACTCGCGTCTGCGCCGCCTGCTGGAGCTGAAGGCTCCGGAAATCATCGCGCGCAACGAGAAGCGCATGCTGCAGGAAGCCGTCGACTCGCTGCTGGACAATGGCCGCCGTGGCAAGGCCATGACGGGCGCCAACAAGCGTGCGCTGAAGTCGCTGGCCGACATGATCAAGGGCAAGAGCGGCCGCTTCCGCCAGAACTTGCTGGGCAAGCGCGTCGACTACTCGGGCCGTTCGGTCATTACCGTGGGCCCGACGCTCAAGCTGCATCAGTGCGGCCTGCCCAAGCTGATGGCGCTGGAACTGTTCAAGCCCTTCATCTTCGCGCAGCTCGAGCAGCGCGGCATCGCCACGACCATCAAGGCCGCGAAGAAGGAAGTCGAAACCGGCACGCCTGTGGTGTGGGACATCCTCGAAGAGGTGATCCGCGAGCATCCCGTGCTCCTGAACCGTGCGCCCACGCTGCACCGCCTGGGCATCCAGGCCTTCGAGCCCATCCTGATCGAAGGCAAGGCCCTGCAACTGCACCCGCTGGTCTGCGCGGCCTTCAACGCCGACTTCGACGGTGACCAGATGGCTGTGCACGTGCCGCTGTCCGTGGAAGCGCAGATGGAAGCCCGCACGCTGATGCTGGCCTCCAACAACGTGCTGTTCCCGGCGTCGGGCGAGCCTTCCATCGTTCCTTCGCAGGACGTGGTGCTGGGCCTGTACCAGGCGACGCGCGAGAAGATCAACGGCAAGGGCGAAGGCATGGTGTTCGCCGACCTCGGCGAAGTGCAGCGTGCACTGGACGCCGGCATGGTCGAGCGTGCCTCCAAGGTCAGCGTGCGACTGACCGAGTGGTCCAAGAACAAGACCACCGGCGAGTTCGAGCCTGCGACCAAGCTGGTCGAGACCACCGTGGGCCGTTCGCTGCTGTCCGAGATCCTGCCCAAGGGCCTGCCCTTCGAGAACATCAACAAGACGTTGAAGAAGAAGGAGATCTCCAAGCTCATCAACATCTCCTTCCGCAAGTGCGGTCTGAAGGAGACGGTGGTGTTCGCCGACAAGCTGCTGCAGAACGGCTTCGGCCTGGCAACGCGCTCGGGCATCTCGATCGCCATCGGCGACATGCTGGTGCCGCCGCAGAAGGCCGAGATCATCGGCCGCGCCGAAGCCGAGGTGAAGGAGATCGAGCAGCAGTACGTCTCGGGTCTGGTGACCTCGGGCGAGCGCTACAACAAGGTCGTGGACATCTGGGGCAAGGCCGGTGACGAAGTCTCCAAGGTCATGATGCAGCAGCTGGCCAAGGAGAAGACCATCGACCGCCACGGCAAGGAAGTGGAGCAGGAGTCCTTCAACGCCATCTACATGATGGCCGACTCGGGCGCCCGCGGCTCTGCCGCCCAGATCCGCCAGCTGGCCGGTATGCGTGGTCTGATGGCCAAGCCTGATGGCTCCATCATCGAGACGCCTATCACCGCGAACTTCCGCGAAGGCCTGAACGTGTTGCAGTACTTCATCTCCACGCACGGCGCCCGTAAGGGTCTGGCCGACACGGCGCTGAAGACCGCGAACTCGGGTTACCTGACCCGCCGTCTGGTCGACGTGACCCAGGATCTGGTGATCACCGAGATCGACTGCGGCACGCACAACGGCACGCTGATGCGCGCCGTGGTCGAGGGCGGTGAAGTGATCGAGTCGCTGCGCGACCGTATCCTGGGCCGTACCGCGGCCGACGAGGTGCTGCACCCCGAAACCCGCGCCGTGCTGGCGCAGGCCGGCGATCTGTTCGACGAAGAACTGATCGAAGACCTGGAAGCCGCTGGCGTGGACGAAGTGAAGGTGCGCACCGCGCTGACCTGCGAAACCCGCTACGGCCTGTGCGCCACCTGCTACGGCCGCGACCTGGGCCGCGGCGGCCTGATCAACCTCGGCGAAGCCGTGGGTGTGATCGCCGCCCAGTCCATCGGCGAACCCGGCACGCAGCTGACCATGCGTACCTTCCACATCGGTGGTGCCGCATCGCGCGCCGCCGTGGCCTCGAGCGTGGAAGCCAAGTCCAACGGTGTGGTCGGCTTCAACGCCGCCATGCGCTACGTGACCAACAACAAGGGCGAACTGGTGGTGATCTCGCGTTCCGGCGAAATCATCATCCAGGACGAGTACGGCCGCGAGCGCGAGCGCCACAAGCTGCCCTACGGCGCGACGCTGACCGTCAAGCCCGACCAGCAGATCAAGGCCGGCGCCATCCTGGCGAACTGGGACCCGCTGACCCGCCCCATCATTACCGAATACGCCGGCCAGGTGAAGTTCGAGAACGTGGAAGAGGGCCTGACGGTGGCCAAGCAGGTCGATGAAGTGACCGGCCTGTCCACGCTGGTGGTGATCGACCCCAAGCACCGCGGCTCTGCCAAGGTGGTGCGTCCGCAGGTCAAGCTGGCTGATGCCAACGGCCAGGAAGTCAAGATCCCCGGCACCGACCATGCGGTGACGATCGGCTTCCAGGTCGGCGCTCTGCTGCAGGTGCGTGATGGCCAGGAAGTGGGCCCCGGCGAAGTGCTGGCCCGTATCCCGATGGAAGGCCAGAAGACCCGCGACATTACCGGCGGTCTGCCGCGCGTGGCCGAGCTGTTCGAAGCCCGTACGCCCAAGGACAAGGGCTCGCTGGCCGAGATGACCGGCACGATCTCCTACGGCAAGGAAACCAAGGGCAAGGTGCGTCTGCAGATCACCGACCTGGAAGGCCGCGTCTGGGAAGAGCTGGTCTCGAAGGAGCGCAACATCCTGGTGCACGAAGGCCAGGTGGTGAACAAGGGCGAGCTGATCGTCGATGGCCCGGCCGATCCGCAGGACATCCTGCGCCTGCTGGGCATCGAGGAACTGTCGCGCTACATCGTCGATGAAGTGCAGGACGTGTACCGCTTGCAGGGCGTGAAGATCAACGACAAGCACATCGAGGTGATCGTTCGCCAGATGCTGCGCCGCGTCGTGGTCGAGAACCCGGGCGATTCGCACTACATCGCCGGCGAGCAGGTCGAGCGTTCGGAGATCCTGAACACCACCGACACGCTGCGTGGCGAGGACAAGATCCCCCCGACCTTCACCAACGTGCTGCTGGGTATCACCAAGGCCTCGCTGTCCACCGACAGCTTCCTGTCGGCGGCATCGTTCCAGGAAACGACCCGCGTGCTCACCGAGGCTGCCATCATGGGCAAGCGCGACGAGCTGCGTGGCCTGAAGGAGAACGTGATCGTCGGTCGCCTGATCCCTGCCGGTACCGGCCTGGCCTACCACCAGGCCCGCAAGGTCAAGGATGCGATGGACGAGGCCGAGCGCCGCGCCATCGCCGACGCCGAAGCCGCCGAGCTGGCTGAGGCCGAAGCCGTGACCAGCGCTGGCGACAGCGTCGCCGATCCGGCCGCGGACTGATCCGCAGGCGCCAGCGGCAGGACGCCTAGTCCGCGCCGCTGACGGATCCATCCCGCCCCTTCCGATCCGGAGGGGCGGGATTTTTTTTGGGAAAAATTGGCCTCTAGCGCTTATGTAATAAGCGCTAGCAGCTATAAAATACGTAGTATCTGCTGCAGCCTACCACCGCGGTGGCGCTCGCTGCGGCAGTATTCGCCCAGGACGTGTCCGCTGCGGCAGTGTCCACTGCGGCAAAATAGACGCCACATGAATCGCCCCTCCCGCCACACCGCCATGCCCACCGGCGCCGCGCCCGCGCTGGCGAGCCAGTTGCTGCCCGTGGCCGATGCCCTGGCCGCCGTGCGCCAGGGCCAGTCGGTCCGCACCGTGCTCGCGCGCGTCGATGCGGCGCAGCGTCCCGGCGTGCAGGCCCTGCTGTTCGAGGTGCTGCGCCACCTGGGCACGGCCGAGGCGCTGCGCGGCCGGCTGGCCGCCCGCAAGCCCGCCGCCCCGGCCGATGCCCTGCTGTGCAGCGCGCTGGCGGTGCTGCTGCCCGAGCCGCCGCGCTACGATGCCTTCACGCTGGTGAACCAGACCGTAGAAGCCGCCAAGCGCCGCCCGGCCACGCGCGCGCAGGCGGCTTTCATCAACGGCTGCCTGCGCCGCTTCCTGCGCGAACGTGATGCATTGATGGCGGCTGTCGAGGATGATCCCGTGGCCCGCTGGAACCACCCCCGCTGGTGGCTGCAGCGCCTGCAGCGCGACTATCCCGACCGCTGGCAAGACATCCTGCAGGCCAACAACGCCCAGGCGCCGCTGGCCCTGCGGGTGAACGGCCTCCAGGTCTCGCGCGATGCCTATCTGGCGCAGCTGGCCGAAGCCGGCCTGGATGCTGTCGCCGGCATCGGCCCGGCCTCCATCCTGTTGCGCCAGGCCGTGCCCGTCGACCAGTTGCCCGGCTTTGGCGAAGGCCGGGTGTCGGTGCAGGACTGCGCCGCGCAGATGGCGGCGCCGCTGCTGCTCGACGGCCTGGCCAAGCCGGCCGGCCGGCCCTGGCATGTGCTCGACGCCTGCGCGGCGCCGGGCGGCAAGACCGCGCACCTGCTCGAGCATGCGGGCGGCAGCGAGGCCGCCCAGGTCGTGGCCATCGAGGTCGATGCGCGGCGTGCCGAGCGCATGCAGGACACCTTGTCGCGCGTGGGCGTGCAGGCTGAGATGCTGGTGGCGGATGCATCCGACGTGCCGGCCTGGTGGCCCGCGCTGCAGGCGCGCCAGGGCATTGCCGGCTTTGACGCCGTGCTGCTCGATGCGCCGTGCTCGGCCTCGGGCATCGTGCGGCGCCAGCCCGATGTGCGCTGGCTGCGCCGTGCCACCGACATCGACCAGCTGGCCACCATCCAGCAGCGCCTGCTGCAGCAGCTGTGGCCGCTGGTGTTGCCGGGCGGGCGCTTGTTGTATTGCACCTGCTCGGTGTTCCGGCAGGAGGGCGAGGACCAGATCGAGCGCTTCCTGGCGGCGCATGCCGATGCACGGCGCCTGCCCGCGCCCGGCCACCTGCTGCCGCAGCGCCTGCTGGACGGCGGCGAGGCCGCCGACCTGGCGCGCGATCACGACGGCTTCTACTACGCGCTGCTGGAGCGGGTGGCGCCGTGATGGCGGGCGGCGTGCGCAACCTGCTGTGGCACCGGCTCGTCGCGGTGTGCATGGCATGCGCGCTCTGGGCCGGTTTGGCCCAGGCCGCGCCCAAGGTGGAGATGCAGCTCGAGCGCACGGCGGAGGGCGCGTTCACCAATATCGCGCTGCAGTTCGAGCTGTCGGAGCAGATCGAGGACGCGCTGAACAAGGGCGTGGCCGTCTATTTCGTGCAGGAGGCCGAGGTCATCGCCGAGCGCTGGTACTGGCGTGACCGGCGTGCGGCCAAGGCGGCGCGCTATCTGCGGCTGAGCTTCCAGCCGCTGACCCGGCGCTGGCGTCTGCACCTGTCGTCGTCGCCGTTCGCCGAATCCGGCATGGCGATGTCGCTCGGCCAGAGCTTCGACAGCCTGGAGGAGGTCATGGCCGTCATCAAGCGCGTGCGGCACTGGAAGATCGCCGATGCTGCAGAGATTGCCGGCGGCAGCGACTACCTGGTGAAGTTCAGCTTCCGGCTCGACATGACGCAGCTGCCGCGGCCCTTCCAGATCGGGCCCTTCGGCGCCAGCGGCCTGAACCTGCAGCTGAACACGCAGCTGCCGCTGCCCGAACTGGAGACGCCATGAAGGGCGACAAGGCTTCGTCGCTGCGGGCGGCCCATCCGTCGCGGCGCGTGCGCTGGTCCGTCATGGTGGGGTTGGCCGCGATCGCGGCGCTCGCGCTGCTGCTGCTGTTCCTGCTGTCCTTCGCCACCAACAACCGCGCGCTTTATGAGCGCAATTTCGGCTGGCTGCTCGGCGTCAACGTGGCGGTGGCCGTGCTGCTGCTGCTGGTGGTGCTGTGGGGCGCGGGCTATCTGCTGCGGCGCTTTCTGCACCGGCGCTTCGGCAGCAAGCTGCTGCTCAAGCTGGCGGCCACCTTCGCACTGGTGGGCGTGGCGCCGGGGCTGGTCATCTATTTCGTGTCGTACCAGTTCGTCTCGCGCTCCATCGAGAGCTGGTTCGACGTCAAGGTCGAGGGCGCGCTCGATGCCGGCGTGAGCCTGGCGCGCGTCACGCTCGATACCACGGCCAATGCCATGGCCGATCGCACCCGCACGGCCAGCGCGCAGCTGGCCCAGGTGTCCGATGCCTCGGCCGGCGTGGTGCTCGAGCGCATCAAGGACCAGCTGGGCGCCGACGACGTGGTGCTGTGGGGCGCCAACGGCCAGGCCATTGCCAGCACGGGCCAGTCGCGCTTCGTGCTGAATCCCGATCGGCCGCCCAGCACCTTGCTGCGCGCGGCAGCGCAGCAGCAGCGCAGCTTCCAGATCGAAGGGCTGGACGACATGACGGCTGCGGCAGACGCCGAGCCCAAGGCCCGCGTGAAGACGCTGGCGCTGGTGGCCAGCAACGACCTGGGCCTGGTGCCGGATGCACGCTTTCTGCAGGCCACGATGGCGCTGCCGCCGGCACTCGTCTCCAACGCGATCAAGGTGCAGGAGGCGAACCGCGAATACCAGGAGCGGGCGCTGGCCCGCGACGGCCTGCGCCGCATGTACATTGGCACGCTGACCCTGAGCCTGTTCCTCGCCGTGTTCGGTGCCATCGTGTTGGCGGTGCTGCTGGGCAACGAGCTGGTGCGCCCGCTGCTCGTGTTGGCCGAGGGCGTACGCGAAGTGGCCTCGGGCAACCTGCGGCCCAAGCCGGCCCTGCACAGCAAGGACGAGCTCAGCGGCCTGACGCGTTCGTTCGCCGAGATGACGCAACAGCTGCTCGATGCGCGCCGGGCGGTGGAGCGCAGCATGCGCCAGGTCAACGAAGGCCGCCAGAGCCTGCAGGCCATCATGGACAACCTCACGTCCGGCGTGATCGTGCTCGACGAGCGCGGCGCCATCCTCACCTCCAACCCCGGCGCGACGCGGATCCTGCGCGTGCCCATGGCCGCCTACGAAGGGAAATTGTTGCCAGATGTGCAGGGGCTGGAAGTGTTTGCGCACGAGGTGTCGCAGCAGTTCGCGCAACTGCACGAGGCTTCGTCCGAGCGCCGGCTCGACCACTGGCAGCGCGCCTTCGATCTGCATGCCGAGCCGCACCACCTGCACAGCCAGGACAGCATCAACCTGATCGCGCGCGGCGCCATGCTGCCCGACAACCGCCGGCTGCTGGTGTTCGACGACATCTCCGAGATCGTCTCCGCGCAGCGGGCCCAGGCCTGGGGTGAGGTGGCGCGCCGCCTCGCGCATGAGATCAAGAACCCGCTGACGCCCATCCAGCTGTCCGCCGAGCGGCTGCAGATGAAGCTCGAGGCCAAGCTCGACGAGCCGGGCCGCGCGGTGCTGAACAAATCCGTGACCACCATCGTTGACCAGGTGGATGCGATGAAGCGCCTGGTCAACGAGTTCCGCGACTATGCGCGGCTGCCCGCCGCGGACCTGCAGCCGCTGGACCTGAATAACTTGATTACAGACACGCTGCACCTCTATGGTGTAGAAAACGCAACCGTGCCCATCGAAGCCGATCTGGACCCGACTGCGCCGCGCGTGATGGGCGATGCCCAGCAACTGCGGCAGGTGATCCACAACCTGCTGCAGAACGCGCAGGACGCCACGCAGCAGGCCGGCAAGCCCGATGCGCCCGTGGCGCCGGTCCGGATATCGACCCGGTGGGGTGGCGGCGAGCGGGTGCGCTTGACCATTGCTGACAGTGGCAGCGGCTTTGCGGACCCTATATTGCAGCGGGCTTTCGAGCCCTATGTGACCACCAAGTCCAAAGGCACGGGGCTGGGGCTGGCGGTGGTCAAGAAGATCGCCGACGAGCACCACGCGCGCATAGAAATTTCAAATCGAACGGAGGGAGAAAAAATCCTGGGCGCCCAAGTGTCGCTATCATTGATGGCTGCTGTTGCCGCATAGGCGCGGACTCAAGCTGCGTACCGGATTCTCGAAAAACTATGGCAAATATTCTGGTTGTCGACGACGAATTAGGCATTCGGGATCTTCTGTCGGAGATCCTCAATGACGAAGGGCATAGCGTGGACGTGGCGGAGAACGCGACCCAGGCCCGGGCGGCGCGCAACGAAGGCCAGTACGACCTCGTGCTGCTGGACATCTGGATGCCCGACACCGATGGCGTTTCGCTGCTCAAGGAGTGGTCCATGTCCAGCATGCTGACCATGCCGGTCATCATGATGAGCGGCCACGCCACCATCGACACAGCGGTCGAGGCCACGCGCATCGGCGCATTCTCCTTCCTCGAAAAACCCATCACCATGCAGAAGCTGCTTAAGGCGGTGGAGCAGGGGCTGCAGCGCAATGTACCCGCGTCTGCCGCGCAGGTGAATGGCGGCGCCTCGTCCTCGGCGGCGGTGATCGAGGTGGCTCCGGGGGCAGGCCCATCCGCAGGCCACGGCACCATGGTGTCGGCCGTCCCCGCGGCTGCCGACGCGCTGCCGGATGCACGCCAGGGCTTCGACCTGGACCGGCCGCTGCGCGAGGCGCGCGATGGCTTCGAGAAGGCGTACTTCGAATTCCACCTGGCCCGCGAAGGCGGCTCGATGACCCGCGTGGCCGAGAAGACCGGGCTGGAGCGTACCCACCTCTACCGCAAGCTGCGCCAACTGGGCGTGGACCTGACGCGGAACAAAAAAGGCTAATTTCAGTACTTTCCCGAAACGCTGCTTTTTTCGGGCTATAATTCGATTCGTTGGCCCGGTAGCTCAGTTGGTAGAGCAGCGGATTGAAAATCCGCGTGTCCGTGGTTCGATTCCGCGCCAGGCCACCAACATCTTTCCAAAGCCCATCCATTGCGATGGGCTTTTTGCTTTGGGCGGACGGCCATGGGGCCCTGGTGGCCTTCAGGGTGTTCGGGCTGGGTTCGGGGGCTAGGACTGCTTGCGCTCGCTCCTGCTGGGGTCTGCGACTGTCACAGAACGATCCCCGGCGGGCAGGGTACCAATTTCATGAGCGCGAAGCCGCCATCTAATGTGATGCTTGAAGCCAACCACAGGCGAAGCGCTCAAGCGCGCTCTGCATTCCTCCTGCCTTTCTTCTAGACATCAGCCAACTCAAGCCCTCTTGGTGGCTGGACGGCGATGCTCAACGTCCGGGTCGGGCGTTGTTCTGTTAGAAGGGAATTGCTTCGCAGATTGCTTGCAGTTCGTCCTTGCCATTCGCCGGAAGCGCATCCCACCAATCAGGCTTCGACACCAATTCAATCAGCTTCTCAAGGTCCTTGCCAGCATGGCCAGGGGGCAAGTAGCTTTCAAGCGCTCCCAATGACAGAACGAAAACTTGCTCAGCCCACTTCGCTTTCAGGAACTCTTTAAGATGCATTCGCTCTTCTGGCTGCAGGTCGATGCGCAGTCGGCTCTGCCGAGCCTTAATGTACTCCCAAAGCTCCGTTAATGCAGTGACGTCGGCAGTTTTGAGCGCCCTGTCCATCTCCGTGATGAGGCTAGTTGCATCGACGCTCGTCGGGTCGTCCACCACCTTATCCTTAAGGGCCTTTGCGGACGTTTTGAACAGCGCCTTCAATGACGAGTCTCCTACCTCGCGAACGTAGTCCAAGTCGGCAATCACCACGTGTGGGACCTTGAATGCGTTGAGGAGGTTGGCATACTGCTTGAATAGATTCTTTCCGCCTACGCTAATGACTTCGAAGACCCGACCAGAGTTCTGCTGTTTGCCAAAGCGCCGAAAGAGGGCCTCGAAAAATATGCGATCAGATATACCTTCAACCAAAATGACAAGGTCCGAGAAAAACACTCTTTCGTTGTTTTGGCTGTTCACGATGTTGAACAGGTGTTTGGCGCCAGGCAATTGCTCAGAGCCATTCAAGGTGACGATTCGGCTGCGCTGTTGATCGGAGTAAACGCGTGAGATGTACTTGATGGTCGCCGGCGATGCAAATGCAGGTGAGTGTGTCGCCATCAAGAACTGGTTCCCGGTGTCTTTGGCGAGGCGCTCGAAGAGCTCCAGGAGAATCTTCTGCCAACGAGGGTGCAAGTGAAGCTCTGGCTCATCAATGACTATGAGCGCATCCTTGACGTTTAGCGCGTAGATAGCGAACAAGTAGGTCATTAGCTCGCGCTCTCCCGACGATGCCGCCGAAAGTCGGAACCTAGAGCCTTGCTTGTCCAGGATCATCTCGTACCGGTTCGTCTTTATGTCCGTGCACTCGAAGTCCCAGCGATAACCCAGTGTTTCAAGGGTATCCGTGAGCTTCGCAGTGCCTGGGTCCGCCTTGAACTTCTGCTTGGTCCGCCCATCTGCCTTCTCAAGCAGAGCGCGATAGCGTTCAGCCATCCGGCCAACCGCGAGCGTTGTTATGGCGCTTGACGAGCGTGAAGAGGCTGCATCAACAGTCCTCTTGTAGTCCTGTTCATTGAAGTTTGCCAAGACTACGCTGGCAGACATATCACCAGATGATCGTGTCACGGGGAGGAAAATCATCGGAGTCGATAGAGGCAGTTCAGAGAATTCCTCTCGAACACGGTTGTGCACCTCGTAGTTCTGCAGATAGCTCATGAAGGCTAGCTCTGCAGGCGTTAGGTTTTCTTGTATCAGTTGACCGTTAACTATGGAATACGTGTAGATCTTTCCAGCAACAACCTCATCAATCTGCCAGTGCACGGCGTCAGCGATGGCGATGTTCACATACTTGTGGCGAGCCCGCTCCTGCAGCGCACTCGCATCTTTCTTCGCAAGTACCATGCTCTTAACGTCGGTAGGAGTGACTTCGATTGAGAGCTCGATTCGCTGCTCTTCGGTTTCAGCGGCGCTGTGCTTTTCAAGTAGGTCGGCGGAGAAGCCGTCGTTATGAGTCCATTCGAATCGCTCCTGTTGCCCGGTAACGGGCGAGTGGCGAGGAATCCAGGATTTCAGAAGGTGGATGCGAAGCGCCAACACAGCGGTGTCGAGAAGGTTCGTTTTACCGCCCCCATTGGGCCCGATGATGATTGAAATCTCCTCAACGAGTTCGAAGGTCTGCTCTGCAAGGAAGCTGCGAACGTTCTTCAATTTGATTTTTCGAAGTTTCATAGTGTCAGTGAACAAGAGATTTGGTCAAAACGGCTGTCTTGGAACCACCCTGTACCGCTTTCGAGGTGACCTTGCGTCGGGTCCATTTGGCCGATCTACACGGTGTCATAGGGTTGGATTTTTGCTCTTTAGAGTACCCGAAAGCCAACGCTCGCGGGTGGCCACTTCTGGCCGACAACTGTTATCTCGCCGACTATTCCAAGTTCGCAGCCACTGAGTGACCGGGGCCCTTCGCTGGTTACCTGCAAGCTCCTTGAGTAGAGTCGCCTCTTCATCGCCGTTGAAATAGGCCAGTGGCTGTCAAGCGCCTTGAAAAGTCCGCGTGTTCATGGTTCGATTCCGCGACCGCCGCCAACATTTTCAGCAGAGTTCATCCATTGCGATGGGCTTTTTGCTTTGCACGGGCCTCCATGGGGCCGTGGTGGCCTTCGCGGTGTTCGGACAGGGTTCGGGTACTAGGACTGCTTGTGCTCGCTTCTGCTGGGGGGCTGCGATGGTCACAGATTACTGGGTTGCTACTATGTCGCTCCGTCCTATTTGTAGTCTGTCATGACCCTCAGTTCCCACCGCGATCGTTCGGATACTCTATCCGCGCCGCGCCTTTCTACGGTCAAGCGCCTGTTTGCCGTGTCGATGAACCGTTGTGCGTTCCCAGGTTGTTCGACGCCCGTGATAGATCCGGAAACGCAAACCGTCCTTGGTGAGATTTGCCATATCCATGCGCAGAGCGAGGGAGGCCCTCGTTTCAACGATGATCTAACGACAGAG
This sequence comes from Comamonas humi, assembly GCF_054782535.1. Taxonomy (NCBI): domain Bacteria; kingdom Pseudomonadati; phylum Pseudomonadota; class Betaproteobacteria; order Burkholderiales; family Comamonadaceae; genus Comamonas; species Comamonas humi. Next base: position 72,754 of record NZ_BAAGSH010000014.1, on the reverse strand, counting down.
CAGATACACGGCTTCGAAAACCTCATTCTTATGTGCGGTACGCATCATAAGCTGATCGACGAGCCAGGGAATGAGGCGACCTACTCTGCCGCCTATCTTATGGGCCTCAAAGTAGCCGTCGGGCATAGCGGTAGCAAAACCGAAACCGAACTGTCCAATGAGCAGGCCACGGTATTGATTCAGCAGAGCGTGGTTTACGAAGAGAACGCTGTTCATATGGACTTCCGCCAAGCCGTTTTTCGCGTTGGCGGAGAAGGCGGCCAGTGGGGAGGCGGCGGTGGTGCTGGTGGCACGCTGACGATTGTTGGTAGCCATCGCTTACCACCTAGCGCAATCGTAAATGCGAATGGTCGTGACGGAGCGGCGCCCGGCGGCGGTGGAGGCGGTGGGGGCGCGATTGTCTTCGTCGGCCGAGCCGTAGACGTCCAAGAAATCCGAACTGGTTTTGAAATTTCGAGCATCTTTGCGGCGGACGCGACGTCAGGCGAGGGGCTATTCAACGCTCTCGGTGCAGGATGGGGATATTGTCGAGTTGGAAGCTTGCCGGCCAATGCAACGGTCAGGTTTGTGGTCGTCGTGGAGACGGCCGGGATCGAGGAGGACGCACTGATCCGGCTTACCCTCGATGTGATGACGCCGAGTGGTGAAATCGCGGGTATTCAGGTGATCGACATACCGGGCAGCCCAAGTCAGGATTTGACACCTAGGCACGTCGCTCGGTGCGTTGTGTCATTCGCCGTTGCAGAGTTGGGGGTGTGGGAATTCCACGTACGTTCTGGCGATATACGTCTTAAGACTCATCGGATCGAATTCCGGTAGGGTTGATTCTTCGCTTCTATAGAGGTCGAATACCAACCCGTGGCCACCTCATCAGTTGAACACCTGATTTTTGGCTTCGGCCGATGAAAAATTTCGTCCTCGCGAATTAAATGACTGCGAGCTTGGCTGGGTCGATGTCTGAGCGACGGTGCAGGCGAAGGCCACCAGCTGGCCGAGCTGCAACTTGGTAAGCCTTCGGAACAAAGTTTTCATGAACAACTAAAGTATACCGGCTCACCGCTTAGAGATCTGCATACCAAATGAGGAAAAGACATGGACATCGATTCTGAAAGTGAACAAAAGAAGAGCCCTCAATGGGATATCAAATTGACCGAGGAACTGGTTACTGCGGCATTCGGCATAGCGCAGTGGAGGAAGGCGCACCCAAGCGTAAGGTCCATGGCAGACAGACCTATGCTCTGCCACTACCACTACCATGAGGCCTTGGGCATGATGAACGAGTACATCGAAGCCAATCTGACGGAGATTGGCTTGTTTGGTGTTTGTGATGATGAGTTTAGTGAGCTGATGCTGAAGATCAGGGCGAATATCGTGGCCTTCGTCCAAAGCCTGCATGCAGTGGCAGACACTTGCTCTCACATGCTCTATTACGCACTGGCCCTGGACAAGCTCCCCAAGCCTCTCAAGGAGAGGGATATCTATGCCAAGGAAGTTCTCAAGGTCCTAGAGCAGCAACGTGATGCAGGACATTCTGAGTACTATAAGCTCTGTAGGTTGTTCCGCGAGGTCACAACTGGCGACGACTACAAGTACCTTTGTGCCTTGACCAATACATCAAAGCACCGCCACATCGTCCGCCCTGAATTAAACGAGGACTTCACAGGCAAGCGGGAAGAGAAGTGGATTCTTTTCTTGGAGCCGTTCTCGCACGCAGGAGAATTATTTAAAAGACTAACGCTCGTGAATTCATGCAGAAGGAACACGATCGTATCCAGCCTCTGACCGTAAACATTGGCGTGGAATTGAACGAAATCTTGAAAGGTTTCCAACCTTTGAAGTCTACGACTCAGGCTATTGAAGAAGGCTACTAAAGAGCCTCTGTCGTGACTGCATGACCAAAACTATGAGTTGAGCAAATGTGTCAACAGACTGCTCCTAGCCGATCTGCGACTGTCACAGAACCCAAAGCAGACAACTAAACTACTGACGCCGGATTTAAGCCGCCTCGCGGCCTCGGCTTGAGCGAATTGTTAGACCTTAGGCTGCTGCGATGCGGCGGGGGTGTGAGGCGCAGTTGCTGGTTGGGTGGTGGGTGCAATGCGATCTGCAAGTTTTGTGGCTGCGGCGCCTAGTACTGCCCCGAGGATGGCTGAAACAACCGCGACAATGATGCTATCTGCATTGCGCTGGACGAAGCTCCTACCATCCTTGGATTCATGAGTAAGTAGTAATCCGTGCTTACGTAACTGAATAAAGTTGATCCAGATGTACCAAGCAAGGGCCAACCCAATAATGCCGAAGAAGACCTGCTGCACGGACTTAAACGCAGGTAGTAAAGATAGGACTTGCGAGCCAATCATGAGTAGAAAAACCCTAGAGTCTTTGTACATGAACCTAGGTGATCTTTCTGCGGTCGAAAGGACAGCGGCGATACGCACAAACATGCCGGATGACACGAGATCATCGCTGCTCGCGTAAAGGCGAGCCGACATCGGAGAAAGATCGACAGTGAGATACGGGCGCAGGGCGCTTACCTTTAATTCCCGCGGGCTCTTGCCAAGCAAATGGCCTGCAAGCTCGTCGACGCTTTCGTACTCTATGCCATCTGCGATTATTCTCACCTGTTCCGCGGGTGCAAGGATTGTGAGGATCTCTCGAAGCCCATCGAGAGGCAGCACCAAGGGTAAAAATTGACGAGATTGGGTCGCTTCAAGTCGCTTCAATGCTGCCTCCTAAGGCTTAACTAGATTTAAATGACAGGAAAATGCTCGTCATTCGTATATGAATGAAGCTATTCGTAATGATGAGAGTGAGCTAGCGCAAGCAAGCCCTCTAGGTAAACCTAAAAATTTCGAGATTGAAGCTTGTAATGAGCAGCCAAAGACCAATGATGAAATGACTGCTTCTGGCCGGCAGCCGCCCCTGCGTTTGGCTATCCTAAGTCTCGTAGCCACCCCGAGACAAGGCTCCTGCGCTGGCCCGCTGATCTGGCAGCCAACTCCTTGAGCAGAGTCGCCACCTCCTCTTCATCGCAGTAGAGGTAAGCCAATGGCACGCCAAGAGCCTTGGCAATCAGCCTTGCCGTTTTGACAGGTGGCTCATGCGTGCCTAGTTCATAGCGGCTGATCCTGGCACGGCTCGACGACTCGTCGATGCCAATTTCTACTCCCACCTTTTCCTGAGACCACCCCAACTCCTCACGCCGTGATCGCATGCGGCGACCCACGACTGTGACGGTCCGGGATGGTTCAGAAGACATGTCACGAGTCTCGTGACTTGGTGATAATCTGTCGTCACGAAAAGCGTGACATTGAAGCTGTCAGAAATGGCTCTTTGTGGGGCCTGCTTGGCGGCACAAAACCACATTCACAACCAACCGAAAGGAGTCAGCACGCATGGAGTACGCGTACCAACCCGTCACCGTGCCCGATGGCGTGGTCCGTTCATTTGTATTGGGGGTGGGCTGGATCGCGCCTGATGCGCTCGACGGTCAGCTTCGGCTACGCGTCTTCTTGCCACCTGCGAACAGGCCGCCATTGCGCCTATCGAGGTACTCGCCGAGCAGTTCCTGGGGAGGCACACCCAGGGCTTCCGCGAACTCCACCAGTTCCACGGCATCAATGCGGCGCTCCCCGCGCTCGCACTTCGACACGAAGGTCTGTGTGTTCCCAAGACGCTCGGCCAATTCCACCTGCGACACGCCCATGCGCTTGCGAGCCGTCTTGAGGACAGACAGCAAGAGCTGGTAGTTGGTGTTGTGGGTCGAGCGGGACATCGTGCAGTGACGCAAAGGCCATCGCACGGTAAAGTCCGTTTCAGATTAGTCCAAAATAGACTATTTATTACGTCTGGCTGCACCTCAACGGCGGCCCATTTATCCATCAACCAACCAAAAAAGGAGTCAGCACGCATGGAGTACGAATACAAGGTCATCGACGTGGCCGATGGCGCGGTCAGCTCACTGCTATTGGGAGAGGGCCGCATCGAGACAGAAGTCCTGGAGGCCTACATCAACGCCATGGCCTCCGAGGGCTGGCGCCTGGTGTTCATGGAGAAGGTCATGCAGCGGCACCTCGTGATCGCCGACAGGGAGACCTTGATGATCACCTTTGAAAGGCGGGTGCCGGAATCACAAAGGGAGGCGAGGGCGGCCAAGTGCATTGACGACGTGATCCGGGCCGAAGACGTGGCCAAGCGCCGGGGCCATAAGGCAGCGTTCGGTGCCGCTGGCCTTGCCGTAGGTTCCGCTGTGGCCGGGACCGTGCTCGACAACCTCTTGAGCAGCGAGGAATAACTTGGACATCAACCAAAAAATCGCCCAGCGCAGGGCTGAACTGCAAAAGGCCCAGGCCACCGAGGAGGCCAAGAGAAAGCAACAGGAGGCCATTGAGGAGGCCAAGAAAAGGGAGCAGGCCAGACAGCTAGAGGAGGAGAAGAAAGCGATCAAGAAAATGGCCGAGAAAGAGGCCGCCCGCAGGGTTCAAGCGATCAACGATCGACTGGGAGTACCGACGGCCCCCACCAGCAAAGAACTGGTCCTCACAGAAAAGCAGGTGAGCGAAGAGGCAGAGAAGAAGGTCAAGGAGCACATCAGAGAACTGGCACGCAGGCGCATGACCACCTGGCAAAGCTTCATCTTCATGGTTCTGCTGTTGGTAGGGATCTCGGGGTTCTTTGTGAAATGGTGGCTCGGATTGATTTTGTGTTTCCTCGCGATGTGGTATCGGGACGGGGCGATCAGTCGCCATGAGAAAAAAATCAAGGCAGAGCTGGGTGAGAAGTAATTGTGCAAAAACTGATCATCGCCTCCCTTCTTGCCCTGTCTGCCGCTGCAAATGCAGACACCTACCAACTCTGCTCTGAGCGCGGTGACCGATTCACGGTCGAAGCCTTCAGGGATGCCAAGCAAACCATTAACCGTGAAGGAAAAGAAATCGTCATCACCTGGAAAATAAGCGCGGGGCTATTCAGCACGGCCACCTATGTATCCCGTGGTCCGTCTATTGAACTGGCAACAGAAGCTTTTGTCCGCACGCTGAGAAAGTGCTGAAAATAAATGAGGCCTTGTGCAAAGGCCATTAATCAACTTGAAAGAAGGGGAACTATGAAATCGACAGTCAAGATATTGGCAGCCGCCGCCTTGCTCGCCGCCGGTGCGGCACATGCCATCCAGCCGCAAAATGGTTTCTGGGCCATCGATGGTGAACTCAATGGCCAGCCGGGCCGGGGTTTCCAGATCGATGTCCAGGGTGAAACCTTGATCTTCTCGTACTACGGCTACCGCAGCGACGGCAGTGCGACGTTTTACCTGTCCAGCGGCAAATACGACGTCAATAACGGCCAATACGAGGGGCGCCTGTTCGAGTACAAGGGCGGGACACCCGTCGGCGAAGCCTTCCGCAATGGCTCCGAGGCAGGCTCGCCCGGGACGTTCTCGCTGAAGTTTGTCGATTCCAACAAGGGCACGTTGGCCTTGCCCGGGGAGCCGGTGAAGGCCATCTCCCGCTTCAGCTTCAACGATCCATCCAGCAGGTTCAATGGCAAGGTATGGAAGGGGGACAGCTTTGGCGTTGGTGTGTTCTACAACGACCAGACGGACTTCACGTTCGCCTTGGGCGGCGGGATCTTCAACCTCCAGCAGAAAGCCTTCTTCTCCGGCACCTGCCTCTATGACGGCAACTATGTGGTGCGCGGCGAGGAACTGGAAGCGAGCGGCAAGTACCGGTGCTCCGACTTCTCCGAAGGAGACTTCTCGGCCGTGCGCTTGAAGGTGGACGCCGATGGCACCTACACCGGTGTCATCCATAACGTTCCCAAAGATGGCAAGCCAGCGTACACCGTGTACCACACCGCACGCTGATCCCTCGCTGCCCATAACCAGCAGCTAACTCTCATGTCGCCCGCCCTGGAGCAATCCTCGGCGGGTTTTCTTTTATCCACAGGAAAGGAGTGCAGCAGACTTCACATCCCTCCGCGATGCTCCAAGGCGACCTTTTTTCGGGTGTTGGCCCCTCTTACTTGATAACTTGCATACGCAGCCAGCCGAGCAACCCCGTTACCGTGCCCGCGAACTAGTGGTCAGGACAGGAGCCATTTGTAGATTGCACCTCTCCTCACTCAAGGAAACCCAGGCGCAATAGGAACATTCCTGTAGCCTTTTAGGGCGATTGACTGTGCCAATTTGGCCTTGGAAAATGTAACTAATACAGGACAGCGGTTACACGGAATCGAGGGGAATCGAGGGGAGTCGGGCGAATAGCGGCGCAAGAGAATATCTATTAATTCATATATAGCCATTGATTATAAATATCTAAATATTTTCACTTCGCAGCTATTCTTTTACTTTGATCACCCACCTTACATATTTATCAAAAATGACGAAGAAATGGATACGCGCGGCTCTTTTGGCCGCCTGCACCCTTGGTGTCACGGCTATGACTCACGCAGCTCCAATTCTTTGGACTCTTGCGGGCGTCACATTTGACGATGGGAGCACGGCATCAGGCTCTTTTGTCGCTGACGAGGTCACCCAATCAATCACACAGATCAACATATCTGTAACTGGGGGAACTTCCGGGAGCACAATTACTTTTCACGAGCTGTGCGCTGAGTCTCCCTGCACAGGCATACCATTTTTTGTCGATCGACAGCCGCAGGGCGACATGACTGGTATGAGCTTATTGCTTTTGAGTACTGGTTCCACCCCCGCTCCTGGCGGAGGGACTGTTCCAGTTCTTGGAAGCCTCTCTACATGCCAGGATGCAAATTGCCAGACGGGTATTGTGAGAAATGGCACCGGAGGAAACGCGGTCGGCGTTCCAGCTCTTCCGCCAGCAACCATGTCAGCGCCACTGCTGCCTGATGTCGGCGATTCACAGGTAACTGCTTCGTGGACAGCTCCTGCAAACAATGGAATGCCCATCACCCGATACACCGTGACAGGTGTCCCTGGTGGCTCTTGCACAATTGACGTTGTCCCTCCTGCCACGGAACCCGCCACGACCTGTACTATCACCGGTCTGACCAATGGGACGCCGTATAAATTCACTGTTAAGGCGACCAGCGCAATCGGCGACAGCGACCCATCTCCAGAAAGCGTGGAGGCCATTCCGAGTGCCGATCTGAAATTCGCGAATGCAGCCCCCGTCATTGCACTGCCAGCAGGAACCAGGGGGACCAGTTACGAACAGACACTCGCGGTGATTGGTGGCCTGCCTCCCTATTCTTTCAGTGTTACAGGCTCCTTGCCTGATGGACTGAGCCTTGACGCCACTACAGGCAAGATCACTGGAACTCCAACAACACCTGGCTCTTACAGCTTCACAGTCACTGTTTCTGATCGCACCACACAATCGACCCAGCAAGCGAAGGCAATGCCGATCCATGTTGCTCAGCAGGACTTCACACTTCAAATCAGCTCCGAGGTGGCGATCAGTTCAACCCCAGTGCCAACTCTTTCCGGTTGGGGTGTCCTGTTGCTGTCTGCGTTGACAATTGGTGTTTCAGGATTCTTCTCGAGGCGGAGATCCTAAAAGCCGATCAAGCCCACTTCGGTGGGCTTTTTTCTGTGCACTGCTGCGGCGTCAGGAACACGCCATGCTGGCACAGGGATGTGGCTGCGCATCGAAGGGGAGATCGCTGGAATCGGCCAGCGAGGGCTGGCAGGAGCGCCGAACGCCCCAGTACACGACGTCTCTGGATGATCTCCAGCACCAGCGCCGTCTTGCGCTTTGCGGTCCAGCGCTTGATTTCTTCTTCCATCAATGTACTCATGGTGTCTTCCATTCGACGATAACACCTGAGCAGGTTTTCACTGGGCCAATACAGACCAGTGCTTGCGTCGCCTGCCTGGCGCTCGCTCTAGTGCGCGTCACTCTTCGTTGAATGCGGCTAACTCTGAAAACCATTTCAAATCCAATAAAATCAAGCGCTATTAGCTATGATTTTTGAAGGTCCTGGCTCAGCGCCTGAGCCTGTTTTGCGCCCGGCGCTGCCTGGGGTGTCTTGCCTACGGCATGCTTGTGCGGGCAAGGCGCTGTCTTTCTCGTCGTCTTTCTTCTATTTATGTCTCCTGTTTCCTCGTCCGCCTTGCTGGGCATTGATTTCGGCACCTCCAACTCGGCCATGGCCTTCAAGCCCGATGCGGCGGTAGCCGGGCCTTCGCAGCTGCTGCAGGCCGAAGGCGCGTCGCTGGCCATGCCCACGGCCGTGTTCTTCAATACCGAGGAGCACCGTACCCACTTCGGTCGCGATGCGGTGGCGCGCTATCTGGAGGGCACGGAAGGCCGCTTGATGCGTTCGCTCAAAAGCCTGCTGGGCAGCGCGCTGATGCAGGAAAAAACCGTGGTGCAGGGCCAGTTGATGGCCTACCAGGACATCGTGGCCCTGTTCGTGCAACAGCTGGCCGCCACGGCCACGCGCCAGCTGGGCGCGCTGCCCGCGACGGTGGTGATGGGCCGGCCCGTGCACTTTGTCGATGGCAATGCGGCACGCGATACGCAGGCACAGAATGCGCTGGAGCAGGCCGCGCGCGCGGCGGGCTTTGCCGATGTGCGCTTTCAGCTCGAGCCGATCGCCGCCGCGCTCGACTACGAGCAGCGCATCACGCGCGAAGCGGTGGTGCTGGTGGTGGACATTGGCGGTGGTACCTCGGATTTCACCGTGGTGCGCCTGGGGCCGCAGCGCATGCACCGCGCAGACCGCGCAGACGACATTCTGGCCACAACCGGCGTGCACATCGGCGGCACCGATTTTGACCGGCGCCTGAGCCTGCAGGTGGCCATGCCCTTGCTGGGGCTGGGCCATGTGGGCCCTTCGGGCCGCGAAGTGCCCAGCGGGGTGTTTCACGATCTGTCCACCTGGCATCTGATCCAGTGGCTCTACACCGCGCCGCGCTTGCGAGATGCGCAGGCCCTGCGCAGCAACTACCGCGACACGGCCTTGCATGACCGGCTGATGCGCCTGCTGCACGAACACTGGGGCCATCGTCTGGCCAACGCGGTGGAAGAGGCCAAGATTGCCGTCTCCAGCCAGCACAGCGCGCAGCGCCTGGATGTGGAGTGGCTCGAGGCCGCGCTCAGCCCCGAGGTGACGCCCGCCAGCCTGCAGCAGTGCCTGCAGGCCTTGCTGGTGCAGGTGGCCGATTGCGCGCTGCACTGTGTGCAGTTGGCAGGGCTGCAGCAGGCGCAGATCGATGCGATCTACCTGACCGGTGGCTCCTCCGCGCTGCAGCCTCTGCGGGCGGCGCTGGCGCAGGTGTTCTCCGGCATACCCCAGGTCGAAGGCGATCTGTTTGGCGGTGTGGCCGCAGGCTTGGTGCACGGCCAGACGCTGTGAAGCTATTTCAAAAATAGCTTTCGGCGCTTGCGGTATGCAAGTTGGTGGCCAGCCTGATTGGACGGTTTAATCTGAAAGGACGAGGGCAAGTTTTTCCAGAGTGTGCAGCGATCGGGCCGTAGCATCTCGCTCGAATCAGTTCGGCCGCCCAGCACCTCATGCCTCTCGATGGTCAGCCTCCCCCGACTTCCAATATCCCTTCGCGCTGACGCTCTGGCGGGGCATCTCCCGCTCCTGCAGGTAATGCTGTTTCAGCCGCCGGATGGCTGCGGACTCTCCCGCCATCCAGAGGTAGCCCGGCCCGGCCGGCAAGGGGCGGTGCAGCAGGGACTGGCACAGGCCCAGGCCGGGCTCCGGCTGGGCCGTGATCCATTGGGTGCGCAGCCTGGCCGGGCTGGCGATGGGTTGCTGGTCCTCTGGCGAAGGCAGCTCGGCATAGACCTTGGCGTTGATGCCGGCAGGCAGCTGGCGATGCTCTGGATGGCCGGCAGGGCCGTTGCATCGCCTGCCAGCATGACCCAGCGTGCATTGCCGGGGAGCAGGAACCCGCCGCTGCGGGGCCCCGCAATCCCCACGGGTTCGCCGACCGAAGCCTGGGAGGCCCAGGCCCAGGCAGAGGCGGGGCCGGAGTCGGGGCCTGTTCCGTGCAGGACAAAGTCCAGGTCCAGGGTGCCGGCCTGGAAGTCGACGCTTCGTACCGTGTAGGCACGTCCCTCGCCGGAGGGTAGAAAGACCTTGACCCAGGCCGCGGCCTCGTCGATGCCCTCCATGTGGAGAAATTCCGCAATCCCGCTGCCGCCTACCGTGATGCGCCGCATGTGCGGGGTGATGGAGTGCACGGCCTGCACGACGCCGACGGCCCTTGCTGTGCGGGGTTTCTGGACCATCTCATGCATGGCGCACTCCTTGGGGCGAGGTGGTCAGCAACCGCACCGCGACCAGCAGTGAAGATGCCACCACGATGGCACCCACGAGGTAGACGATGTCAACGCTCCAGGCACCGGCCACCGCGCCGAGAACCGGGCCGGTGATGCCCAGCGAGATGTCGAGAAAAGCGACATAGGCGCCCATGGCCACGCCACGGCTTTGCGGTGGCGCCCGGCGCACGGCCTCCACGCCAAAGCCTGGGAAGGCCAGCGAGTAGCCGAAGCCGGTCAGGGCCGCGCCAGCGTACGCCATGGCGGGGGCCTGTGCACCCCAGATCAGCAGCTGTCCCAGGGCTTCGATCAGCACGCAGACCAGGGCCACGCGGGCGCCCCCCAGCTTGTCGGGCAGGTGGCCGAAGCCAAGGCGCGCGGCAATGAAGGCCAGCCCGAAGGCGGTGAAGGCCAGCGAGGCATTGCCCCAGCCGCGGGCGGCAAACAGCAGGGCGATGAAGGCCGTGATGACGCCGAAGCCCACGCTGCAAAGCGCCAGCCCCAGGCCCGCGCCCCCAACCACGCTGAGCACCTGGTAGAACGGCGTGCGCCGGGCGGCCGCGGGGGCGATCGCCCTCAGGTTCACGACCAGTACCAGTGCCAGCAGGGGCAGGAGCACCGCGGCCGTGGAGATCCCGGCAAACCCATGGGCCGCATTGACCGCAACTCCCGCAGGTGCGCCGGCGGCGTAGGCGCCATACATGGCCGTGCCCACCCAGGCCATGACCTTGCCTGCGTTCTGCGGGCCCACGAGCCCGATGCCCCAACTCAGGGCGCCGGTGACGACCAGGCTTTCTCCACAGCCCAGCAGCACACGGCCCAGGAGCAGCACCCAGACCGAGGTGGCGGGCGAATCAGGAAAGGCGAGCGACGCCAGGTAGGCGACGCCCGAGCAGGAAGTGACCAGGAAACCCGTGACCACGGCGCGCTTGGCGCCTTGGGTGTCGGCCAGGTTGCCGGCCCAGGCGCGCGACAGCAGGGCCGCCGCAAACTGCGCGCCGATGACCACGCCCACCACCAGCGTGCCCAGGCCCAAGCCGCCATGCACATGCAGCGGCAGGACCGGCAGCGGCAGGCCGATGGTCAGGAATCCGATGAACACCGCCAGCGTGAGCGGCAGCAGCTTGAGAAAGACGTTGGCGGCGGGCGGCGGAGAGGCCGCGGCCGTCGACGCCGCATGAGAACGAATGGACATCCATCACTCCAAATATGAGCATTTGCTCGATATGTGGAAGAATATGAGCCATTGCTCGCATTGAAAACTCGCATTCAGATTCACCCATGCCGGCCTTGCCCCAGCCACGACGCATCCCTCGCCAAAGCCGCTCTCGGGCCTTGGTTGACGCCATTCTGGAAGCCACGGCTCGCGTTTTGAGCGAGCGCGGCTATGCCGGAACCAACACCAATCTGGTCGCCGAGCGCGCCGGCGTCAGCGTCGGCTCCGTGTACCAGTACTTCCCCAACAAGGATTCGCTGATCACGGCGCTGCACGAGCGGCACGCGATGGAAATGCACGCCGCCATGGACACCGTGCTCGCGGGCACCCGGGCACCGGGTTTGCGGGAACAGCTGGCCGCCATCGTGCATGCCTGGCTGGCGGCGCACCAGGTCGCGCCCGAGCTGCACCGGGTGCTGGAGAAGGAATTCCCCTTCTTCGATACGCCGTCGGACCAGAGCGCGGCCGACCAGGGCATCCACCACCGTATTCGCCAGTTGCTGGAGGCACACCGGGACGAGGTCGTCCCGCAGGACCTGGACCTGGCGACCTGGATGGTGCTGCGGACCATGGAGTCCCTGATCCATGCGGCGGTCATCCCGCCGGGCTCGCCGCATCCCATGGCGCAGACCGAGCAGGCCATCGTGGACATGCTGGGCTGCTACCTCTGCGGTGGAGTGCGGCGCAGCGCCTAGCCTGCGGCGAGTAAACCCTGGTTCGTGCATTGGCATGCGCCGGTGCGGCCGCAGCTTCACAGGGCAGGGCCACAATGGACTCGTTATGTGCAATCGCTATGTATCGCCGGGGCGCGCGGACATCGAGCGCATCTGGGGTATCGGCAGGCGCAGCCCCCATCCCGACAAGGGCCGCGAACTGCGTCCGCTGGGCCTGGGGCCGTTCGTGCGGCGCGGCGCCGACCGCCGGCGCGAGGTCGTGGTGGGGCAGTGGGGCATGATCGCGCCGCGGTCACGCACGCGCGAGTTGCGCACGGCCGAGGGCCGGCGCCTGAGCACCCACCATGCCCGCATCGAGGGCATTGCCGCCAAATGGGCCTTCCGCAATGCCTGGCGCCGCGGCCAGCGCTGCCTGATACCCGCCGAAAGTTTCGACCTGCCCTGCTGGGAGACCGGCCATGAGGTGTGGTGGACCTTCCGCCGTGCCGACGGCCAGCCCTGGGCGCTGGCCGGCCTGTGGAGCGAGTGGAAGGACCCCGTGTCCGGCGAGATCGTGCCCAGCTACACCATGATCACCGAGAACTGCGACGAGCACCCGCTGCTGGGCCGCATGCACAAGCCCGACCCGCGGCTGCCGCCCGAGCGGCAGGACAAGCGGGCCGCGGTGCCCATCGAGCCCGAGGACTGGGACCGCTGGCTGGGCGGCTCCATCGGCGACGCCTATGCGCTGATCGACCTGCCGCCGCCGGAGCGCATCCTGGCCGTGCCTTCGGCCCGCTGAGCCGCAGCGCTGGTATCCGGGGATTCCGCTGGGGCGCCGCCTGTGGCTGAATGGCGTGGCGCCGGTGCGGCGCGCAGGAGGCATGGATGGTGAGCATGGCGGTGCGGTTTTGCGGGCTTCTGGCCCTGCTCGCGGGTTGCGCCGCAGCGCAGGCCTGCGAGGGCGACGAGCGGCCGATCTTCCGCTGCGAGGCTGCGGACGGGCGCAAATTCATCGGGCTGTGCGCCTCGGCGGCAGGGCAGGACGAGCCGTACCTGCAGTACCGCTTCGGTGCCCTGAGCAGCGCGGGCGAGACGCTGGAGCTGGAGTTTCCGCGCGAGCGCGCCGGCTCGATGGCGCGCTTCCAGGGCGCGGTCTACACGCACCGCGGCGTGTACGAGCAGTCGGTGCGCTTTGTCTCTGGCGGGTTTTCGTACACCGTGTTCACCCGCGCCAAGGGGCGTGAAGACCTGGGCGCCGGCGTGGCGGTGCGCAACCTGCGCAGCGGCAAGGCCACGACGGTGGCCTGCAGCGAGCGGCCCCGGTTCTATCTCTTCGAGCTGCAGGGCCTGCTGGCCTGCGACCCGCAGACGCCGGCCGGCACGGCCTGCATCCGCTAAGGCTTACAGCGACTGCATCAGCGCCTTGACCTCGGCGCGGGCCTGGGCCTGCAGTTCGGCCAGGTCCAGGCCCGGGATGGCGTCGTCCTCGGCGATGACCTTGCCGTCGCACAGCAGCCAGCGCAGGCGCGGGCGGCCGCCGCTGGCTATGGGGCCGATGGCCGGGTCGTGCAGGCCGAAGTAGCGCGGGTCGTCGAGGCCGTAGACGGCGAGGTCGGCGGCCTGGCCGACCTGCAGCGTGCCCACGCCGTCGAAGCCCAGCATCTGCGCGCCGCTGGCGCTGGCCCAGTGCACGATCTGCTCGACCGTCACCACGTCGGCGCCTTCTTCGCCCGCGCCCTCGGGCCGTGGGCGGGCCTGCGCGCCGGCATGGGCGCGGTGCAGCAGCCAGGCGAAGTGCAGCTCGCTGATCATGTCGGCGGCCTCGTTGGAGGCGGCGCCGTCCACGCCTATCGTCACCGGCGAGCCGAGCTTGGCCAGCGCCGGCGCGGGCGCGATGCCGTCGGCCAGGCGGGCGTTGCTCTGCGGGCAGTGGGCGATGCCGGTGCGGGTCTCGCCCAGCAGGCGCATCTCGCCGGGCGTGAGGTGGCACAGGTGCGCCAGCCACACGTCCGGGCCCAGCCACTCGTGCTCGGCCAGGTACTCGATGGGCAGGCAGTTGTGCACCTCGCGGCAGTATTCGAAATAGGCCACCGACTCGGACATGTGGCTGTGCAGCGGCAGGCCCATGGCGCGCGCGGCGCGGGCCACTTCCTTGAGCTGCTCCTTGGGCAGCGAGACATGGACCGAGGTGGGCGCCATGGCGATGCGGTGGCGCGCGCGCGGCCCGCGCTGGTGGAAGCGCGCGGCGGTCTGCTCGACGGCGGCGATCATCTGCTCCAGCGTCTCGGGCGGCTGCACGAGCTTGTCGCTGTCTTCAAGTTTGCGGGTGACGGTGGCGCCGCCGCGCAGCAGCATGAAGCGCAGGCCGAGCTGGTCGGCCTCGTCGAACAGCAGCTCGGCGGCCTCCTGGCTGGCGCCGGCCTGGAAGAGATAGTGGTGGTCGGCCACCGTGGTGCAGCCCGAGCGCAGCAGCTCGACCAGGCCGATGCGCGCGGCCAGGCGCAGGCGTTTCTCGTCAAAGCCGCGCCGATACGCGAAGGGCACGGCCTGCAGCCAGGGGCTGAGCGTGAGGTCGATGCCCGCGGGCACGCCCTTGAGCAGCGACTGGAACAGGTGGTGGTGGGTGTTGACCCAGCCGGGGTAGATGACGCAGTCGCGCGCGTCGAGCACGCGCTCGCCTTCCTGCGGCTGCAGGCCCCGGCCCATCTCGGCCACCACGCCGCTGGCGATGCGCAGGTCGGTCGCGTCGCTGCGGGCCTGCGCGCCCTGCTGGCCGGTGAAGATGCACTGGGCGTTGCGGATGAGTATGCGGGTGTCCATGGTGGTCTGGCTGGGTGGGGAAGGGGCGGCCGTGAGGCACGCCCGGTGGTGGATGGGTGCTTCTAAAAAAGTAGCTGCTGGCGCTTGTCGTGGCTCGATTCTGAATGGAAATGTATTCGGAAATCAATCGCAGCAAGCGCCAGCCACTATCATTTTTATGGCGTCAGCGCTTGGGCAGCAGGCCCTCGACGCCCTGCACCAGGTAGTTCATGTTGGCCAGGTCGGCATCCGAGATGTTCTGCCCGGCGGCCACGCGCACCTTGCCTTCCTGGTCGGTGATGGGGCCGGCGAAGGGGTTCAGCGTGCCGGCGGCGATCTCCTCGCCGAGCTTGGCAACCTTGTCGCGCACATCGGCGGGCACGGCGGCGTTCAGCGGCTGCATCTTGATCATGCCCTCGCGCAGGCCGCCGAGCGTGTTCTCGGACTTCCAGCGCCCGGCCAGCACGTCCTCCACGGTCTTGATGTAGAAGCCGCCCCAGTTCTGCACGATGGAGGTGAGGTTGGTCTTGGGGCCGAACTTGGACATGTCGGAGTAGTAGCCCAGCGTGTAGACGCCCTTTTCCTCGCCGGTGGTGACGATGGACACCCCCGAGGTGGCGTAGGCCAGCGTGTCCACGCCGAGCTTGATGAGGGCGTTGGCCGCGTCGCGCTCCTTGCCCGGGTCGTACCAGGCGTTGACCCAGATCAGCCGCAGCTTGGCCTTGGGGTTGACGCTGCGCATGCCCTGGGCGAAGGCGTTCACGCCCTGCAGCACCTCGGGGATGGGAAAGGCGCCGACGTAGCCGATGTCGCCGCTCTTGCTCATGTGGCCGGCGACCACGCCCTCGAGGTAGCGGCCCTCGTAGTAGCGCGCGTTGTAGGCGCCCACGTTGGCCGCGGTCTTGTAGCCGCTGCCGTTCATGAAGATCACGCCCTTGGGCGCGGTGCGCGCCACCTTCATCGTCGGCTCCATGAAGCCGAACGACGGCGTGAAAATCAGCTGGCAGCCGTCCTGCACGAAGTTGCGGATCACGCGCTCGGCATCGGGGCCCTCGGCGATGTTCTCCACGTACTTGGTGGTGATCTTGTCGCCCATGGCCGCGGCCAGCTCCTTGCGGGCCAGCTCGTGCTGGTAGGTCCAGCCGCTCTCGCCGATGGGGTTCGAATACAGGAAGCAGGTGCTCAGCGGAGCGGCCGCCGCGGCGCCGCTGAAGGCGGCCAGCAGGCCCAGGGAGGCTGCCGCCGTGGAAATGCGGCCCAGCAAGCGCGTGGTGCGTTGGTTCATCATCTTGTCTCCGTTGTGGTTGTGGGAAGGTGAAGGAATCAGCGGTCCGGGCGGAAGGCCTGGCCCAGCGATGCGGGGGAGTTGAGCCGGATGGTCGCCCGGTTGCGCGAGATCAGCACCAGCACGACGATGGTGGCGACATAGGGCAGGGCCGACAGCCACTGCGCCGGTATCTCGAGTTGCAGGCCCGAGCCCTGCACGAAGAGCTGCGACACCAGCACGCCGCCGAACAGGTAGGCGCCCACCATCACGCGCAGCGGCCGCCAGGTGGCGAACACCACCAGCGCCAGCGCGATCCAGCCGCGGCCGGCCACCATGCCCTCGGCCCACAGCGGCGTGTAGAACACCGACAGGAAGGCGCCGCCCAGCCCCGCCATCGCGCCGCCGAAGGCCACGGCGGCATAGCGGATGGCCAGCACCGGAAAGCCCACGGCATGCGCGGCCGACGGCGACTCGCCCACCGCGCGCAATACCAGGCCGCCGCGGCTGCGCTGCAGGAACCACGCGGTGCCGCCCACCAGCGCCCACGACACATAGACCAGGGCCTGCTGGTTGAACAGCGCCGGCCCGATCAGCGGGATGTCGGCCAGCACCGGGATGCGCAGCGGTTGCACCGCCACCAGCGGCGCCGACTCGTAGGGCTTGCCGAAGAAGGCCGCCAGGCCCACGCCGAAGATGGCCAGCGCCAGGCCCGAGGCCACCTGGTTGGCCTGCATGGTCAGCGTGATGTAGCCGAACAGCAGGGCCATCGCGACGCTGGCGGCCATGCCCACCAGCGCGGCGGTCCACGGGCCCATGCCGGCATGGGCGGCGGCGAACGCGGCCACCGCGCCCACCGACATCATGCCCTCGGCGCCCAGGTTGAGCACGCCCGAGCGTTCGGTGATCAGCTCGCCGATGGCGACGATGATCAGCGGGGTGCCGGCCACCAGCGTGGCGGCGATGATCGAGGCGATCAGCGAGCTATCCATGGCAGGCCTTTCCATGCGGTGCGCTCCCAGCGCAGCCGGTAAGCGATGAACAGATCCGAGGCGAGCAGGAAGAACAGCAGCATGCCCTGGAACACCTTGGAGATCGACGACGGCAGGTTCATGTGCTGCTGCGCCTGCTCGCCACCCAGGAAGAACAGCGCCATCAGCAGGCTCGCGCCCAGGATGCCGACCGGGTGCAGCCGCCCGACGAAGGCCACGATGATGGCCGCGAAGCCGTAGCCCGCCGAGATCTGGCTGGTGAGCTGGCCCATGGGGCCGGCCACCTCGGTCATGCCCGCCACGCCGGCCAGCGCGCCGCCGCCCAGCAGCCCGAACCAGATGGCGCGGTTGGCCGAGAAGCCCGCGTAGCGCGCCGCATCGGGCGCCTGGCCGCCCACCTGCATCTGGAAGCCCTGGAAGCTGCGCTGCAAAAACACATAGCCCGCGAGCAGCACCACCAGCGCCAGCACGAAGCCCGCATGCAGCCGCGTGCCCTCGATCAGCAGCGGCAGCAGCGCGCTGTCGCCGAAGTTGCGCGTCTGCGGGAAGTTGTAGCCGTCGGGGTCCTTCCAGGGTCCGTAGATCAGCCACGAGGCCAGCAGCTGCGCCACGTACACCAGCATCAGCGAGACCAGGATCTCGTTGGTGCCGAAGCGCGTGCGCAGCCAGGCCGGGATGGCCGCCCACAGCGCGCCGCCGATGGCGCCGGCCACCACCATCGCCGGGATGGCCCAGGGCGCGGACTGGTCGCCCACCTGCAGCGCGATGCCGGTGGCGAAGACCGCGCCGCAGATGAACTGCCCCTCGGCGCCGATGTTCCACACGCCGGCGCGAAAGCCCACGGCCAGGCCCACGCCGATCAGCATCAGCGGCGTGGCCTTGAGCAGCAACTCGCTCACGCCATACAGGTCGTTCACCGGCTGCAGGAAGAACACGCGCAGCCCCTGCAGCGGGTTCTGGCCCAGCGCCGCGAACAGCGCCACGCCGCCCAGCAGCGTGAGCGCCACCGCCAACAGCGGCGACAGCCAGCGCATGCGGCGCGAGGCCTCGGGACGCGCTTCGAGCTTAAGCATGGGACACCTTCCTTTCGTCGGCCTCGGCGGCGGGCGCCGGCACCTTGCCGTCCTCGGGCCACAGGCCGCTCATCCACAGGCCAATGGTTTCCACATCGGTCTGCTGCGTGGGCACGGCGGGCGACAGGCGCCCGTCGGCGATCACCGCGATGCGGTCGCAGACCTCGAACAGCTCGTCCAGTTCCTCGGACACGACCAGCACCGCCGCGCCCGCGTCGCGCAGCGCCACCAGGGCCTGGCGGATGAAGGCCGCGGCCCCCACGTCCACGCCCCAGGTGGGCTGCGCGGCCACCAGCACGCTGGGCGTCTGCAGCAGCTCGCGCCCGACGATGAACTTCTGCAGGTTGCCGCCCGACAGCGAGTTGGCCGGCGCCTGCGCGCCGCCGCACTTGACCTTGAAGTCGGCGATGCAGCGCTCGGCAAAGGCGCGCACCGCGCCCTGCTTGATCAGCCCGCGCTGCAGCAGGCCCTGGCGGTGGGCGGTGAGCAGGGCGTTGTCCGACAGGCTCATCGCCGGCACGGCGCCGCGGCCCAGCCGCTCCTCGGGCACGAAGCCCAGGCCCAGCACGCGCCGCGTGGCGCTGCCCAGGTGGCCGACGGGCTGGTCGTCGAGCCGCACCATGGCCGCGTTGCCGCGCGGCAGCGGCGCCTCGCCGGAGATGGCCTGCAGCAGCTCCTGCTGGCCGTTGCCCGAGACGCCGGCGATGCCGACGATCTCGCCGGCACGCACCTGCAGGTCGATGTGCTTGAGCGTGGTGCCGAAGGGGTGCGAGGCCGGCTGGCTCAGGCCCTGCAGCGCGAGGCGCGCCGCGCCGGGCGTGGCGGGCGCGCCGCGCTGGCAGGCCACCAGCTCCTTGCCGATCATCAGCCGCGCCATCGAGGCCGGGGTCTCGCGGCTAGGCGTGCAGTGGCCGGTGACCCGGCCGTTGCGCAGCACGGTGGCGGCGTGGCACAGCTCGCGCACCTCGTCGAGCTTGTGGCTGATGTAGAGAATGCTGCAGCCCTCATCCGAGAGCTGGCGCAGCGTCTCGAACAGCTTGCGCACGGCCTGCGGCGTGAGCACCGAGGTGGGCTCGTCCATGATCAGCAGGCGCGGGTTCTGCAGCAGGCAGCGGATGATCTCCACGCGCTGGCGCTCGCCCACCGACAGCGTGTGCACCAGGCGCACCGGGTCCACCGGCAGGCCATAGCGGCGGCCCACGGCGTCGATGCGCTGGGCCAGGTCCTCCAGGTCGGGCTTGCCGGGCAGGGCCAGCGCCACGTTCTGCACCACGGTGAGGGTCTCGAACAGCTGGAAGTGCTGGAACACCATGCCTATGCCGAGGCTGCGTGCATGGTTGGGGCTGGCGACGTTGACCGGCTCGCCGCGCCAGCGGATCTCGCCCGAGGTGGGGGCCGTCACGCCGTAGATGATCTTCATCAGCGTGGACTTGCCGGCGCCGTTCTCGCCGAGGATGGCGTGGATCTCGCCGGGCTGCACCACGAGGTCGATGCCGTCGTTCGCCACCACGGAGGCGTAGACCTTGCGGATGCCTTTCAGCTCCAGCTGCGGCGGCGTCGCGCCGCCGGTGTTGCGCAGGTTGGCTGCCATGTCAGGCCGCCTTGCCTTCTGCGGGGGCGATGGCCGTATCTTCGGCCGGCGCTTTTTCGTGCGCATGGAACAGTACGTTCAGCAACACGGCGGTGAAGGTGCCCAGCAGGATGCCGTTCTGGCAGAACTTGGCCAGCAGCTCGGGCAGCTGCGAGAAGAAGCGGTCGGCGACCAGCGGGATCATGCCCAGCGCCAGGCTGATGGCGACGATGTAGGCGTTCTTGCGGTTGTTCACGAAGTCCACATGGCTCAGGATGCGCACGCCGGTGGCGGCCACCATGCCGAACATCACCAGCGCCGCGCCGCCCAGCACGTACTGCGGGATCGAGGCCGCGATGAACGAGATCTTGGGAAAGCTGCTGAGCACGATCAGCATGGCGCCGGCCGCCACGCAGACCCAGCGGCTGCGCACGCCGGTGACCTGCACCAGGCCGATGTTCTGGGCGTACGAGGTGTAGGTGAAGGTGTTGAAGACGCCGCCGATGATGGCGCCCAGGCCATCGGCGCGCAGACCGCGCGCGATGTCGTCCTTGGCCAGCGGGCGCTCCACCACCTCGGCCAGTGCCAGGAACTGGCCCACGCCCTCGATCATGATGACGATCATCACCACGCACAGCGTGACGATGGTCATCGGGTCGAAGGTTGGCATGCCGAAGTGGAAGGGCGTGATGAGCTGGAACCAGCCAGTGGACTTCATGCCCACGAAGTTGACCTGGCCCAGCGCCAACGTGATGAGGAAGCCGGTGACGATGCCGATCAGCACCGCGATGTTCGACAGAAAGCCCTTGCAGTAGGCGATGATGAACAGGATGGTCAGCAGCACGATGCCCGAGATGGCCAGGTGCGAGGGGATGCCGTAGTTCGGGTTGGCGATGGGGCCGCTCGGGCCGGGGATCGTCGGGTTGCCGCCCGCGGCCCAGTTGATGCCCACGCGCATCAGCGACAGGCCGATGATCAGCACCACCGAGCCCGTGACCACCGGCGGAAACCAGCGCAGCAGCCGGCTCACGTAGGGCGCTACCAGCAGGGTGAAGACGCCTGCGGCCATCACACCGCCGAAGACGGCGGGCAGGCCCAGCTGGGGATTGGAGCCGGTGGCGATGATGGGGGCGACCGCGGTGAAGGTCACGCCCATCATCATCGGCAGGCGGATGCCGATCTTGCCGATGCCCAGGCTCTGGATGATGGTCACCAGGCCGCAGCAGAACAGGTCGGCGGCGATCAGGAAGGCGATGTCTTCCTTGGTGAGCTTGAGCGCGCCGCCGATGATGAGCGGCACGGCGATGGCGCCGGCATACATCACGAGCACATGCTGCAGGCCCAGGGCCGCGAGCTTGGGAAGCGGCAGCTTCTCATCCACCGGATGAACCTCGGACCTGCCTGGGGATGTGGTGCTGGTTGTCATGGTCTGTCTCCTGATCTTGTGTGGGGGAGAGAAAGACTGCTGCGGTATGGCTCCGCTTGGATGGGTGCAGTCTTTCGGCGGGGCAGGCCGCGCTAGCGCAGGCCGCCTGGCTGCAGCCAGGCCTGGGCGCGCGCCATGGCCTCGGGGCTGATGCGGGCGCGCACGCCGTCGAAGCGCGGGCCGCGGGTGGCGTCCAGTCCCAGGCGCGAGGTCGTGCCATCGGTGGACGACGAGGGATCGAGCGCGCTGCCGGGCAGGCCGTCGACGATGAACATATCCTGGTGCGGCTGGAAGTGCGTGGCCATGGCCCAGAGCACCTCCTCGTCGCGCGTCACGTCCACGTCCTCGTCCACGGCGATCACGGTCTTCAGGTAGGGGTCCCAGCCGAGCAGGCCCATCATCACCTGGCGCGCCTCGCCCGGGCGGCTCTGCTTGAGCGCGACGTAGGCATGGAAGTGCGTGCCCGAGCTGGGGTAGTGCACGGCGGTGACGCCGGGGAAGCGCTCCTTGAGCTTTTCCACCATCTCGGACTCGCGCGGGATGCGGCCCAGGTTCAGGTGCTCGGCCGAGTTGCCGCCGACCACGTCGAGCAGCCAGGCGTCGTTGCGGCGCAGCAGCGTCTCGACCTTCAGCACGTTGTTGGTCGAGCGGTCCGACGAGTAGCCGGTGAATTCGCCGAACGGGCCTTCCTCGGCGCGGGCGGCCGGGTCGATCACGCCCTCGATCACGAACTCGGCATGCGCCGGCACGGCGATGCCGTACTTGGGCGTGCGCACCACCTCGAGCGGCGCGCCGAACAGGCCGCCGGCCAGGTCGCGCTCGTCCACGCCATAGGGCAGGCGGCCCGCGCCGGCCAGCATGAACAGCGGGTGCGCGCCGATGACCATGGCCACCGGCAGCGGCCGGCCCTTGGCCTCGGCCGCGCGCAGCATGCGCCACAGGTGGCCGCGCGAATGCAGGCTGGTGGCGATCTCGGTGGGCGAATGCACCATCGAGCGGTGGTAGCTCACGTTGCCTATGCCCTCGTCGCGGTCCTCGGCCACGATGACGGCGTTGGTGATGTAGGGGCCGCGGTCGGTGGCGAAGTGGCGGATGGTCGGGATGTCGCGGTTGAGGTCGATGCCGCTGGTCTTGAGCTGCTGCGTCACCGCGCCGGACTGCAGCTCGCGCGGTGCCACCAGGCGCCGGCTGCGGGCCTGGTACTCGGCATGGATGCCGGCGGGCGACACGCCGCCGAGCATGCGCCCCACGCGTTCGCGGGAGGCAAAGAGATTGGTCACCAGGGGCGTCTGCAGCCCGTCGATGCGGTTGAACTTGAGGGCGGGGTGGCGGCCCTGGGCGGCCAGCGACCAGACGGTGGCGGTCACATCCTCGTCGCGGCTGACGGCGTGGTCCACCGTGAGCACGTCGTCGGGGTAAAGGGATTCATAGGCTGCGAAAAACCGGTGCAAATCCTGGCCGGTATCTTCCAGCATGGCTTTCGAATTCATCAGGCAACTCCTGAACAGGTTCCAAAGACGCGGTGCGCGTTGCGGGCTGAACTCCATCCATGCCCCGCCGCCCCGCAGCCGCGGGCGGCGGGGTGGCGCTTACTTCACGCCGGCGTAGGTGTCGGCCAGGCGCGCCTGGGCGTCGGCCGCGTCACGCGGCGGCGGCGTGGTCTTGATGCCGCACAGCCGGGCGATGTTGTTGCCCAGGTAGTCCTCCAGCGTGTTCTCGTCGAGGTTGATGCCGTGGGGCGCGGGCTGGCACAGGTTCTCCAGCTCGCGCAGCCACATGCCGGGCTCGTTGGGCGGGCTGTCGGTGCCGAACACCAGCTTGTTCTTCGGCAGCTCCTTGGCGAACTCGGCGATGCGGGCCTGGAAGCACCAGCCGGACTCGACGTACACGTTGGGCGTGTCCATCGCCATCCAGAAGGTCTCGAACGAGTAGTTGCCGCCGGTCTGGATGCCGAAGTGCGCGATCACGAAGTTCACCATCGGGAACTCGCGGATGATCGGGTAGAACATCGTCGGGATGGTGAACGGGCCGTCGCCGGTGTGGATCAGCACCACGGTGCCGTACTTGGCGCAGACCTTCATCGCGGGGCGCAGCCAGTCCAACGCGCGGTCAGGCCGGTAGCCATGCATGTTGGCGTGCAGCTTGATCATCTTGAAGCCGTATTCCTTGATGTGGAATTCCAGCTCGGCGGCGCCGTTCTCGGGGCCCCAGCGCGGGTTGTAGGTGAAGTTGCCGATGAAACGGTCGGGGTACTTCTGGCACAGCTCGGCGATGTAGGCCATGTAATCGCGGATGCCTTCGCGCCCGCGGCGGTTGCCGTCGCGGTAGCCGGTGTTGCCGGGCGGCGGCTGGATGAAGCCCATGTCAATGCGGCGCGGCTTGCCGTTGATCATGTAGGGGCCGTCCATCAGCTTGAGCATGCGCTCGCCGTTGAAGGGCGTGCCGGTGTGGCGCCAGGCCTCGTCGACCAGGTTGGTGGGGTGCAGATGGGTGTCAATGATCATGTTCTTATCTCCAATTCGTCATCAGTACAGGCCGATCACCGGATGGCGCTCCACCTTGCGGCCCAGCTGCGCTTCGGCTTCCTCGAAAGTCTTCGGGTAGGGGGTCGGCTCGATGCCGACCATGCGGGCGATGTTGTTGCCCAGGTAGTCTTCGAGCGTCTCCTCGTCCAGGTTCAGGCCCTGGGGCGGGTTGGTGCACAGCACTTCCAGCAGGCGGATCCACATGCCGGGCTCGTTGGGCGGCGTGTCGGTGCCGAAGATGATCTTGCTGGGGTGCAGGACCTTGGCGAACTCCACGATGCGCGACTGCAGGCACCAGCCGGACTCGCAGAACACGTTGGGCAGCTCCTGCGCCCACTGGAAGGGCTCGAAGCAGTAGACGCCGCCGGTCTGCACGCCGAAGTGGGCCATGATGAAGTTCACGGTGGGGAACTCCTTGATCATCGGCACCCATTCGGTCGGGATGCTGTAGGGGCCGTCGCCGGTGTGCAGCTTGACCGGCACGCCCAGCTCGGCGCACTTCTGCAGGGCCGGGCGCACCCAGTCCAGCGCGCGGTCGGGGCGGTAGGCGTGCATGTTGGCCTGCAGCTGCACCATCTTGAAGCCATGCTCCTTGACGTAGCGCTCGATGGCCTCGACGCCGTTCTTCACGCCGCAGCGCGGGTTGTAGACGAAGCAGCCGATCAGGCGGTCGGGGTGCTCCTGCACGCACTTGAGCGTGTAGGCCATGTAGGCGTCGATGGACTCGCGGCCATCCTTCTCGCCATCGGTCCAGGTATAGATGGTGTTGCCCTGCGGCGGCTGGATGAAGGCCTTGTCGATGCGGCGCGGCTTGCCGTTGACGTAGTAGGGGCCGTCCATGGTGGCCAGCAGGCGTTCCACGGTGTAGGCCTCGCCCTCGGGCCACCACGCCAGGTCGGCCTGGTCGGTGGGGTAGCAGGTAATGTCGATGATCATGAATGCAGTCTCCTTTGTGGATGACGGGTTGAAGCGCTTTAGGACGTGTGTCTAGGCGGCTTCCAGGGCCTCGTGGGAAACATGGGCAGAGGTGGTGCAGGCGGCGAGCCGCGCGCGCAGCGCATCGGCCTGCAGGTTGCGGCCGATGAAGACCAGCTTGCTGCCCGGGGTCTCGTCCCACCAGGGGATGGAGGCCTTGAGCTCGAGCAGGCGGTGCACGCCCTGCAGCACGTGGCGGCGGTCGTCGCCCTGTGCATGCAGGATGCCCTTGACGCGGTAGATGTCGTCGCCATCCACGGCCAGCAGCTCGTTCAGCGACTGCATCAGGCGCGCGGTGTCGAAAGGCCGGTCGAACAGCAGCGAGACCGAGCCGACGGACGGGTCGTGCGTGTGCGGAGCGAGCATGGCGGCGACCTCGTGCGAGTGCTGCGTGGCCTGCGGGTGGTAGCCGTGGTCGTGCTGGCATTGCTCGCCGCAGACATGGCCATGGTCGTGGTGATCGTGGCCGTGGTGGCCGTCGAGGAAATGCGGGTCCGTCGAGTTCAGCGCATCGCATTCGAAGGACTGCAGGCCGAGGATCTGCGACAGATCGACCTTGGCCTGCACGGTGTGCAGGATGGGGGCGTTGCAGTTCAGCGCGCGGATCCGGCCCTCCAGGTCGGCCAGCTCGGGCGGCGCCACCAGGTCGGTCTTGTTCAGCAGGATGCGGTCGGCAACCACGATCTGCTGCACGGCCTGGTTGTCGTGCTCGGCCAGCGCCGGGTCGTCCAGATGGGGCTGCACGTGTAGCGCGTCGACCAGCGTGACCACGCCGTCGAGCACCACCTGCTTGGCGACCTCGTTGTCCATGAAGAAGGTCGCGGCCACCGGCGTGGGGTCGGCCAGGCCACTGGTCTCGACCAGGATGTGGTCGAACTGGTCCTGGCGCTCCAGCAGCATCTGCAGGGTCTTGACCAGGTCGTTGCGCACGTCCACGGTGCAGCAGATGCAGCCGTTGACGATCTGGAAGATCTCTTCGTCCGAGTTGGCCATCACCAGGTCGGAGTCCACGTCCACCTCGCCGAACTCGTTCTCGATCACCGCGATGCGGTGGCCGTGCTTCTCGGTCAGGATGTGGTTGAGCAGCGTGGTCTTGCCGGCGCCGAGGAAGCCGGTGAGGATGGTGACCGGCACCGGCCTCTTGAGGGAAGTGGTGGATGCGTTCATGCGTTGGCTCCGGAAGTGGGGGTGGATTTCTCGCGCAGGGCTTGCAGCACCTGCTCGGGCTTGATGGGGTAGTGGCGGAAGCGCACGCCGATCGCGTCGTAGATGGCGTTGGCGATGGCCGGGCCGATGGCGACGATCGGGTCCTCGCCCACGCCCTTGGCGCCGAAGGGGCCGCCGGGGTCGGGCGCGGTTTCGAGGATCACCGTGCGGATGGGCGGCATGTCCATGGACAGCGGCATCTTGTAGTCGACGAAGTTGGCGTTCAGCGAACGGCCGGTCTGCATGTCGATCTGGTAGTCCTCGTACAGCGCGTGGCCTATGCCCTGCTGGATGCCGCCCTCGATCTGGCCGGCGGCCGCGATCGGGTGGATCACCTTGCCGATCTCGTGCACCGGCACCACCTGCAGCACGGAGACCTGGCCGGTCTCGGTGTCGACGTTGACCTCGACGAAATGCGCCGCGAACGAGTACGACTTGGTCGGGTGGTAGGTGGCGCTGCCGACGAACTGCGCGGCCGGGATGCCCTTGCGCGGCGCCACCGCGTCGCGGATGCTGAGGCTGCGGTCGGTGCCGCGCACGCGGATCACGCCACCCTCGGATTCCAGGTCCTCGGCCGCCACCTCGAGCTGGCCGGCGGCGCGCTCGTACAGCTGGCGCTTGATCTCCAGCGCCGCGAGCTGTGCCGCCTTGCCGCCCAGGTAGGTGGTGTGGCTGGCGAAGGCGCCGATGTCCCAGGGCACGACGTCGGTGTCGCCATGCGTGACCGAGACCGACTCGAATTGCAGGCCGATCTCCTCGGCCACGATCTGCGCCAGCGCGGTGTGCGCGCCGGTGCCCAGGCCGGCCGTTCCGGTGAGCAGCACCACGGTGCCGTCCTCGTTCATCTTGACGATGGCGTTGCCCTGCTCCTTGATGCCGGGGTAGGCGCTGCTGCCGTGCATCTCGCAGCCCAGGCCCCAGCCGCGGCGCTGCACGCCGGTGTCCTTGGGGCGCTGGCGCAGCGCGGCCCAGCCCACTTCTTCCATGCCGCGGCGGATGCAGTCCGGGAGGCCATGGCCGATCAGCGGGTGGCCCGAGGGCGCGATGTCGCCCTCGCGCACCGCGTTCTTCAGCTTCAGCTCGGCTGGGTCCATGCCCAGCTTCTCGGCAGCCTCGTCCATCTGCGTGTCGATGGCGTAGTAGGTCTGCACCACACCGTAGCCGCGGAAGGCACCAGCGATCGGGCTGTTGGTATACAGGCACCGGCCTTCCAGCTCGATGTTCTCGCAGCGGTACAGCGAGGTCATGGCCGTGGTGCCGACAATGGTCACGCCCGGGCCGTGCGAGCCGTAGGCGCCCGAGTTGAACACCACGCGCGCCTGGCGGGCGGTGAGGGTGCCGTCCTTCTTAAAGCCCTGCTTGAGCCAGATCTTGGCCGGGTGCCGCGTGCGGCCGCCCAGGAAGGTCTCCTCGCGGGTGTACTCCATGCGCACCGGGCGGCGCGTCTGCCTGGCCAGCAGCGCGCACAGGAACTCGCTCTGGAACAGGTCCTGCTTGGCGCCGAAGCCGCCGCCCATGTGGTCGACCAGCACGCGCACCTTGTGCAGCGGCAGGCCCAGCACCTCGGCCATGATGCCGCGCACCATGAAGGCGGTCTGGGTGGAGATCCACACCGTCAGGTTGCCGTTGCCGTCCCACTGGCACATGCAGGCATTGGGCTCCATGTAGGCGGGGGTGGGGCGGCCGCCCTCGTACTCGCCCTCGACGATCAGGTCGGCCTCGGCAAAGCCCTTCTCGATGTCGCCGCGGCTCACCTTCACCGGCGGCAGCACCAGGTTACCGCCGGGCTCGCGGTCGTGGATCAGCGGGGCGTCCGCCCGCGCGGCGTCCTCGGTGGTGAACACGGCCGGCAGCGGCTCGTATTCCACGTCGATCAGGTCCAGCGCGGCCTCGGCGATCTCCTCGCTGGTGGCGGCCACCACGGCCACGGTCTCGCCCCAGTAGCGCACCTTGCTGTCCAGGATGTACTGGTCGGGCGTGACCGAGGCCGAGCGCGGGTGCGGCGAGCCGGCGTGCAGCACGCGCGGCACGTTCTCGTGCGTGAGCACGGCCTTCACGCCCGGCAGCGCCAGCGCGCGGCTGGTGTCGATGCGGCGGATGTTGGCGTGCGCGATGTTGCTGCGCTTGCTGCGCGCATACAGCAGGCCGGGCTGGTGCATGTCGGCCACGTACTGGGCGGTGCCGGTCACCTTAGCCAGCAGGTCGGCGCGCTTGACGCTCTTGCCGATGATGGTGCTCTGGCTCATTGCGCGGCCTCCTTTTCAGCCACAGGTTCGGCGGCCATGGCGATGGCGTCGATGATCTTGGTGTAGCCGGTGCAGCGGCAGATGTTGCCGGCGATGGCGAAGCGGATCTCGTCCACCGTGGGATGGGGGTTCTCGTCCAGCAGCGCCTTGGCCTGCACCAGGATGCCGGGCGTGCAGAAGCCGCACTGCGCGGCGCCGCACTGCATAAAGCATTCCTGCAGCCGGTGGGGCGTGCCGTCGTCGGCCTGCAGGCCTTCGACGGTGGTGATCTCGGCGCCTTCGGCCTCGTACGCCAGCACCAGGCAGGAGTTGACCGGCTTGCCGTTCATGATGACGGTGCAGGAGCCGCACTCGCCCACGTCGCAGCCCTTCTTGCAGCCGGTCAGGCCCGCTTCGCTGCGCAGCGCGTCGAGCAGGCTGCGGTTGGGGCTGGTCACCATGTCGCGGGCTTCGCCGTTGACGGTGAAGGAAACGATCTTCTTGCTCATTGCTGTGCCTCCTGCAAGGCTTGCTCCAGCGCGCGCCGCGTCAGCACGCGCACCATGTCGCGGCGGTAGGCGGCACTGCCGCGCACGTCGCCGATGGGGCGGGATTCATCGCTCGCGGCCTGGGCCGTGGCGGCCAGCAGCTCGGGCGTGGGCTGCTGGCCGAGCAGCAGCGCTTCGGCCTGCGCGGCGCGCAGCGGCGTGGGGGCGACGGCGGCGAGCACGATGGCCAGGTCGGCCACTTCGCCGCCGGCGCCCAGCGTCACGCGCACCGCGACGCCCACCGTGGCCAGCTCCATCTGCGAGCGGCGGCCATGCTTGATGTAGGCCTTGCCGGTGCGCGGCGCGGGCGCCGGGATCTCGATGTGGGTGACGATCTCGTCGCCGGCGAGCACGGTGCGGCCGGGGCCGGTGCAGAAGTCCTGCACCGCCACGCGGCGCTGGCCGCCACCGCCGTGGATGCGCAGCACCGCGCCGTCGGCGATCAGCGCCGGCAGCGTGTCGGCCGAAGGCGAGGCGCGGCAGACATTGCCCACCACGGTGGCGCGGTTGCGCACCTGGATGGAGGCGAAGTCGGTGGCCGCCTTGGCCAGGCTGGCGTAGTGCTTTTGCGTGATCGGCGAGGTCTCGACCTGCCGGGTGGTCACCAGCGCGCCCAGCAGCAGCCCGTGCGACTGGGTGAACGCGAATTCATCCATGCCGGGAATCTTCTTGATGTTGATCACCTGCGCCGGCTGGCGCACGTGCTCCTTTATCTGCACCATCAGGTCGGTGCCTCCGGCGATCAGGCTGGCCGGGGCGGGGCCGCTGCGCAGCAGCGCCACCGCCTCGTCCAGCGAGGCCGGCTCGCTGTAGTCGAAGTGTTTCATGCTTCAGTCCCTTGCTTCTTCGGAAGAACGCCCCGAAGCGGGCCCCGTCCAGCGCCTTACCGCGCCCACGTCGATGTCGAAAAGGTCCAGCACCCGGCCGAGGGTGTGGTCCACCATGTCGTCCAGGCTCTTGGGCATGGCATAAAAGGCCGGCACCGGCGGCGCGACGATGGCGCCCATCTCGGTGACGGTGGTCATGTTGCGCAAGTGCGAGAGCGTCAGCGGCGTCTCGCGCGCCAGCATCACCAGGCGGCGGCGCTCCTTGAGCATCACGTCGGCGGCGCGCGTGACCAGCGAGCTGCCGATGCCGTTGGCGATCTCGCCCAGCGTCTTCATCGAGCACGGCGCGATCACCATGCCCAGCGTGCGGTACGAGCCGCTGGCGATGCAGGCGCCGATGTCCTCGTTCTTGTGCACCTGGGCGGCCAGCGCGGTCAGGTCCGACATGCGCAGCGTGGTCTCGCAGGCCATGGTGATCTGCGCGGCGCGGCTGACGATCAGGTGGACCTCGATGCCGGCCGTGTGCAGCATCTGCAGCAGGCGGTAGCCATAGACGAAGCCCGAGGCGCCGGTGATGGCGACGATGAGGCGGGAGCGGACGGCTGGCGCGTTCATGCGGCGCTCCTATATAGTGCGGCGCCATGGAAGCCGAAACCGCCTGGAACGACATCGTCGCGCTTTACGCCGACCCCGCACTGGCCCGCGAACTGCTGCGGCGCCAGGACGAGGAGGGGCTGGACGTGGTGCTGCACCTGTTCGCGCTGTGGGCCGAGCGCCAGGGTCGCCCGCTCGATGGCGCGGCGCTGGCCGAGGCCGCGGCGGCCGTGGCCGGCTGGCGCGAACAGGTGATCGCCCCGCTGCGCACCCTGCGGCGCGCGATGAAGACCATGGAGGCCGACCCCGTGCTGCGCGACGGCGTGCGCAGCCAGGTGCAGGTGGCGGAGCTGGCCGCGGAGCGGGCCCAGGTGACGATGTTGTGCGATTGGCTGCGGGCGCGATGAGGTTGGGCGAAGCGACCAACCGGTGGGCGTCGAGGCCGGCACATCCCCTGAGAATGCGAGGGATTGGCTCAGCATCTTGGCCTCCTTGAACTGAAGGGCCAACCCGACGAATCCAGTTCCGTCACGGGCATGGCTGCATCCTGACAGATGGCCCTGCTTTCAGAAACCACTGGATCGCTATATATTCGGCCTGCATTTATCCGAATCCACGATGAATCCGAACGTCACCTTGCGCCAACTCGGCGTGTTCATTGCCGTGGCCGACGCGCAGACCATCACGCGCGCGGCGGACGACCTGGGTTTACCCCAGTCGTCGGTCAGCACCCAGTTGCGGGAGCTGGAGGAGGCGCTCGGCCTGCGCCTGTTCGACCGCCATACCCGCATGCTGCGCCTGACCCAGGCCGGCGGCGAGATCCTGCCGCTGGCGCGCAAGACCCTGGCCGACCTCGATGCCATGGTGGGCAGCTCGGCCCAGCTCAAGACGCTGGAGCGCGGCCGCGTGTCGATCGCCGCGTCGTCGCTGCAGGCAGCGCTGGTGCTGCCGCGCATGGTGCGGCACTTCTCGGCGGCGCACCCGGGCATCAAGGTGGAACTGCTCGACGTGGCCCAGGACGAGGTGCTCAGCATGGTGCAGAGCGGGGCGGTGGATTTTGGCGTGGGCACGGCCTTTGGCGAGCATTCGGGCCTGGCCATGCGGCCGCTGTGGGTCGAGCCTTTCTACGCGGTGCTGCCGCCGGGCCATGCGCTGCAGGCCAAGCCCAAGCTGTCGTGGCAGGACCTGCAGAAGGAGCAATTGATAGGCTCGCGGCGCGGCAACCCGGTGCGCACACAGCTCGATTTCGCGCTGGCCAGCGTGGGCATCTCGCTGACCTTCAGCCACGAGACCTCGCTGCCGCTGACCACCGCCGGCATGGTCGCCGGCGGGCTGGGCGTGGGCGTGCTGACCAGTTCGTCGCGCCAGGTGGCCGAGGCGCTGGGCCTGGTGTTCCGGCCCGTCGGCCCGCCGGCCATCGAGCGCGGCGTGGTGCTGGTGCTGCACCCCGGGCGCTCGCTGTCGCCCGCGGCCAAGAAGTTCACCGAGGAGTTGCAGGAATGGGTCGCCACCATGCTCGACCCCGACATGCGGCCGCGCCAGCACGACACCTTCTGCACCGTCTGCTACCAGTTCGATTGCCACACGGTGCACTGATTGTTTGCTATTTAAATAATAGCTATTGGCGCTTGCTGCATAAGCGCTGAAGGCCGATTTGGCTTGAAATGGCCGGGCGGCCTAGCGGGCGGCGAGCAGTTCGCGCACCTGCTGCTCCTCGTCGCGCAACTGGTGGCGCATGGCCGCGAGGCAGTGCTTCGCGGTGCCCGATAGCGGCTGCCCGGCCGGCAGCGCCAGCAGGCAGGTGAAGTCCACCTCCACCGCCAGCCGGCGGATCACCAGCCCGCGCGCCGCGTAGTCCAGCGTGGTGATCGGGTTGACCACCCCCACGCCCAGCCCCTGCAGCGCCATCTCGCAGACGCTGGCCGAGTACGGCGTGTGCACCGACACCGACAGGCCCACGCCCTGCGCAGCCAGCGCCGCTTCCAGCCGGCGGCGCGATGCATCCTCGGGGTTCAGCGCGAGGAAGGGCAGCTCGGCGAGCTGCTCGGGCTGCACCGCCCGGTGCCGCGCCAGCGGATGGCCCCGGCGCATCACCACCACGCCGGGCAGGTGGGCGAACACCGAGGTCTCCAGGCCCTCCAGCGAGGCCTCGTCGGCCATCAGGCCGAAGTCCGCCTGGCCCGACAGCACGCACTCGCGCACCTGCGGCGAGCTGAGCACCTGCAGCGACACCTGGGGCTGCGGCGCGGCCGGGGCGGCGTCGGCCAGGCGGCGCAGCGCGCGCGGCACGAAGCCCAGGCCGAAGGCCGGGTAGCAGGCGAGTTGCAGCCGGTCCATGCCGTACTCGCGCAGGCTTTTGAGGCGATGCTCGATGGCGCTGAGGCCGACGAACATGCGCTCGACCTCGGCCAGCAGCGCGCGCGCCTCGGGCGTGGGCTGAAGGCGGCCGCGCAGGCGCAGGAACAGCGCAAAGCCCGCCTCGGCCTCCAGGCGCTTGAGCGACTGGCTCACGGCCGGCTGCGTCACCCCCAGCAGCGCCGCGGCCTTGCGCGCCGAGCCGCTGTTCATGATGGCGCGGAAGGTTTCTATCTCGGTCACTCGCATATAAGTTTCTGTTATCCACTGATAAGGAGATTATTCAATCTTTTATCGGTGCGTTCCTAGAATCCAGATCCATGCCCCACCACGCACCTTCCTCCAGGCCCCTGTACAACCCGCGCCTTGCCGGGCTGCGCTGCATCTCGTGCGGGCACACGGTGGACATCGGCGACCATCCGCGCGGCTGCCCGGCCTGCGAGGCGCGGGGCCAGCCGTCGAGCTTCGAGGCGGTGTATGCCAGCCTGCCGCGGGCGCTGCGTCCGGCCGCCTCCGGCTTCGCCTGGGGCGACTGGCTGCCTTTCATCGACGGCGTTTCGCTGGCCGAAGGCGGCACGCCCTGCCTGCCGCTGCCGGCCCTCGCCCGCGAACTGGGGGTCGCGCGGCTCAGCGCCAAGCACGAGGGCCTGAACCCGACCGGCTCGCACAAGGACCGCATGTCGGCGCAGGCGGTGAGCCGGGCGCTGGAGGTGGGCGCCGACTCCGTCGTGCTGGCCTCGAGCGGCAACGCCGCCGTGTCGGCCGCGGCCTATTGCGCGGCGGCGGGCCTGCGCTGCGAGGTGGCCACCTACCAGAGCCTGCCGGCGGTGTTCGCCACGGCGCTGCAGCGCCTGGGGGCGCGGCGCGTGGCCTTCGAGCACGGCGCCCAGCGCTGGGAGCACGTGCGCCGCCGCGTCGAGGACGACGGCGCCTTCGCGCTGACCAACTACTGCCGCCCGGCCGTGGGCAGCCCGGTGCTCGGCGTAGAAGGCTACCGGGCCGTGGCGTTGGAGTGCGCGGCCGACGGCTGCGTGCCCGACCATGTCCTGGTGCCGACCGCGCGCGGCGACCTGCTGTGGGGCGTGTACAGCGGCTTCCGCGACCTGCAGGCCGCCGGCCTGGTGGACCGCCTGCCGCGCATCTGGGCGGTCGAGCCCTTCCCACGCCTGGCCCGGGTGCTGCAGGGGGCATCGGCCCAGGCCGAGTTCGCGGGCGCGACGGGGCAGTTCTCCATCGCCGGCGACACGGTGACGCTGCAGCAGGTCCACGCCACCCGCCGCAGCGGCGGCGGCGCCGTGGTGGTGGATGACCGCCAGGCCCACCGCGGCGCGCTGCGGCTGGCGCAGGCCGGCCTGTGGGTGGAGCTGTGCGCCGGCGCCGGCCTGGCCGCGCTGGCCGAGCTGCGGGCCGACGGCCGCGTCGCGGCCCACGAGCATGCGCTGCTGCTGCTCACCGCCAAGGGCGACCGCGATCCGTTCGACCCCGCCTCCCTGCATTGACCCCGAAAGGAGCCCGCCATGCGCAAGTGCCTGACCTCTCTCTTTCTTGCCGCGGGCCTGGCGCTCGCCGGCGCCGCTCACGCGGCCTACCCGGACAAGCCGGTGCGCCTGATCGTGCCCTGGGCGCCGGGCGGCAGCACCGATGCGATCGCCCGCGCCATCGCCCAGCGCATGGGCGCGACGATGGAGCAGAGCGTGGTGGTGGACAACCGCTCGGGTGCGTCCGGCCAGATCGGCACCGACGCGGCGGCCAAGGCCGCGCCGGACGGCTACACCATCGCCATCGTCGAGCTGCCGCATGCGATCCAGCCGGCGGTGGTCGCCAAGCTGCCCTACGACCTGCTGCGCGACTTCACGCCGGTGAGCCTGGTCGGCACCTCGCCGCTGGTGCTGTTCGCCACGCCGGGCGAATTCCAGGCCGGCGGCATGCGGGGCTTCGTGCAGCGCGCCAAGAGCGCCCCCGCGCAGCTGTCGATCGCGCACAGCGGCGCCGGCTCCAGCAGCCACCTCGCGGCCGAGGTGCTGGCGGCCAAGGCGGGCTTCCGCTACGTGGCCGTGCCCTACCGCGGCTCGGCCCCGGCGCTGACCGACGTGGCCGCCGGCACCGTGGCCGGGCACTTCGCCACGCTGGCCAGCGGCAGTTCGCTGTACGGCTCGGGCCGGCTGGCGCCGCTGATGGTCACCGGCCCGGCGCGGCTTGCGGCGCTGCCCCATGTGCCGACCGCGCGCGAGGCGGGCATAGAGGGCATGGACTTCCAGCAATGGTGGGCGGTGGTGGCGCCGGCCACGACGCCGGCGCCGGTGATCGAGCGGCTGCGCACCGAGATCGCCGCGGCGCTGGCCCATCCCGCCACGCGCGAGCGCCTGGGCACGCTGGGCATTGCGCTCGAAGGCTCCACCAGCGGCGAGCTGCGCGCCTTCCTTCGCAGCGAGGTCGAGCGCTGGGGCGCCATCGCGCGCCAGGCCGGGATCCAGCCCGAATGACGCGCGGCATCAGGTGTTGATGCTATTTAAATAATAGCTGTCAGCGCTTTCTGGATGGGCGCTGGAGGCCAATTTGGCTTGAAGCGCTATTCGCGCTTGAGCTCCAGCGCCGCGTCGTACAGCTCGTTGCGCGACTGGCCGGTGATCTCGGCCGCCAGCCGCACGGCGGTCTTCAGCGGCAGCTCGGGCAGCAGCAGCTGCAGCACGCGCAGGTCCAGGCCCGCGCTGGCGGCCTTGGGCTGCGGGTGCACCAGCACCGCGAACTCGCCCTTGGCGCGGTTGCCGTCGGCCGCCAGCCAGGCGGCCAGCTCCTGCGCCGGGCAGGTGGCCAGCTCCTCGAACTGCTTGGTCAGCTCGCGCCCCAGCGTCACCAGCCGCTCGCCCAGCGCCGCCAGCGCCTGGGCCAGCGCGGCGATGCGGTGCGGCGCCTCCAGCAGCACCTGGCAGCGCGCGTCGCGGCCGATGGCCTCGACCGCCTGCTGGCGCTCCCTGGCCTTGGTGGGCAGGAAGCCGATGAAGCTGAAGCCGCTGTCGTCGCCGGGCGCCACCGCGCCAGCGCAGCTCAGCAGCGCCGTCACGCTGCTGGCGCCGGGCAGCGGGCTGATGCGCAGGCCGGCGGCGCGCACCGCGGCGCACAGGCGCGCGCCCGGGTCGCTCACGCCAGGCGTGCCGGCGTCGCTCACATAGGCCACGCGCTGGCCTTGCTGCAGCCGCGCGATCACCTGCTGCGCGGCCTCGGCCTCGTTGTGCTGGTGCACGGCCAGCAGCTGCGCGCCGCCCTTGTCGATGCCATAGGCGCGCAGCAGCGTATGGGTGTGGCGCGTGTCCTCGCAGGCGATGGCATCGGCCAGGCGCAGCAGGTGCAGCGTGCGCAGGCTGATGTCGGCCAGGTTGCCGATGGGCGTGGCCGCCACGTACAGGCAGGCCTGCGGATAATGCTGGGAGCCGGCGGCGTCCTGGGCAGCCTGCAATGCGAGGGAAAAAGATGCGCTCACCGAGGGAGATCCTTGAAAAAATGCGGGGCCTGGCAGCGGCCGTGCCCACCACGCGCGCGGCCGGACAGGCGGCCGAGGACGCGGCCCTGCATTATCTCCAACGCCAGGGCCTGCGCCTCGTGGCGCGCAACTGGCGCACGCCGGGGCGAGGCGGCGGCGAGATCGACCTCATCGTGCAGGAGGCGGACGGCACCGTGGTCTTCGTCGAGGTGCGCCAGCGCCGGCGCGCGGACCACGGCGGCGCCGGCGGCAGCATAGGCGTGGTGAAGCAGCGGCGCATCGTGCTCGCGGCCCGCCACTGGCTGGCGCAGCAGCCCCGCCTGCCGCCCTGCCGCTTCGACGCGGTGCTGCTGGAGCCGGAGATCCGCTGGCTGAAGGCGGCCTTCGATGCCGAATAGGGCCTGCTCGCCTCAAACTGGGAGATGCGTTGCCCCGCCGTGGGGATGGATGCGCGAAGCCCGGTATGCCCCATAGCCGTAGCTATGGGGCATACCGGGCGACAAAGCAGGCGCCCCACGGCGGGGCAACCCGAAGGGAAGGACGAATGCCGACCTGGGCGGCCCCGGCGGATCGCGGTGTTGCGGCACCCAACCAATAGCTGCGGCTATTGGCTGGGCACCGCGCCTAGCGCTGCATCCCGGCATCCGTCCTTCGCACTCCCAGTTTGAGGTGAGCAGGCCCTTATGCTTCATGAAAGGCCAAACTGGCACGGTTATCATCGGGCCTCCATGCTAGAGCAATACATCCAACAGCAATTCATCGACAGCGCCGATCTGCAATACCAGGTAGCCCAGGAGATGGGCGAGGGCATTGCCAACGCCGTCCATGTGCTGCTGGCCTGCGTCACCAGCGGCAACAAGATCCTGTGCAGCGGCAACGGCCTGTCGGCCGCGCAGGCGGCGCAGTTCGCCGCGATCTGCGTGGGCGGCCTGTCGCGCGAGCGGCCCGAACTGGCGGCCGTGGCGCTCGACACCGGCGCGCTGGCCTGCACGCAGCAGGGTCTGAACCTGTCGCTGGACCTGGCGCCCTGGGCGCTGGCGCGCCAGGTGCGCGTGCTGGGGCAGGTGGGCGATGTGCTGCTGGTCATCTCGGTGGACGGCGACGACGCCTCGCTGCTGTATGCGGTGCAGGCCGCGCACGAGCGCGAGATGTCGGTGCTGGCGCTGACGGGCCGCACCGGCGGCGCGCTGGCCGATATCTTGATCGAAACCGATGTCCTGCTGTGCGTGCCGCACGATGCCATGGCCCGGGTGCGCGAGGTGCACCAGCTGGTCCTGCATTGCCTGGCCGACGGCATCGACATGCAATTGTTAGGAGAAGAGGAATGAGGTCTGTCCCCGTTGCTTCGCTGAAGCGTCTCACTTGGCTGCTGGCCGCTGCCGGCGCGCTGGCTGGCGCCGTGTCCGGCTGCGTCCCCGTCGTGGTGGGCGGCGCCGCGGCGGCCGGCACCGTGATGGCGGTGGACCGCCGCACCACCGGCTCGCAGGTGGAGGACGAGGGCATCGAGCTGCGCGCCGGCAACCGCATCAACGAGGCGGCAGGCCAGGGCGGCCACATCAACATCACCAGCTACAACCGCCAGGTGCTGCTGACCGGCGAGGTGCCGAACGAGGCCTTCAAGCAGAAGGCGCAGGCCGCCGTGGCCGGCACGCAGAACGTCAGCTCGGTGGTGAACGAGCTGGCGGTGATGGAAAGCTCGACGCTGTCGCAGCGCTCGGAGGACGCCTACATCACCGGCAAGGTCAAGGCCAGCCTGATCGACGCCAAGGACCTGTCGGCCAGCACCATCAAGGTGGTGACCGAGCGCAAGGTGGTCTACCTGATGGGCCGGGTGACCGAGCGCGAATCCAAGCGTGCGGCCGAGATCGCCCGCGGCGTGAGCGGCGTGGTGAAGGTGGTGCGCGTGTTCGAGATCCTGTCGGAGCAAGAGCTCAAGCAGATCAGCGTCAACCGCACGACTGGCACGAACGCCGCGCCGGTGATCACCGACACCAGCGCCGGCCCGGTGGGCGGCGCGAAGGCGGCGCCTGCCACCGTGGTCCCGGCACCCGCTGCTGCACCGGCCACGAGCACGGGCGTGACCACGTCGCCGGTGACCAGCTCGCCGGTCAAGCCGACGAACGACGGCTTCACCACCAAGCCCTGAGCGGCGCAAGCGCCCGAAAAAAAGGCCGCTGCTGCGGCCTTTTTCATTTCTTGCCCAGGCGGGCGATGAGGCTGGAGGTGTCCCAGCGGTTGCCGCCCATCTGCTGCACGTCGGCGTAGAACTGGTCGACCAGCGCGGTCACCGGCAGGCGCGAGCCGTTGTGCTTGGCCTCGTCGAGCACCAGGCCCAGGTCCTTGCGCATCCAGTCCACCGCGAAGCCGAAGTCGAACTTGCCCTGCAGCATGGTGGGGCCGCGGTTGTCGAGCTGCCAGCTCTGCGCCGCGCCCTTGCCGATCACGTCGAGCACCTGGGCCATGTCCAGGCCCGCGTTCTGGCCGAAGGCGATGGCCTCGGACAGGCCCTGCACCAGGCCGGCGATGCTGATTTGGTTCACCATCTTGGTGAGCTGGCCGGCGCCGCTGGCGCCCATCAGCGTGAAGGCGCGGGCGAAGGCCATGCCCACGGGGCGGGCCAGCTCGAAGGCCTCGGCATCGCCGCCGCACATCACCGTGAGCTGGCCGTTCTGCGCGCCGGCCTGGCCGCCGGAGACCGGCGCATCGACGAAATGCAGGTCCAGCCGGCGGGCCTCGGCGTGCAGCTCGCGCGCCACCTCGGCCGAGGCGGTGGTGTGGTCGACCAGCACTGCGCCGGGCCGCATGCCGGCAAAGGCGCCGTCCGCGCCCAGCACCACCGAGCGCAGGTCGTCGTCGTTGCCCACGCAGCAGAACACCAGGTCGGCGCCCGCGGCGGCCTCGCGCGGCGTGGCGGCGGCGCGGTGGGTGCCGGTGGCGCCAAATTCATCCACCCACTGCTGCGCCTTGGCGGCCGTGCGGTTGTAGACCGTGACGCTGTGGCCCGCCAGCGCCAGGTGGCCGGCCATGGGGTGGCCCATCACGCCCAGGCCCAGGAAGGCCACGGTGCGCGCGGGAGTGGGTTCGTAGCTGCGGGCGTTGGTGCTGGAGGTCATGGGTCTTTCAAAAAAGTGAGCTGCTGGCGCTAATGTATCAATGCTTTCGAATGGTTTTGTATTGAAAGCGTAATAGGGACGAGCGCTGGCAGCTATCGTATTGGAACCATGTCTCAGACGATGGTCAGGTGCTCGGTGCCCTCGGCCAGGTCGGAGCGCTTGGCGCGCTGGCTGTTAAGCTTGATCTGCAGGCGCAGGTCGTTGACCGAGTCGGCGTTGCGCAGCGCGTCTTCATAGGTGACGAGGTTGGCCTCGTACAGGTCGAACAGCGCCTGGTCGAAGGTCTGCATACCGAGGTTGCGGCTCTTCTTCATGATCTCCTTGATCTCGGCCACCTCGCCCTTGAAGATCAGGTCCGAGATCAGCGGCGT
The DNA here is from genome assembly GCF_054782535.1 of Comamonas humi. NCBI lineage: Bacteria > Pseudomonadati > Pseudomonadota > Betaproteobacteria > Burkholderiales > Comamonadaceae > Comamonas > Comamonas humi. The sequence goes on along the minus strand of NZ_BAAGSH010000014.1, from coordinate 33,288 downwards.
GTTCAGCATGATCTCGACCGCGGCCACGCGGCCCTTGCCGTCCTGGCGCGGCAGCAGGCGCTGCGACACCATGCCGCGCAGGTTCAGCGACAGGTCCATCAGCAGCTGCGCGCGCCGCTCCTCGGGGAAGAAGTTGATGATGCGGTCCAGCGCCTGGTTGGCGCTGTTGGCATGCAGCGTGGCCAGGCACAGGTGGCCGGTCTCGGCGAAGGCCACGGCGTGCTCCATGGTCTCGCGGTCGCGGATCTCGCCCATCAGGATCACATCGGGCGCCTGGCGCAGCGTGTTCTTCAGCGCCGCGCCCCAGTCGTCGGTGTCGATGCCGATCTCGCGCTGGGTGACGATGCAGTTCTTGTGCGGGTGCACGAACTCGATCGGGTCCTCGACCGTGATGATGTGGCCGAACGAGTTCTCGTTGCGCCAGTCCACGATCGCCGCCAGCGTGGTCGACTTGCCCGAGCCGGTGGCGCCGACCATGATGCACAGGCCGCGCTTGGACACGGCCACTTCCTTGAGCACCTGCGGCACGCCCAGTCCGTCGATGGTGGGCACCGTCAGCGGGATGGTGCGCAGCACCATGCCGACCTGGCCCTGCTGCATGAAGGTGTTGACGCGGAAGCGTCCGATGCCCGCGGGCGAGATCGCGAAGTTGCACTCCTTGCTGCGCTCGAACTCCGCCACCTGCTTGTCGCCCATGATGGAGCGCGCCAGCGCCAGCGTGTGCGAGCCGCTCAGCGGCTGGTTCGATACCTTGGTGACCTTGCCGTCGATCTTGATCGCGGGCGGGAATTCGGCGGTGATGAACAGGTCGCTGCCGCCGCGGCTGACCATCAGCCGCAGCAGGTCGTTGATGAACTGGCTGGCCTTGTCTCTTTCCATGGTGTCTCTCCTTCGCTCAGCCGGGGAAGTTCTCGGGCGCCTTGGCCTTGCCGCGCGCCTCGGCGGCGCTGATGACGTTGCGGCGCACCAGCTCGGTCAGGTTCTGGTCCAGCGTCTGCATGCCCACGTTCTGGCTGGTCTGAATGGTGGAGTACATCTGCGCCACCTTGGCCTCGCGGATCAGGTTGCGGATGGCCGGCGTGCCCAGCATGATCTCGTGCGCCGCCACGCGGCCCTGGCCGTCCTTGGTCTTGCACAGGGTCTGCGAGATCACGGCCTGCAGCGATTCGGACAGCATCGCGCGCACCATCTCTTTTTCTTCGGCGGGGAAGACGTCGATGATACGGTCGATGGTCTTGGCGGCGCTGCTGGTGTGCAGCGTGCCGAACACCAGGTGGCCGGTCTCGGCGGCGGTCATCGCCAGGCGGATGGTCTCCAGGTCGCGCATTTCGCCGACCAGGATCGCGTCCGGGTCCTCGCGCAGCGCCGAGCGCAGCGCGGCCGAGAACGAGTGCGTCTGCGGGCCGACCTCGCGCTGGTTGATGAGGCACTTCTTGGATTCGTGCACGAATTCGATCGGGTCCTCGACGGTGAGGATGTGGCCGTACTCGTTCTCGTTGAGGTAATTCACCATCGCCGCCAGCGTGGTCGACTTGCCCGAGCCCGTGGGGCCGGTCACCAGCACCAGGCCGCGCGGCTTGAGCGACAGCTCGGCGAAGATCTTGGGCGCGTTCAGCTGCTCCAGCGTCAGGATCTTGCTCGGGATGGTGCGGAACACGGCGCCCGCGCCGCGGTTCTGGTTGAAGGCGTTGACGCGGAAGCGCGCCAGCCCCTCGATCTCGAACGAGAAGTCCACCTCCAGGAATTCTTCATACACTTTGCGCTGCGCGTCGGTCATGATGTCGTAGACCATGGCGTGCACCGTCTTGTGGTCCAGCGGATCGACGTTGATGCGGCGCACGTCGCCATGCACCCGGATCATCGGCGGCAGGCCTGCGGACAGGTGCAGGTCCGATGCCTTGTTCTTGACGCTGAAGGCCAGCAATTGCGTGATATCCACTCTTTTCCCCCCTCGTTTTTGATACGCTGCGTTGCATTATGAACAGGATTTTGCAAAACATGGAGCAGGTGCGCCGGCTGATCGCCGACGCCTGCGCGCGAGCCGGGCGCGATCCCGCGGGCGTGCAGCTGCTGGCCGTCTCCAAGACCTTCGGCATCGAGGCGATCGCCGAGGCCATCGCCGCCGGCCAGCGCGCCTTCGGCGAGAACTACATCCAGGAGGCGGTCGAGAAGATCGTCCACTTCCGTGCGCAGCCCGAGGCGGCGGCGGGCCTGCAGTGGCACTGCATAGGCCCGATCCAGAGCAACAAGACCCGGCTGGTGGCCGAGCACTTCGACTGGGTGCACACCATCGACCGGGCGAAGATCGCGCAGCGCCTGTCCGAACAGCGCCCGACGCACCTGCCGCCGCTGCAGGTCTGCCTGCAGATCAACCCCGACGGCGGCGCCACCAAGTCCGGCATCGCGCCGGCCGACGCGCCCGCGCTGCTGCGCGAGCTGCTGGCGCTGCCGCGGCTGCAGTGGCGCGGCGTGATGAGCATTCCCGATATTGCTCCTGATTTTGAAGCGCAATGCGCTGTTCACAAGCGCGTCAGAGCCGTTTTTGACCAAATCGCCGCGCTGGGCCTGCCGGGCCTGGAGCGCTGGGACACGGTCTCGCTCGGCATGACGGCCGACCTGCAGGCCGCGATCAGCGCCGGCAGCACCATGGTGCGCGTGGGCACCGGTATCTTCGGACAGCGCCACTACGCCTAGGCGTGCTAAGCTGCGACGCGAAAATTTTTCAGGAGTGATGCATATGCCCGGCTTGCTGCCCGATGTCGATCCCGATGGCCTGCTCGAGTTCTCGGTGGTCTACACCGACCGCGCGCTGAACCACATGTCCAAGCGCTTTGCCGGCGTGATGCAGGACATCCTCGGCATGCTCAAGGAGGTCTACCACGCCCACACCGCCGTGCTGGTGCCGGGCAGCGGCACCTTCGGCATGGAGGCCGTGGCGCGCCAGTTCGCCAACCGCGAGAAGGTGCTGATCGTGCGCAATGGCTGGTTCAGCTACCGCTGGACGCAGATCTTCGACGAAGGCGCGCTCGGCGGCGGCTCGGTGGTCTGCAAGGCCCGCCAGCAGGGCGACGGCCCGCAGGCGCCCTGGGCGCCGTGCCCGGCGCAAGAGGTGGCGGCCGCCATCCGCGCCGAGAAGCCCAAGGTGGTGTTCGCGCCGCACGTGGAGACGGCCAGCGGCATCATCCTGTCCGACGACTACCTGCGCGCCGTGGCCGATGCCGCGCACGAGGTGGGCGCGCTGTTCGTGCTGGACTGCGTGGCCTCGGGCGCGATGTGGGTGGACATGGAGAAGACCGGCGTGGACGTGCTCATCAGCGCGCCGCAGAAGGGCTGGAGCAGCTCGCCGTGCTGCGCCATGGTCATGCTCTCGGCGCGCGCCCGCGAGGCCATCGAGCACACGCGCAGCTCCAGCTTCTCGTGCGACCTGAAGAAGTGGATGCAGATCGCCGAAGGCTACGAAAAAGGCCAGCACGCCTACCACACGACCATGCCGACCGACGCGCTGGTGCGCCTGCGCGACGTGATGCTGGAGACCCGCGAGTACGGGTTCGCCAAGGTGCGCGAGGAGCAGATGGCCCTGGGTGCCCAGGTGCGCGCGCTGCTCGAGTCGCGCGGCTTCCCTAGCGTGGCCGCCGAAGGCTGGAAGGCGCCCGGTGTGGTGGTGAGCTACACCATCGATCCCGGCATCCAGAGCGGCAAGAAATTCCTCGACGTGGGCCTGCAGACCGCCGCCGGCGTGCCGTTGCAGTGCGACGAAGGACCAGATTTCAAGACCTTCCGCATCGGCCTGTTCGGGCTGGAGAAATGGCACAACGTGGAGCGCACCGTCGGCCAGTTGCGCACCGCGCTCGACACCATCGCCAAGGCTTGATGCAACAGGAATCCAAGAAATGAGCAAAACCCTATTCGCCCTCGCGGCCTGCGCGCTGCTGGCCGGCACGGCCCATGCCGCCGAACCCGTCAAGACCGCCAGCGGCCTGGTCTATGAAAGCCTGAAGGACGGCACGGGCGACAGCCCCAAGGCCAGCGATACCGTGAAGGTGCACTACCGCGGCTGGTTCCCCGAATCGGGCAAGGAGTTCGACAGCTCGATCGCGCGCGGCCAGCCCATCGAGTTTCCGCTGTCGGGCGTGATCGCCTGCTGGACCGAGGGCGTGCAGAAGATGAAGGTGGGCGGCAAGGCCAAGCTTACCTGCCCGCCGGCCATCGCCTACGGCAGCCGCGGCGCCGGCGGCGTGATCCCGCCCAACGCCACGCTGAACTTCGAGGTCGAGCTGCTGGGCATCAAGGGGCGCTGAGCCCCATGATGCGGGGGCCGGTCAGCGGTAATACGCCTCGACCGTGCCCTTGAGCTTGATCAGCAGCGGGCGGCCCTTGCGGTCCAGGGTCTTGCCGGCGGGCACCTTGACCCAGCCTTCGCTGACGCAGTATTCCTCCACGTCGAAGCGCTCCTTGCCGTTGAAGCGGATGCCGATGTCGTGCTCGAACACGGCGGCCACGTGGTGCGGGCTCCTGGGGTCGATGCTCAGGTGGTCGGGCAGTTCGGGGCGCTCGGCGGTGTCGGTCATGCTCGGGGTTCTCCGTTGGGCAAAGGCGCCATTGTCCCGGATTTGCGCGGCCCCGGCGGCGTGATGCCCAGGCGCCGCGCCAGGCGCTGCAGGTTGGCGCGGTCCAGGCGCAGCTCGCGCGCGGCCGCCGCCCAGTTGCCGGCATGGCGCTGCAGGCTGGCCTCGACCAGGCCGCGCTCATAGGTATCGACGGCCTCGCGCAGGCCCTGCTGCGGCGCGGCCTCGGGTACGGGAGCCGCCAGCGGCGCAGCCGCGGCGGAAGGGAGCGCATCCCACAGGTCGCCCAGGCCCAGCGTGACGATGCGCGGCCGTGTGGACGGGCCGTGCGGCGCCCGGCTCAGCGCCTTGAGCACGCCGCGGCTCAGCAGGTGCTCCAGCTCGCGCACATTGCCCGGCCAGGGCTGGGCCAGCAGCGCGGCCTGCGCGGCGGCATCGAGCCGCAGACCGCCGAGCTGCAGGCGCGAGCGGTTGTCCTCCAGAAAGAAGCCGGCCAGCAGCAGCACGTCGCTGTCGCGCTCGCGCAGCGGCGGCACGGTCAGCGGGTAGACGCTGAGGCGGTGGTAGAAGTCGGCGCGCATGCGGCCGGCCTGCACCTCGGCGGCGAGGTCGCGGTTGGTGGCGGCGATCACGCGCACGTCCACGTGGTGCTCGCGGTCCGAGCCCAGGCGCTGCAGCTGGCCGCTTTGCAGCACGCGCAGCAGCTTGGCCTGCACCGGCAGCGAGAGCTCGCCCACCTCGTCGAGGAACAGCGTGCCCTGGTGCGCCTGCTCGAACTTGCCGCGCCGCTCGGCCAGTGCGCCGGTGAAGGCGCCGCGCACATGGCCGAACAGCTCGCTCTCGACCAGGTTGTCGGGCAGGGCCGCGCAGTTGATGCTGACCAGCGGCCGGCCGGCGCGCGCCGACTGCGCGTGCACCGCCTGGGCGACCAGCTCCTTGCCGGTGCCGGTCTCGCCGCTGATGAGCACGCTCAGCTCGCTGGCGGCCACGAGCGCGATGTCCTTCTGCAGCTGGCGCATGGCCGGGCTGTGGCCCAGCAGCGGGCGCAGGCCGGCCGGCGAGGGTTCGGGCGCCGGCGCGGGGCGGGCCTGCGCCAGCGCGCGCAGGCGCTCGGCCGTGGTGACGGTGGCGGCCGCCAGGTTGCTGAAGGCCTGCAGCGCGGCCAGCGAGGCCGGGTCGGCAAAGCGGCCGGCGTCGAGCGCATCCAGCGTCAGCAGCCCCCAGGGCAGGCCGCCGGCATGCAGCACGCAGCCCATGCAGTCGTGCACGTGCAGCACGGCATCGGGCTGGGCGATGAGGCCGTCGTACGGGTCGGGCAGCGGGCTGTCGGGCGCGAAGCGCATGGCCTGGCCGGCCGCCAGCAGTTGGGCGAAGCGCGGGTGCTCGGCGAGGCGAAAGCGCCGGCCCAGCGTGTCGGGCACCAGGCCGTCGATGGCCACGGGGCGCAGCCATTCGCCGTCCAGCCGCAGCAGCGCCGCGGCGTCGGCCGGCAGCACGGCGCGCAGCGCGGCCAGCAGGCGGCGGAAGCGCTCGCGCTCGGGCAGGTCCTGCGCCAGGTCGGCCACCAGCGGAACCAGTGCATGCAGCATGGCGGATGTGGTCATTTTGACTTTGTTTGAGTCAGAAGGACTGCATTTTAAATGGGTTGATTTGACTCGTTACCTTGCAAGTGATTGATCTGCAAGCGGCGGCATCCTGGCACGGGGCTTGCAGTAAGGAAAGAGAGTCCATTGACCGCAAGGAGCTTTTCTGTGCTGACCGACCAACAACGCGCCATCGTCAAATCCACCGTACCGCTGCTCGAGACCGGCGGCGAGGCGCTGATCACCCATTTCTACAACACCATGCTGGGCGAGCACCCCGAGGTGCGTCCGCTGTTCAACCAGGCCCACCAGCAAAGCGGCGCCCAGCCGCGCGCGCTGGCCTTCAGCGTGCTGATGTACGCCAAGCACATCGACAAACTCGAAGCCCTGGGCGACCTGCCCGCGCAGATCGTGAACAAGCACGTGGCGCTGCAGGTGCAGGCCGAGCACTATCCCATCGTCGGCGCCTGTTTGCTGCGCGCCATCCGTGAGGTGCTGGGCGCAGAGATCGCCACCGACGAGGTGCTGGCCGCCTGGGGCGCGGCCTACCAGCAGCTGGCCGACATCCTGATCGCCGCCGAGCGCAGCGTCTATGACCGCACGGCCGAGGCCGAGGGCGGCTGGCGCGGCGAGCGCGCCTTCACCGTCGAGAAGAAGGTGCAGGAAAGCGCCGAGATCACCTCGTTCTACCTGGTGCCCGCCGACGGCGGCACGGTGATCGCCCACCTGCCGGGCCAGTACATCGGCCTGCGCGCGGTGGTGGACGGCGAGGAGCAGCGCCGCAACTATTCGCTGTCGGCGCCGGCCAACGGCCGCAGCCTGCGCATCAGCGTCAAGCGCGAGGCGGGCGGCAAGGTGTCCAACTTTTTGCACGACCAGGTGCAGGTGGGCGGCACGCTGCAGCTCTTTCCTCCGGCCGGCCACTTCACGCTGCAGGACAGCGACAAGCCGCTGGTGCTGATCAGCGGCGGCGTCGGCATCACGCCCACGCTGCCCATGCTGGCCACGGCCCTGGCGGCCAAGCGGCCCGTGACCTTCATCCACTGCGCGCGCGAGCGCTCGGTCCATGCCTTCCGCGAGCGCATCGACCAGTTGGCCGCCGAGCACCCGCAGCTCACGCGCTACTACTGCTACGACCGCGCCGTGCCCGAGGACCAGGTCGACGCCGAAGGCTACCTGACCGAAGAGCGCCTGGGCCAATGGCTGCCGGCCTCGCGCGATGCCGACGTCTACTTCCTCGGCCCGCGTCCGTTCATGCATGTGCTCAAGCGCTCGCTCAGGAACCTGGGCGTGCCCGACAAGCAGGTGCGCTACGAGTTCTTCGGCCCGGCCGAGGCGCTGGCCTGATAAATGGATAGCTGCTGGCGCTTGCTGTGCAATGCTTTCAAATATGAAAGGCATTGAAGTGCATATGTAGCAAGCGCTGGCAGCTATTGTTTTTGCTGGCCTATAGTGGCGGCATGCTGACCGCCGAACAACAAACCCTGTTGCGCCGCGCCAAGCGCGTGCCGCTGTTGCTGCTGCTGGCCGCGGCCGCGCTCTTCCTCGGCGTGAGCTGGCTGCTGCCGCAGCCCGGCGTGCAGGCGCCGTCGTGGCAACTGGCCCTGCGCTGCACCAAGGCCGTGGCCGAGGCGGCCATGGTCGGCGCGCTGGCCGACTGGTTCGCGGTGGCGGCGCTGTTCCGCCACATCCCCATCCCCTGGATACAGCGGCACACGGCCATCATCCCGCGCAACAAGGACCGTATCGGCGAGAACCTCGCCACCTTCGTGCGCGACAAGTTCCTCGACGCCGACTCGCTGGTGCGCCTCATCCGCCAGCACAGCCCGGCCGACAAGTTGGCGCAGTGGCTCAAGAGCCCCGCCAACGCCGAGCTGCTGGGCCACCAGGTGGCGCGGCTGGCCGCGGCCGCGCTCGACACGGCGCAGGACCAGCAGGTCGAGCGCTTCATCAAGACCGCGCTGCGCACCCTGCTCGGGCAGATGGACCTGTCGCAGACCCTCTCGAAAGTGCTGGCCGCGCTGACCCAGGACGGCCGTCATCAGGTGCTGCTGGAGCAGGCGCTGGGCAAACTCATGGAACTGCTGCACGAGGCCGAGACCCGCACGCTGATCGCCCAGACCATCGCCCACTGGCTCAAGACCGAGCACCCGTGGAAGGAAAAGATGCTGCCCACCGACTGGCTCAGCGGCAAGGGCTCGGACATGGTGGCCAGTGCGCTGGAATCGCTGCTCGAAGCCATCGCCGACAACCCGCAGCACCTGCTGCGCGCCAAGTTCGACGCCAGCATGCACGAATGGGTGGACCGCCTCGCGAACGACCCGGCGTGGCTGGCCAAGGGCGAGGAACTGCGCCGCTACCTGCAGCACGATCCGCAGGTGGGAGCCTACGTGCAGGCGCTGTGGCAGAGCCTGCGCGCCGGCCTGCAGCGCGACCTGGCGAGCGAGAACTCGATGCTGGCGCGCAACGTGCGCGCCATGGGCCTGTGGCTGGGCCGCTCGCTGGCCGGCGACGAGGCGCTGCGCCGCTCGCTGAACCAGCGCATGGAACTCTGGGTGCAGGGGCTGGCGCCCGATATCTCGCAGTTCCTGGCCGCGCACATCCAGGAAACCGTCAAGCGCTGGGATGCGCGCGAGCTGAGCGACCTGGTCGAATGGAACATCGGCCGCGACCTGCAGTTCATCCGCATCAACGGCACGCTGGTGGGCGGGCTGATCGGGCTGGTGCTGTTCTGGGTCGACCAGGCGATCAAGCACCTGATGTAGGCAAAAAAAGGCGCCCCGCAGGGCGCCTGAATCTCCGCTCCAGTTGAACGTTCAGAACTTGTAGGTCAGGTACAGGAAGGGGACGATGGGGTCCAGCGTCACGCGCGTCTTCGAGACCGCCACTTCCTTGCCGCCAACCCGGGTGGTCAGGGTGGCATCGGTCTTCATCGGGATGTAGGACACCGAGAAGGTCAGGCCCCAGTTCTTGTCGAAGGCATAGTTCGCGCCCACGTTCAGCACCGGTGACCACTTGGCATCGATCTTCGCCGTCGTGCTCGATGCGCCCGGCGGCAGCCGGAGCGCGCCACCCAGCGTGTTCTGCAAACCATTGGTCAGGCTGACGCTGTGGAAGGAGGTATAGGTGAGACCGGCGCCGACCGACAGGCGGAACTTGTCGTCGGCATTGCCGAAGAAGTACTTGGCCAGCACCGACGGCGCATACAGCCTGGCGCTGCCGAGTTCGCCGATCGGCGCCAGCGTGCCGGCGCCCTCGATCTTGATCTTGGGCGGCACGCCCAGCACGCCTTCGATGGCCCAGTTGTCGGTCAGGAAGTAGTGCACGTTCAGGCCCAGCGTCGTAGCGCTCTTCACGTCCGCGCCCGAACCGGGGATCTCGCGTTCGAAGGGGCTCACGAAGCGCAGCGGCGTGGTGCTGTCCTGCGGCGCGTAGACCAGCGCGCCGCCGCCGACCACCCAGTCTCCGGCCTTCTGGGCATAGGCGCTGCCTGCAGTGGCAGCCAGCAGTGCGAGGCCAACGGCCCGGGTTTTGGAAAATTTCATTGGCTTGTCTCCTTGCTTGGTGAATGGGTTATGGAGCTATTTTCAACCGAGCTTGCAGAAAAAAGCACGACCGTTCGTATCAGATGTGTATAAAAAAGTACATTCGTTCGAATTTGTCGCTTGTTCAAAAAAAAACCTGCCGGGCAGGCAGGTTTTGCTGTATTTGGAAGCGAGGGGCTCAGGCCAGCAGGCGCTGCAGGGCCTCGCGGTACTTGGCGGCGGTCTTCTCGATCACGTCTTGCGGCAGGCGGGGCGCCGGCGCGGTCTTGTCCCAGGGCTTGCCGTTCACCTTGGCCTGCTCCAGCCAGTCGCGCACGAACTGCTTGTCGTAGCTCGGCGGGTTGGCGCCCTGGGCCAGCGCGTCGGCGTAGCCCTCGACCGGCCAGTAGCGCGAACTGTCGGGCGTCAGCACCTCGTCCATCAGCACCAGCTGGTTGTTCTCGTCCAGGCCGAACTCGAACTTGGTGTCGGCAATGATCATGCCCTTTTCGAGCGCGATGGCCGCAGCCTTCTGGTAGATGGCGATGCTGATGTCGCGGATCTGGGCCGCCAACTCGGGGCCGACGATCTCGACCGTGCGCTCGAAGGTGATGTTCTCGTCGTGCTCGCCGGCCTCGGCCTTGGCCGCCGGCGTGTAGATGGGCTGGGGCAGCTTGGCCGCGTTCGTCAGCCCGGCGGGCAGGGGTACGCCGCAGACCGACTGCGAATCCTGGTATTCCTTCCAGCCGCTGCCGGCCAGGTAGCCGCGCACCACGGCCTCGATGGGCACGGGCTTCAGGCGCTTGACCAGCATGGAGCGGCCCTGCACCTGCGGCACCTCGGCGGGCGTGACCACGCTCTCGGGTGCATCGCCGGTCAGGTGGTTGGGGCAGATGTTGCCCAGCTTGTCGAACCAGTACAGCGCCATCTGCGTCAGCAGCGCGCCCTTGCCGGGAATGGGCTCGCCCATGATCACGTCGAAGGCCGACAGCCGGTCGGAGGCCACCATCAGGATGCGATCCGTGCCCACCGCATAGTTGTCGCGCACCTTTCCGCGCGCAAGCAGCGGCAGCGAGGTGATCTTGGAAGTGTGCAGTGCGGTCGTGGTGGCTTGGGTCATGGTCGGGAAGAGGGCTCGATTGCGGAGGTCTGGCCAAGGCTGGCGCGGACCCAACAGGGGATTTTAGTCGCCAACGGATAGATGCCTGCCGCAGGTGGCCTTGTACCGGGGCAGGGCGGCCGGCCTGCGCAGCAAAGCACGTAGTCCGATAAGTGAAAAGCAACGGCCCGGGCCTGCTGGGAGCCTGCACTTTTAGGAGCGGCACAGGCCATGCCCATCACGGCCAGAACACAATTGCTTGCAGGCCGTCGGCCACGGTTTTGTAACAAACGCGACCGTAGCCGAAGCAAGGGGCCGGGCAATACCCGATCCACAGCACTGTCATGGGCTTGCAATTTTGCAGAGCCGGGCGCATAGTGGTTTCCACGCATGCATGTGTTTCCGCCCTCGTAATGCCTCGGTTTTTTCAAAATCGGCGCATGTTTCTGTCCTGCAGAAGGAGACTTGTTCATGAATCTGACGATCAGCGGTCACCACTTGGCCGTCACCCCCGCGCTGCGCGAATATGTAACAGCCAAGCTGTCTCGCGTGACGCGCCATTTCGACCAGGTGGTGGATGCAAAGGTTTTGCTTTCCGTCGAGAAACAGAAGGAAAAGGAGAAGCGGCAGCGAGTGGTTTGCAACCTGCGCGTGAAGGGCGACGACCTGTGCGTGCAATGCAGCCACCACGATCTCTATGCGGCCGTCGATGCACTGGTCGACCGTCTCGACCGCATGGTGAACCGTCACAAGCAGCGTGTTCAATCCCACCACAGCGATGCCCTCCGGCAAGCCATGGCATGAGCCTTCCTACGGGCGTTAAAGCCGAGTAAAAAGCTTGAACGATCCGTATCCGATAATACGGGGCAGCTACGCCACTGCTGTGGCGTAGCTGCGTTTGTCCGAGCATGCCGCGCCGATTGCCAGCTGACACACACTCCATGAACTGTCTTGCCTCCATATTGCCTCCCGCCCAAGTGTTAGTGAGCGTTGATGTCACCAGCAAAAAACGCGCATTCGAGGAAGCTGGCCTCCTGTTTGAAAGCCTGCATGGGCTGTCGCGCGCCCTCGTCACGGACAGCCTGTTTGCCCGTGAACGCCTGGGATCGACCGGCCTCGGGCATGGCGTGGCCATTCCGCATGGCCGCATCAAGGGGCTGAAGTCGCCGATGGCGGCGGTGTTCCAACTGGCGCGTCCCATCGGCTTCGATGCACCGGACGAGCAGCCGGTCAGCCTGCTCATCTTCCTGCTGGTGCCCGAGGCGGCCACCCAGCAGCACCTGGAAATCCTGGGCGAGATCGCCGAGTTGCTGAGCAATGGCGCACTGCGCGACCAGATGAAGGTGACCGCCAATGCCCAGGAACTGCACGACATGATTGCCCACTGGCAGTCGGCCTCCCACGTTTCCTCCCACCAGGTATCCGCCTGAGCTCTGCACGGCTTGCGCCCATCCAGCCCGGGCCAGGCGTCTGCCCTGGGTAAATGCCATGGGCGCCTTCTTGTGGGCGGAAGTCCTGCTCTGTTAACCTCGGCGGCATGCCTGCGCGCGGCCCGCGGCAGGTTGAATCGGAAGGATCCGGATCGTGAAACCCAATGTCGTCAGTGCCGACGTCCTGTTCGAGGCGTTCCGCAGTTCCCTGCGCTGGGAGTGGCTCGCCGGCCTGGGCGCGTCGGAGCGGCGCTTCGACGAGGTGGCGGTGCGCAGCGCGCGCTCCAGCGCCGACCTCGTCGGCTACCTGAACTACATCCATCCCTACCGGGCCCAGGTGCTGGGTGAGCGCGAGATCGCCTACCTCACCAATTCCACCACCGAGGACTGCAAGCGGCGCATCGCCCGCATCGTGACGCTGGAGCCGCCGGTGCTGGTGCTGGCCGACGGCCAGGGCGCGCCGCAGGAACTGCTGTCGATGTGCGAGCGGGCGCAGATCCCGATGTTCTCCACGCAGGAGTCGGCCGCTTTCGTCATCGATGTGCTGCGCGCCTACCTGTCCAAGCATTTCGCCGACCGCACGACCATGCACGGCGTGTTCATGGACATCCTGGGGCTGGGGGTGCTGATCACCGGCGAATCGGGCCTGGGCAAGAGCGAGCTGGGGCTGGAGCTGATCACCCGCGGCAACGGCCTGGTGGCCGACGACGCGGTCGACCTGTACCGCATCAACCAGACCACGATCGAGGGCAAGTGCCCCGATTTGCTGCAGAACCTGCTCGAGGTGCGCGGCATCGGCCTGCTCGACATCCGCGCGATCTTCGGCGAGACGGCGGTGCGGCGCAAGATGCGGCTCAAGCTCATCGTGCACCTGGTGCGCAAGGAAACCATGGAGCGCGACTACGAGCGCCTGCCGTCGGCGCCGCTGACGCAGGACGTGCTGGGCATCCCGGTGCTCAAGGTCGTGATCCAGGTGGTGGCCGGCCGCAACATCGCCGTGCTGGTCGAAGCCGCGGTGCGCAACACTATTTTGCAACTGCGCGGTATTGATACCTACCAGGAATTCGTCGACCGCCACCGCAAGGCCATGGCGCGCGGCGTCGAGATTTAAATACCCATAAAAATAGCTGCCAGCGCTTATCCATTAAGCGCTGGCAGCTATTTATTTGGTAGTGAATGGGCTAGCGGTGCAGCTTGGCTGCGCACTCGGCGCACTGGCCGTACAGCGCCATGGCGTGGTCGTGCACCGTCCAGCCCTTCTGCTGGGCGATCAGCTGCTGGCGCTTTTCGATCTCGGGGTCGAAAAACTCTTCCACCTTGCCGCAGGTCGTGCAGATGAAGTGATCGTGGTGCTGGCCTTCGTTCAGCTCGTAGACGGCCTTGCCGCCCTCGAAGTTGCTGCGGATCAGAATGCCGGCCTGCTCGAATTGCGTGAGCACGCGGTACACGGTGGCCAGACCGATGTCGGAGCGCTCTTCCAGCAGCACGCGGAACACGTCTTCGGCCGTCATGTGGCGCTGGCTGCCGGTCTGGAAGATGTCGAGGATCTTCAGTCGTGGCAGGGTCGCCTTGAGGCCGGTGCTCTTGAGTTCGTCGATATGGTTGTTCATGGCTCCTGGAGTGTTTGCGGGGCTTGGCGACAGGCCTGCCGCTACAATGGCCGATCATATCGCTATGTATATAACCATGCCCGTTCAAGTCACCTCCAGCGTCCGCCTCGCACTGATGCTGGCGCTCGGAGCCAGCGTCGCGGCCTGCGGCACCTTCAACGATGCCAGCCGCAAATTCGCCAGTGCCATCACGCCCTACAAGGTCGAAGTGGTGCAGGGCAACGTCGTGACCAAGCAGCAGGTCGAGGCCTTGCAGCAGGGCATGAGCCGCCAGCAGGTCAAGGATGTGCTGGGCACGCCGCTGCTGACCAGCGTTTTCCATGCCGACCGCTGGGACTACGTCTTCACCATCAAGCGTCCCGGCGTGGCCGAGCAGACCCGCAAGTTCTCGGTCTTCTTCAAGGAAGACGCGCTCGACCGCTTCGAGGGCGACGAGATGCCGAGCGAGGAGGAGTTCGTCGCCTCGCTGACCACGGCTATCAAGAACCCCAAGGTGCCGGTGCTCGAGGCCACGCCCGAGCAGCTGGCCAAGCACAGCAGCAAACCGGCTGCCGAGGGCGATGCCGAGGCCGCGGACGCCGCCAAGCCCGATGCGCCCACGGGCGTGCGGCCCAGCAGCTACCCGCCGCTGGAAACCCCGGCGCGATAGGCAAGTTGGGGCAGGGCCCGTGCAGGCCCTGCATGAGCATTGATTGACCAGGCGATCTCCAGAATGACCACTTCTTCCACTTCCGCCCGCCGCATTGCCGTGGCCGGCGCCGGCGGCCGCATGGGCCGCATGCTGATCGAGGCCATCGTCCAGGCGGAAGGCCTGGTGCTGGCCGGCGCGCTCGACGTGCCGCAAAGCCCTTTGCTGGGCAGCGATGCCGCGGGCTTCCTGGGCAAGACCAGCGGCGTGGCCATCACCGCCGACCTGCAGCAGGGCCTGGCCCAGGCCGACGTGCTGATCGACTTCACCCGCCCCGAGGGCACGCTGGCCCACCTGGCCGTGTGCGCCGAGCGCGGCGTGCAGGTGGTGATCGGCACCACCGGCTTCAGCGAGGCGCAGAAGGCCGAGATCGCCCGCTTCGCCGAGAAGACGGCCATCGTCTTCGCGCCGAACATGAGCGTGGGCGTGAACGTGACCATGAAGCTGCTGGAGATGGCGGCCAAGGCGCTGGATGCCGGCTACGACGTCGAGATCGTCGAGGCCCACCACAAGCACAAGGTGGATGCGCCTTCGGGCACCGCGCTGAAGATGGGCGAGGTGATCGCCGAGGCCCAGGGCACGCGGCTGGCCGACCGTGCCGTGTACGAGCGCTATGGCGACACCGGCGCGCGCGTCGACGGCAGCATTGGCTTTGCCACCGTGCGCGGTGGCGACATCGTGGGCGAGCACTCGGTGATGTTCATCGGCAGCGGCGAGCGCATCGAGATCGCGCACAAGTCCAACAGCCGCGCCGGCTACGTGCAGGGCAGCCTGCGGGCCGCGCGCTTCCTGGCGGCACACCGCACCGGGCAGTTCGACATGTACGACGTACTGGGCCTGAACGACTAGGCAAGACCATGACCCCCGTGCAATGGCTGGCGCAAACGGACTGGGTGAGCCGCTGCACGGCCGGCGTGCTGCTGGCCATGTCGGTGGCGAGCTGGGTGGTGATCGCCGCCAAGTGGTGGTGGCTGGCGCGGGCCGGGCGCGATACGCCGCGCGCCATCCACGCCTTCTGGCAGGCACCTGACTGGGCGCAGGCCGCGCAACAGGCCTCCAGCCTCGACCGCAGCGGCATCGTCGGCCCCGCGGTCGCCGCGATGCAGGGATTGAGCGCCGGCGCCACCGGCCTGGCGGCCGCCAGCGGCACGCCGGTGCAGGCCACGCGCGTGCTGCGCGATGCGCTGCTGGCCGCGGCGCGGCAGTTGCAGTGGGGCCAGACCCTGCTGGCCACCATCGGCGCCACGGCGCCCTTCGTCGGGCTGCTGGGCACGGTCTGGGGCATCCACCAGGCGCTGGTGGCGCTGGCCGGCACGGCACGCATCAGCATCGAGCAGCTGGCCGGCCCGGTGGGCGAGGCCCTGGTCATGACGGCCGCGGGCCTGGCCGTGGCGATTCCCGCCGTGCTGGCCTACAACCTGCTGGGCCGCCGGACGGCCCTGGTCGAGGAGCAGCTCGAAGGCCTGGCGCACGACCTGTGCGAATGGGCCAAGGGGCGCATGGACGCGGAGGACCCGCTCGCATCCCCCGCCGGCGGCATGCCGGGGGCACACCAAAATCTGGCGTCGGTGGGCGCACGCTGAAGGGGGCTGGCCATGGCATTCGGGCGCTTACGGGCATCGCAGGCCGCGCAGCCGATCAGCGCCATCAACGTCACGCCGCTGGTGGACGTGATGCTGGTGCTGGTGGTGATCTTCATCCTGGCGGCGCCGCTGCTGGCGGCCTCCTTGCGGCTGGACCTGCCGCAGGCGCGCTCGGCCACGCCCAGCGATGCGCCGGCGGCCATCGCCGTGCAGATCGATGCCGAAGGCCGGCTCTTTGCCGACGGCGAGGCCACCGACCTGCCGGCGCTGCAGGCACGGCTCAAGCAGGTGGGCGCGAGCCGGCCCGATACCGAGGTGCAACTGAGCGTGGACCGCGCCGTGCCCTACGGCAGCGTGGTCGGCGTCATGGATGCGGCCCACTCCGCCGGGCTGAGCCGGCTCGGCTTTGTGGCGCAGCCGGCCGAGGGATCGAAAAAATAGGAGCTACTGGCGATTGCTGCATGGGTGTTTGCTATTGAAAGATAGCTGAATTCCTCATGCAACAAGCGCTGGCAGCTCCTTTTTTTCATTGCGAAATGCTACCCGGTCGCAGCGCCAGCGCCAGATCGCTGCCCGAGGGGTTCTGGAAGGCGCGCAGCCCGAACTCGGGCAGGATGGCCACGAGGTGGTCGAAGATATCGGCCTGGATGGCTTCGTACTCCGTCCACGCCGTGGTCGCGGTGAAGGCGTAGATCTCGATGGGCATGCCGTTCTCGGTGGGCTGCAGCATGCGCGCCATCAGCGTCATGTCCTGGCGCAGGCGCGGGTGGGCGCGCAGGTAGGCGTTGACGTAGGCGCGAAAGGTGCCGATGTTGGTGAGCGCGCGCAGGTTCACGATCTCGTGCGCCATGTCGGGTGACTGGCGGGCGAAGTCGGCGTTGTAGGCGGCGATGTCGGCGCGCACCTGGGTCAGGTAGGGACGCAGCAGCGCGATCTGGCCCAGCGCGTCGATCTCGGCGGGCGTGAGGAAGCGCGCGGTGCCGGCGTCCAGGTTCAGCGCGCGCTTGATGCGGCGCCCGCCCGATTCGGACATGCCGCGCCAGTTGCGGAAGCTCTCGCTCATCAGCCGCCAGGTGGGGATGGTGGTGATGGTGTTGTCCCAGTTGCGGATCTTCACCGTGTTCAGCGCCATGTCCACCACCGCGCCGTCGGCGCCGACCTGGTCCATCTGCAGCCAGTCGCCCACGCGCAGCATGTCGTTGCCCGCGAGCTGCACGCCGGCGGTGAAGGACAGGATGGTGTCCTTGAACACCAGCATCAGCACCGCCGACATCGCGCCCAGCCCAGACAGCAGGATCAGCGGCGAGCGGTCGATCAGCGTCGCCACCACCACCACGCCGGCCACCAGCAGGATGACGAGCTTGCCCAGCTGCACATAGCTCTTGATGGAGCGCGTGGGGGCGCCCGTGTCGCGCGCCGCGGCGATCGATGCCTGGTTGTAGTGCTCCAGCGCATCCAGCAGCGCGGTCAGCACCCGTGCCGCCTGCAGCACGGTGACGGCCACCGCCACGTTGCGGATCACGGTGGTGGCCACCGGGTGCAGGTGCGGTACCGCGAAGATGCCGGCCTGGATCACCAGCGACGGCACCAGCTGCGACAGCCGCGTGAGCACCGCGTCGCCCAGCAGCGCCTGCAGCCAGCCGGCGGGCAGGCCGCGCCGAAAGCGCGGCACGGCGCGCAGCAGCACCAGGCGCACTGCCCAGCGCAGCGCGTAGGCCAGCAGCACCAGCGCGGCCAGCGCGATGGCGGTCTGCATCCAGGGATCGAAGGCGTGGAGGGAAGCGAAAACGTCAAAGCTCACGGGGGCGTGTTCCTGAGGTTGGGGGAGGGCGGGCATGCCGGGGCCAGCGCGGGCCGGGCGCGGAGAGTGCTCTTGAAACAAGAGCTGCTTACGCAATACAGGCAAGCGCTATCGATGGATTTGACGGGTATTTTGACAGCGCGGCCAAAAACCCGGCGCCGCACTGCGTTTTCGGCGCCGCCGCGCATACCATGGCGCCGTGGTTGCATTGGCCGAAGCGCCTACAATCTTCGACCAATTCGGGACGCGCTCCAGCGATGGCCGCGGCCCGCCTGTTTTTTTGCGGGACGCGCCCCCTGCCGGTGGCGCGTCCGCCTGTTTTTCCGAGCCGTTCCATGCAAGACAAATACAACCATATCGAAGTCGAGCGCGCCGCGCAGGCCCACTGGGCCGCGGGCGACGCCTACCGCGTCACCGAAGACAAGACCAAGCCCAAGTTCTACGCCTGCTCCATGCTGCCCTACCCCAGCGGCAAGCTGCACATGGGCCACGTGCGCAACTACACCATCAACGACATGCTCACGCGCCAGCTGCGCATGAAGGGCTACAACGTGTTGATGCCCATGGGCTGGGACGCCTTCGGCCTGCCGGCCGAGAACGCCGCGCTCAAGAACAAGGTGCCGCCGGCCAAGTGGACGTACGAGAACATCGCGTACATGAAAAAGCAGATGCAGGCCATGGGCCTGGCCATCGACTGGAGCCGCGAAGTCGCCACCTGCGATCCCGACTACTACCGCTGGAACCAGTGGCTGTTCCTCAAGATGCTGGACAAGGGCATCGCCTACCGCAAGACCCAGGTCGTGAACTGGGATCCGGTGGACCAGACCGTGCTGGCCAACGAGCAGGTGATCGACGGCCGCGGCTGGCGCACCGGCGCGCTGGTGGAAAAGCGCGAGATCCCCGGCTACTACCTGGCCATCACCGGCTACGCGCAGGAGCTGCTCGACCACGTGCAGCTCGGCGGCGACAAGGCAACCCTGACTGGCTGGCCCGACAAGGTGCGCCTGATGCAGGAGAACTGGATCGGCAAGAGCGCCGGCGTGCGCTTCGCGTTCACGCACGACATCAAGAGTGCCCAAGGCGAACTGATCGGCGACGGCAAGATGTTCGTCTTCACCACGCGCGCCGACACCATCATGGGCGTGACCTTCTGCGCCGTGGCGCCCGAGCACCCGCTGGCGCTGCACGCCGCCGCGACCAACCCCAAGCTCGCTGCCTTCATCGAGGAATGCAAGAAGGGCGGCACGACCGAGGCCGAACTCGCACTCAAGGAAAAGGAAGGCCTGCCCACGGGCCTGTTCGTCACGCACCCGGTCACGGGCGCCCAGGTCGAGGTCTGGGTCGGCAACTACGTGCTGATGAGCTACGGCGATGGCGCCGTGATGGGCGTGCCCGCGCACGACGAGCGCGATTTCGCCTTTGCCAACAAGTACGGCCTGCCGATCAAGCAGGTCGTGGCCGTGGAAGGCCAGGGCGCCTACGACGACAAGCAGTGGCATGACTGGTACGGCGACAAGGAACGCGGCGTGCTGATCCACTCCGGCGAGTTCGACGGCCTGAACCACAAGGATGCCGTGGCCGCCGTGGCCCGCCTGCTGGGCGACAAGGGCCTGGGCGAGCTCAAGACCACCTGGCGCCTGCGCGACTGGGGCATCAGCCGCCAGCGCTACTGGGGCACGCCGATCCCGATCATCCACTGCGAGGACTGCGGCCCGCAGCCCGTGCCCGAGAAGGATCTGCCCGTGGTGCTGCCGCAGGACCTGGTGCCCGATGGCTCGGGCAACCCGCTGGTCAAGAGCGAAGCCTTCCACGCCGGCGTGGTCTGCCCCTGCTGCGGCAAGAGCGCGCGCCGCGAGACCGACACCATGGACACCTTCGTGGACTCGTCCTGGTATTTCATGC
Source organism: Comamonas humi (assembly GCF_054782535.1). NCBI lineage: Bacteria > Pseudomonadati > Pseudomonadota > Betaproteobacteria > Burkholderiales > Comamonadaceae > Comamonas > Comamonas humi. The sequence goes on along the minus strand of NZ_BAAGSH010000014.1, from coordinate 13,503 downwards.
GCTACTGCGACGCCAAGAACGGCGAGCAGATGGTGGCCGAGGGCGCCGACTACTGGATGCCGATGGACCAGTACATCGGCGGCGTGGAGCACGCCATCCTGCACCTGCTGTACGCGCGCTTCTGGACCAAGGTCATGCGCGACCTGGGCCTGCTCAAGATCGACGAGCCCTTCACCAAGCTGCTGACGCAGGGCATGGTGCTCAACCACATCTACAGCCGCCGCACGGCCAAGGGCGCCAAGGAATACTTCTGGCCCAAGGACGTGGAGCACGTGATGGGCGATGACGGCAAGATCGTCGGCGCCAGGCTCAAGACGGCCGTGGACAGCGCCGACGGCCTGCTGCCCGCGGGCACCGAGATCGACTACGAGGGCGTGGGCACCATGTCCAAGTCCAAGAACAACGGCATCGATCCGCAGGAGCTGATCGAGAAGTACGGCGCCGACACGGCCCGCCTGTACACCATGTTCACCGCGCCGCCCGAGCTGACGCTGGAGTGGAACGACGCCGCCGTCGAGGGCAGCTACCGCTTCCTGCGCCGCGTCTACAACTACGGCGTCAAGCTGTCTGCTCCTGAATTCGAAGCTGCTCGCGCAAGCGTGGCGGGCTCTGAAGGCGTAAAAGGCATCAAGTTCGGCAAAGAGGCCAAGGCGCTGCGCCTGGAAGTGCACACCGTGCTCAAGCAGGTGGACTACGACTACCAGCGCATGCAGTACAACACCGTGGTCTCCGGCGCGATGAAGATGATCAACGCGCTCGAGGACTTCAAGGCGCTGGACAGCGAAGGCGGCCGCGAGGCCGCGGTCGAGTGCTTCGGCGTGCTGCTGCGCGCGCTGTACCCGGCCACGCCGCACCTGTCCCATGCGCTGTGGAGCGAGCTGGGCTATGCCAAGGCGCAGGGCGAGCTGCTCGACGCGCCCTGGCCCGTGGTCGATCCCGAGGCCCTGGTGCAGGACGAGATCGAGCTGATGCTGCAGGTCAACGGCAAGCTGCGCGGCGCGATCCGCGTGCCCGCGGCGGCCGACAAGGCCGCCATCGAGGCCGCGGCGCTGGCCAGCGAGGACTTCCAGAAATTCGCCAATGGCGCGGCGCCCAAGAAGGTGATCGTGGTGCCGGGCCGCCTGGTCAACGTGGTAGTCTAGGTCCCATGCAAAGACGCACGCTATTGACTCTGGGCGCCTCGCTGCCGCTGGCGGCGTGCGGCTTCAAACTGCGCGGCTCGGTGGACTTCGCATTCCGCTCGATCTACCTCGCCGGCGCGGCCAACTCCGACTTCCTGAAGGAGCTGCAGCGCAACCTCGAGGCCTCGGGCAGCGGCCTGCAGGTGCTGCGCGACCCGAACGATGCCACCAAGGCCGAGGCCATCTACGACGACCTGGGCCAGCGCCGCCAGCGCGTGATCATCTCGCGCAACGCCTCGGGCCAGGTGCGCGAGCTGCAGGTGCGCCTGCTGGCCAAGTTCCGGCTGCGCACCCAGGGCGGCGCCGAGTACATCGGCGAGACCGAGCTGATGCAGTACCGCGAGATCAGCTACGTGGAAACCTACGCGCTGTCCAAGGCCTCCGAAGAGGAAATGCTCTACCGCAACATGCAGACCGACCTGGTGCAACAGATCGTGCGCCGCCTGTCGACGGTCAAGCAAGCCAAGCCCGTGGACTGATGCAGATTGCACTGAACCAGCTGCCCGCGCAACTGGCCAAGGGCCTGCGCGGGCTCTACACCCTGTATGGCGACGAGCCCCTGCTGCTGCAGGAGGCGGCCGACGCCATCCGCGCGGCGGCTCGCCAGGCGGGCTACACCGAACGCAGCAGCTTCACCGTGGCCGGCGCGCATTTCGACTGGAGCGCGGTGCTGGCAGCGGGCGGCTCGCTCAGCCTGTTCGCCGACAAGCAGGTGGTCGAGGTGCGCATCCCCTCGGGCAAGCCCGGCAAGGACGGCGCGGTCGCGCTGCAGCAGCTCGCGGCCTCGGCCGAGGGCAACGACAGCACGCTGACCCTCGTCACGCTGCCGCGGCTGGACAAGGCCGCCAAGTCCAGCGCCTGGTTCGGCGCGCTCGACGGCGCGGGCCTGTCGGTGCAGATCGACAGCATCGAACGCCAGGCGCTGCCGCAGTGGATCGCGCAGCGGCTCGCGCTGCAGAACCAGCGCGTGGCCGGCGGCGACGAGGGCCTGCGCACGCTGCAGTTCTTTGCCGACCGGGTCGAAGGCAACCTGCTGGCCGCGCACCAGGAGATCCAGAAACTGGCGCTGCTGCACCCGGCCGGCGAGCTGGGCTTCGAGCAGGTGGAGCAGGCGGTGCTGAACGTGGCGCGCTACGACGTGTTCAAGCTGTCGGATGCGGTGCTGTCGGGGCAGGGGATGCGCGTGGCGCGCATGCTCGGCGGCCTGCAGGCCGAGGGCGAGGCCGAGGTGCTGGTGCATTGGGCGCTGGCCGAGGACATCCGGGCGCTCAAGCGCGTCAAGGACGCGATGCAGGCCGGCAAGCCGCTGCCGATGGCGCTGCGCGAGAACCGCATCTGGGGCGCGAAGGAGCGCCATTTCGAGCGCATCGCGCCGCGCCTGAACGACGCCACCGCGTCGCGCCTGCTGCACTCCGCCCATGTGGTGGACGGCATCGTCAAGGGCCTCAAGCACCCCGACTGGCCGCAGGACGGCTGGCGTGCACTGCACCTGCTGGCCCAGCAATGCTGCAAGGCCTACCGCTGAGGCCCTGGGGCCTCGCTGGTGGCCCGGGCAGGCGACTTTTCCGTCGCCCTACAGCCTGGCCCGAGCCTTGTCCGCCCACAGGCGCAGGCTGTCGAGCAGGTCCTTCTGGCTGAAGGAACAGCTCTCCTCGCTGAACAGCGCGCTGGACTCCAGCCGGTCCAGCAGCTGCAGCAGCACGGTCTCGAACTGCGGCGGCAGCGCCGCCAGCAAATCGCCCTGCGCGCGGGCCTGGGTGCTCAGCGCCTGGGCGCTGAGTTCGCCCGCGTCAAACTGCCGCAGCGCGGCGTGCAGGGCATCCAATTGGTCGGTGGCGGTGCTTGTCAAGGAAGGGTCTCCGGTCATTCTGGGCAGCGGCGCTGCGCTGCAGCAAATACGTCACAATGGCGGGCATGAACGCCCTGAACATCGCCGACTATACGCACACGCTGGGTCTGCAGGCCAAAACGGCCGCTGCCGAGATGGCCAAAGCGTCTGCCGCCACCAAGAACCGCGCCCTGCTGGCGCTGGCGCGCCTGCTGCGCGAGCAGGTGGAGCCGCTGCAGGCGGACAATGCCCGCGACCTGGAACGCGCGGTGGCGAACGGCCTGTCGGCGCCGATGGTGGACCGCCTGCGCCTGACGCCCAAGGTGCTCGAGACCTGCGCCCAGGGCTGCGAGCAGTTGGCGGCGATGGCCGACGTGATCGGCGAGGTCACGTCACTGCGCCAGATGCCCAGCGGCATCCGCGTGGGCCAGATGCGCGTGCCGATCGGCGTGTTCGGCATGATCTACGAGAGCCGCCCCAACGTGACCATCGAGGCGGCCAGCCTGTCGATCAAGAGCGGCAATGCCTGTATCCTGCGCGGCGGCTCCGAGGCCATCGACTCGAACAAGGTGCTGGCCAAGCTGGTGGCCCAGGCGCTGGCCGAGGCCGGCCTGCCCGAGCACGGCGTGCAGCTGGTGCAGACCACCGACCGCGAGGCCGTGGGCCAGCTCATCGCCATGCCCGAGTATGTGGACGTCATCATCCCGCGCGGCGGCAAGGGCCTGATCGAGCGCATCAGCCGCGAGGCCAAGGTGCCAGTCATCAAGCACCTGGACGGCAACTGCCACACCTACGTGGACGATCCCTGCGACATCGCCATGGCCGTGACCGTGGCCGACAACGCCAAGACCCACAAGTACAGCCCCTGCAACGCCAGCGAGGGCCTGCTGGTGGCGCGCGGCGTGGCGGCCGAGTTCCTGCCGCAAATCGGCGCGGTCTACGCCGCCAAGGGCGTGGAGATGCGCTGCGATCCCGAGGCGCTGGCCATCCTGCAGGGCGTGCAGGGCGCCAAGCTGGTGCCTGCCACCGAGCAGGACTGGGGCGAGGAGTACCTGGCGCCCATCATCAGCGTGAAGGTGGTGGCGGGTGTCGACGAGGCCATCGCGCACATCAACCGTTATTCCAGCCACCACACCGACGCCATCCTGACGCGCGACCACATGCATGCGCAGCAGTTCCTGCGCGAGGTGGACTCGGCCAGCTGCATGGTTAACACCAGCACGCGTTTTGCCGACGGCTTCGAGTACGGCCTGGGCGCCGAGATCGGCATCAGCACCGACAAGTTCCACGCCCGCGGCCCGGTGGGCATCGAGGGCCTGACCTCGCTGAAATATGTGGTGCTGGGCAACGGCGAAGTGCGGGTTTAAGCAAAATTGGCCTCCAGCGCTTATGCAGTAAGCGCTGGCAGCTATATTTTTTGAGAATCGCCATGGCGGCCGGGCGCGGTATGATGCGCCAGCATCCATCGCTGCTACCGCTATGAAAATCATCATCCTGGGCGCCGGCCGCGTGGGCGAGAGCGTGGCCGACAACCTGATCGGCGAGAAGAACGACATCACCGTCATCGACACCGACGCCTCGCGCCTGCGCGAGCTGGAGAGCCGGTTCGACCTGCGCGGCGTGGTGGGCGACGGCATCGACCCCGCGGTGCTGGCCGAGGCCGGCGCGCGCGATGCCGACATGCTCATCGCCTGCGCGCCGCAGGACGACACCAACCTGGTCTGCTGCAAGCTGGCCAAGATGCTCTACAACATCCCCACGCGCATCGCGCGCGTGCGCAACACGGCGCTGCGCAGCCAGCCCGAGCTGCTGGCGGACGAGGGCTTCGCCGTCAGCCGGGCCTTCTGCCCCGAAGAATCGCTGATGAACTACATCGGCAAGCTGGTCGAGCACCCCGAGGCCCTGCAGGTGCGCGAGTTCTCGCTGGGCCACGCCTGCCTGGTGTCGGTGCGCGCGCGCGGCGGCGCGCCGGTGGTGGGGCTGTCGATCTCCGACGTGCGCCAGGGCGTGCCCGACGTGCCCATGCGCGTGGTCGGCATCTACCGGCGCTTCCTGCACGAGGCCGACCGCTTCGTGCCCTGCGAGAACAGCACCCGCATCGAGCCGGGCGACGAGGTCTTCATCCTCTCGGCGCGCCAGCAGGTCGACCAGGTGCTGGCGGCCTTCCACCGGCAGGTGGGCGAGCGCGAGCGGCCAATGCGCCGCATCATGATCGCCGGCGGCGGCCGCGTGGGCTTCCGGCTGGCGCGGCACCTGAGCGGCATGGGCGACTTCCAGATCAAGATCCTCGAGAAGAACGAGGACCGCTGCGTCTACCTCGCGTCGCAGCTGCCGTCCAACGTGCTGGTGCTGCGCGGCGACGCCACCGACGAGCACCTGATCGAGGGCGAGAGCATCGAGGACGTGGACATGTTCCTGTCGCTGACCAGCGACGACGAGGACAACATCATGGCCAGCCTGCTGGCCAAGAAGCTGGGCGCGAGCCGGGTGCTGGCGCTGATCAACCGCCGCAGCTATGCCGAGCTGATGCACGGCACGCAGATCGACATCGCGCTCGCGCCCGCCCAGGCGGTGCTGGGCGAGCTGCTGGCCTACGTGCGCCAGGGCGACGTGCAGGCAGTGCACAGCCTGCGCCGCGGCGTGGCCGAGGCGCTGGAGATCGTGGTGCGCGGCGATGCGCGCACCTGCAAGGTGGTGGGGCGGCGCGTGGGCAGCCTGCACCTGCCGCACCAGGTGCATGTGGGCCTGATCGTGCGCGGCCTGCCGGCGCCCGATTCGCGCAGCACCAACGGCAGCGGCGTCGACGATGCCGAGGCGGATGACCCCGGCGCGCCGCCGGTGGTGCCCGAGGTGATCGTGCCCACGAACAGCACCGTGCTGCAGCCGGGCGACCATGTGATCCTCTTCCTGCCGAACAAGCGCCTGGTGCACCAGGTGGAATCGCTGTTCAGCGTCGGCGCCACTTTCTTCTAGGCGTCCACACCATGGCCGATTTCCTCCCCGTCCTGCGCGTGCTTGGCGTGCTGCTGATGCTGTTCGGCGGCGTCATGCTGGTGCCGGCCGGCGTGTCGTACGCGATGGACGACGGCGTGTTCTGGATCTACCCGCAGGCCATGGCGCTGGCCGGCATCGCGGGCGCCATGCTCTGGTGGCTGGGCCGCCGCAGCCGGCGCGAGCTGCAGGCGCGGCACGGCGTGATGCTGGTGGCCTTCGTGTGGATGGCGCTGCCGGTGGTGGCCTGCGTGCCGCTGCTGCTGGGGTATGCGCAGATCGGCCGGCCGCTGACCTGGGTGCATGCCTATTTCGAGGCCGTCTCGGGGCTGACGACCACCGGCGCCACCGTGCTCAACCATGTCGACACGCTGCCGGTGTCGCTGAACGTATGGCGCACCTTCCTGCAGTGGCTGGGCGGCATGGGCATCCTGATCCTGGCGGTGGCGGTGCTGCCGCTGCTGGGCGTGGGCGGCAGCCAGCTGTTCCGCGCCGAGGCCGCGGGCCCGATCAAGGACACCAAGCTCACGCCGCGCGTGGCCGAGACGGCCAAGGGCCTGTGGGGCGTGTACGGCGTGTTCTCGCTGCTGTGCGCGCTGGCCTACTGGCTGGGCGGCATGACGCCGCTGGACGCGCTGATGCACATGTTCGCCACGGTGAGCCTGGGCGGCCTCGCGCCGCACGACGCGAGCTTCGCCTATTTCTCGTCGCCGCTGCTCGAGGGCATCTGCATCGTCTTCATGCTGCTGGCCAGCTGCAACTTCGCGCTGTACTTCGTGGCGGTGCGCAAGCGCCGGCTCAACTGCCTGCACCAGGACCCGGAAATGCGCGCCACCATCCTGACCCTGCTCGGCAGCGGCCTGCTGGTGGCCGGCCTGCTGTGGTTCAAGGGCGTGTACGGCCCCATGGAGGCGCTGCGCCTGGGCATGTTCCACGCCATCTCGGTGGCCACGACCACGGGTTTCGCTACGGTGGACTACCTGCAGTGGCCGGTGTTCGCGCCGGTGCTGATGCTGCTGCTGTCGGGCGTGGCCACCAGCGCGGGCTCGACCGGCGGCGGCATCAAGATGGCGCGCATGATCCTGCTGCTCAAGCAGACCCGCCGCGAGATGACGCGCCTGGTGCACCCGCAGGCCGTGCAGCCGGTGACCATGGGCGGCGCCGTGGTGCCCGACCGCATGATCTTCGCGGTGCTGGCCTTCATGCTGGTGTATGGCGCCACGATCACCGGGCTGACCATGGTGCTGCTGCTGACCGACATGGACCCGCTGACGGCCTTCTCTGCCGCGCTGGCCAGCGTGCACTGCACCGGGCCGGGGCTGGGCGCGCTCGGGCCGGCCAACAACTATGCGGGGCTGACGGACTTCCAGCTCGGCGTGTGCACCCTCGCCATGCTGATGGGGCGGCTGGAGATCCTGAGCTTCATGGCGCTGCTGACGCCGGCTTTCTGGCGGCGCTGAGCAGGTGTTCACGCGCCTGTCGAGCACAATAGACAGCAAGGTGCTATTGAAAAGCCGAATGTCCGACTCCAATTCTCTACAATTGCCGGTCGACTGACCTCGCTCGCCGCGTGGCGGGCCCACGAAGAATACATACCTATGGTCCCGAACCTCATCACCGCCCTGACCGGGCCCATCGATGAACTGGAGCAGCGCATGCTGGACTCCATGCCTGCGATCGAGCGCTGGTTCCGCCTGGAGTGGATGGAGCACACGCCGCCGCTGTACTCGTCGGTGGACATCCGCAACGCCGGCTTCAAGGTCGCGCCGGTGGACACCAACCTGTTCCCCGGCGGCTGGCAGCACCTCACGCCCGAGATGGTGCCGCTGGCAGTGCAGGCGGCGATGGCGGCGATCGAGAAGATCTGCCCCGAGGCCCGCAACCTGCTCATCATCCCCGAGAACCAGACGCCCAGCCCGCAGTACCTGGCCAACCTGCTGCAGCTGCAGCACATCTTCGGCATGGCGGGCCTGAACGTGCGCATCGGCTCCATCGACCCAGAAATCAAGGACGCGGTGAAGCTGAAGGTGGGCAAGCAGGAGCTGGTGCTCGAACCCGCGCTGCGCCAGGGGCGCCGCGTGGGGCTGCGGCATTTCGACCCCTGTACGATCCTGCTGAACAACGACCTGTCGGCGGGCGCGCCGGGCATCCTCGAAGAGGTCTACGAGCAGTTCGTGCTGCCGCCGCTGCACGCCGGCTGGAGCGTGCGCCGCAAGAGCCGCCACTTCCAGAGCTACGAGGAGGTGGTCAAGCGCTTCGGCAAGCTGATGGGCATCGATCCCTGGCTGCTCAACCCCATGTTCAGCCGCCTGGGCAATGTCAACTTTCTCGACGACGCCGACCCCGGCATGCAGGAGCTGGGCGAGAGCGTGGACGCGCTGCTGACCAAGGTGCGGCGCAAGTACAAGGAATACGGCATCAACGAGAAGCCCTTCGTCGTGGTCAAGGCCGACAACGGCACCAACGGCCTGGGCGTGATGACGGTGCACGACGCGAAGGAACTGCAGTCCGTGAGCGCCAAGGTGCGCAGCCAGATGGCCACGGGCAAGGGCGGCGTGCCGGTGCACGACGTGATCATCCAGGAAGGCGTGCAGACCATCGAGCGCATGCAGGACGAGGCCGCCGAGCCGGTGGTCTACATGATCGACCGCTACGTGGTGGGCGGCTACTACCGCGCCCACTCCGACAAGGGGCGCGAGGAGAACCTCAACGTGCCGGGTGCCCACTTCATCCCGCTGGCCTTTGAGCACGGCATCTCGCCCGGCGACTCGGTGGGGGCCAGCGCGCCCAACCGCTTCTACATGTATGGCGTGGTGGCGCGCCTGGCCATGCTGGCCGCCAGCTACGAGCTGGAGGCGACCGACCCCGAGGCCGAAACCTACGACTGATTCCGCAGCCGGGTTGAAGTATTTGCTATTAAAAATATAGCTTCTGGCGCTTGCTGCATAAGCGCTGGAGGCTGTTTTTGTTCAAAAAGCAGACGACCCGCTGTCAAGTGGTACTGTCCCGCATTCAAAATCCGCCGGATGGCGCACAATCGACACCCAATAAGAAGGCCATGCCAACGCATGGTGGCAAAGGTTTGACGTGCAAAGCAGCTCAAAATCTTCGCTCGGCGCTCTGACGCTGGGCGCAGTCGGTGTGGTGTATGGCGATATAGGCACCAGCGTGCTCTATTCGGTGAAAGAGGTTTTCGGCTCGGGGCATGTGCCCTTCACCCATGCCAACGTCTATGGCGTGCTGTCCATCCTGTTCTGGACGCTGACGCTCATCGTGTCGCTCAAGTACGTGGTGCTGGTACTGCGCGCCGACAACAACGGCGAGGGCGGCCTGATCGCCATGCTGGCGCTGGCCTCGCAGGCGGTGAAGGACCAGCCGAGGCTGCGCGCCACGCTGATGATGGTGGGCATCTTCGGCACCTGTTTGTTCTATGGCGACGGCGTCATCACGCCGGCCATCTCGGTGCTGTCGGCCGTCGAGGGCCTGGAGGTGGTGTCGCCGCGCTTCAAGGGCGCCGTCATCCCGCTGACGCTGGTGGTGCTGACCGGGCTCTTCCTGATCCAGAAGCGCGGCACGGCCGACGTGGGGCGCTTCTTCGGCCCCATCATGGTGCTGTGGTTCATCAGCATCGCCTTGCTGGGGCTGTGGAACCTGGTCGGGCATCCGACCATCCTGTGGGCGTTGAGCCCGCACCACGCGCTGCGCTTCATCATCGACAACCCCGGCATCAGCTTCATCATCCTCGGCGCCGTGGTGCTGTGCGTTACCGGGGCCGAGGCGCTGTACGCCGACATGGGCCACTTCGGGCGCAGGCCCATCCGCATTGCCTGGTTCTCCATCGCCATGCCCGCGCTGACGCTGAACTACTTCGGCCAGGGCGCGCTGCTGCTGGAGAACCCCGAGGCGGTGAAGAACCCCTTCTTCATGCTCGGCCCCGACTGGGCCACGCTGCCGGTGGTGGTGCTGGCGACCATGGCGACGGTGATCGCGTCGCAGGCCCTGATCACCGGCGCCTTCAGCGTCACCAAGCAGGTGATCCAGCTGGGCTACCTGCCGCGCCTGAGCATCGAGCACACCAGCGTGCGCGACACCGGGCAGATCTACATCCCCTTCATCAACTGGGGGCTGTGCGTGGCGATCGCGCTCGCGGTGCTGCTGTTCCGCTCCAGCAGCAACCTGGCCGCGGCCTACGGCATCGCCGTCACGCTGGACATGACCATCACCACCGTGCTCACCTTCTTCGTGCTGCACAAGGGCTGGAAGTACCCGCTGTGGCTGGCGCTGACGCCCACGGCCTTCTTCTTCGTGATCGACATCACCTTCTTCAGCTCCAATGCGCTCAAGCTGTTCGACGGCGGCTGGTTCCCGCTGGCCATCGGCCTGTGCATGTTCACGCTGATGACCACCTGGAAGCGGGGGCGCGACCTGGTGCACGAAAAGCTGCACGCCGACGGCATCGAGCTCAAGGGTTTCCTGCAGATGGTGCTGCAGCAGCCGCTGACCCGCGTGCCGGGCACGGCGGTGTTCCTGACGGCCGACCCGAACGTGGTGCCCACGGCGCTGCTGCACAACCTCAAGCACAACAAGGTGCTGCACGAGCAGAACATCTTCCTCACCATCGTCAACCACGAGGTGCCGTGGATCGGCCTGGACAAGCGGGTGCAGATGCAGGCGCTGGGCAGCAACTGCTGGAGCGCGCAGATCAACTACGGCTTCAAGAACGACCCGGACGTGCCCGCCGCGCTGCAGGTGCTGCGCGGGCGCGGCTGCGAGATGGAAAGCATGGCTACCAGCTATTTCCTGTCGCGCGACGTGTTCGTGCCCTCGGAGAAGAACGTGGGCATGGCGCCCTGGCGCCAGAAGCTGTTCGCGCAGATGCACCACAACGCGGCCGGCGTGGGCGACTTCCTGCTGCTGCCCAGCAACAGCCTGGTCGAGCTGGGCTCCAAGGTCGAGGTATAGGCGCTGCTGCTTCCGCGGCAGCGGGCCGGGCCGATTGCTGGTAGGCTGCGGGCTTTTGTGCCCGTGCGCCCGCCGCATCGCCTTGCCCCATGCAGTTCTTCCGTGACTGGAGCCCCTCGGCCTTCGTGGCCGGTTTCGTGGCCGTGCTGGTCGGCCTGACCAGCTCCATCGCCATCGTCTTCCAGGCCGCGCAGGCCTTCGGTGCCACGCCCGAGCAGGTCTCGTCCTGGGTCTGGGCATTGGGCATCGGCATGGGCCTGTGCTCGTGGCTGCCATCCATGTGGCTGCGCAAGCCGGTGATGGTGGCCTGGTCCACGCCCGGTGCGGCCGTGCTGGCCACGGCTGGGGCTGCGGGCGGCTTCTCCATGCCCGAGGCGGTCGGCGCCTTCATGGTCAGTGCCGCGCTCATTACGCTGGCCGGTGCCACCGGCTGGTTCGAGCGGCTGATGGACCGCATCCCGCTGGCCATCGCCTCGGCCCTGCTGGCCGGGGTGCTCACGCGCTTCGGCCTCGACGCCTTTGCCGCCGCCACAGGCAACCTGTGGCTGGTGGTGGCCATGCTGCTAGGCTACCTGGTGGCGCGGCGCTGGTGGACGCGTTATGCCGTCATGGTCACCCTGCTGATCGGCATTGGCGTGGCCCTGGGGCAGGGGCGCATCGTCTGGTCGGCCGTGCATGGCGCCTGGACCTGGCCGGTGTTCACCATGCCCAGCTTCAGCTTCTCGGCCGCGGTGAGCCTGGCGCTGCCGCTGTTCGTGGTCACCATGGCATCGCAGAACCTGCCGGGCGTGGCGGTCATCCGGGCCTCGGGCTACGACCTGCCCATCTCCAAGATCATCACCATGACCGGCGTGACCACCCTGCTGCTGGCGCCCTTCGGCGGCTATGCGTTCAACCTCAGCGCCATCACCGCCGCCATCTGCATGGGCGAAGAGGCGCACCCCGACCGCAAGCGCCGCTATACGGCCGCGGTGAGCTGCGGCGTGATCTATGTGGCGCTGGGCTGTTTTGGCGCGGTCATTGCCGGACTGCTGATGGCCTTCCCGCGCGAGCTGGTGGTGGCAATCGCCGGCATTGCCCTGCTGGGCACCATCGCCAACGGCCTGCTGGTGGCGCTGCGCGACGAGCAATATCGCGAGGCCGCGCTGGTTACTTTCCTGGTCACGCTCAGCGGTGTTTCTATAGCCGGAGTCGGCTCGGCGTTTTGGGGTGTGGTGGCCGGCAGCATCGCGCTTTTTGTGCAACAGTACGGGCAACTGCGCAAGCCGCGCGATTGAGATTGGACTGGACTCCCATGCATATTCTGTTCGTCGCCGACCCCCTGGAGGTCTTCAAGATCTATAAGGACAGCACCTTCGCCATGATGCGCAGCGCGCAGGCGAACGGCCACAGCATCAGCGCCTGCGAACCGCAGGACATGCAGTGGGTGAGCGGCGGCCAGGTCACGGCGCAGGTGCGCGACATCGTGCTGACCGGCGCTGACGACCCCTGGTTCACCGTCAGCCAGGAGCGGCGCGCGGCCATCGCCTCCTTCGATGCCGTCATCATGCGCAAGGATCCGCCGTTCGACAGCGAATACTTCTACGCCACCCATTTGCTCGAGCAGGCCGAGCGCGAAGGAGCCAAGGTCTTCAACAAACCGGCGGCGCTGCGCGACCACCCGGAGAAGCTGGCGGTGATGGAGTTCGCCCAGTTCGCGCCGCCCACGTTGGTCACGCGCCGTGCGCAGGACATCCGCGACTTCCACGCCCAGCACCAGGACATCATCCTCAAGCCGCTCGACGGCATGGGCGGCATGGGCATCTTCCGCGTGGGTGCCGATGGCATGAACCTCGGCAGCATCATCGAAACCCTGAACCAGGGTGGGGCGCAAAGCGTGATGGTGCAGAAATACCTGCCCGAGATCGTGGCCGGCGACAAGCGCGTGCTCATCATTGGCGGCGAACCGGTTCCTTATTGTTTGGCCCGCATCCCCCAGGGCAGCGAGATCCGCGGCAATCTGGCGGCCGGCGGCAAGGGCGTGGCCCAGCCGCTCACCCAGGAAGACCAGGACATCGCCCGCTATATAGGAGCACGGCTGGCGCCTCGTGGGCTGTTGCTGATCGGCCTCGACATCATTGGCCACAGCATCACTGAGATCAACGTCACCAGCCCCACCTGCTTCCAGGAAATCGAGCAGCAGGCAGGCTTCAAGGTGGCCGACATGTTCGTTGCCGCACTCGAAAAAGCGGTGCGTGAAGCCTAAGTGCTTGATTTGTCATAATTTGGACAAATAAGCTGGTTCAAATTGGAGATTTTTCTCAGGATTGTTCGGAAGGCCGGGAAAACCCCTGTATACTTCAGTCCATCGACAGCGCGGTGCTCCTGAGCTGATTGCCCCGAGGGGTAGGCAGTGAAGGAGTTAATTTTTTCTGTACTGTCGATTGCGAGAAGTTTCGGCGGTTTGAAAAGATCTTCAAAATTTCTCGCAAAGCACAAAAATCTGTGCTACAATGCAAGGCTTCGCTGATCGCAGCGAGGTTGATCGGAAAGACGGTCTGG
>NZ_BAAGSH010000013.1:175745-271450 GCF_054782535.1 Comamonas humi | reverse complement strand
TCACGAACAAGGGTGGGTCAAGATTCGATGGAAATAGTGGGTCAGGTTTGCGTGGAAATCAACAGGTTGCTGGCCTATCTGCCGCTCGAGCTTCGGCTCAGGGGCAAGTCCACCACCCAGTCCCACCGGGCACCTATCTACTACGTGGACCTGTGTGTGCGCCCGAGCCTGAATCTGGAGGCCGCTGTGCTCCTGGCTCGAGAGGCGGCAGAGCAGGCCAGAAGCAGTGGGCTGGACCAAGCAGCTCTGGATGCCGCGGCCCGCGAGGGATATGGGCAGGGGCTGTTCGAGGAAACGGGGGAAGAGGCTGTGGAGGTGCTGCGGGAGTTCTATCCCCCAGGAGAGGGCGGTCAGCCGGAAGGAGCTAGCCATGGCCCAGCGAACCCAGCATGAGCCCAACGCTCCACCCACCTTCCATCTGGCGCATCGCTATATGGATGGACTGCGGTTCGATGGGATCTGGGAATACGCTGTGCAGACTGCGGCCGGGCCGTGGCATTGGAAAGCGCTGCCGCTATTGGACGCTCCGTCCAGCTCGGCCACGCACCGGGATCCGCAAGGTGCCTGGTGGTGTGTGAGCCAGTGTGCAACCATCATGGCGCAGGCTCGGCTGGCAGCCAAGCTACCAAAGGAAAGGGCTTCACGCCCTGATCCTTTGGAGGTCGAGCATGTCCTGCAGGCACTGCTCCCAGGCTGTGAGGTGCAGGCTGAACAGCCCGTCACCATTCATTCCATCACTGATCTGGCCACCGTGCTGGAAGGGCGAGGGTGTGCGTTGCTGCGACTCGAGGGAGAAGCCAGCACCGGCCATACCTCTTCCACGCGCTGGGTCTGGATGATCGGGATAGAGATGCAGTGCGGTGCCGAAGGCAAGGTATCCGCCTTGCTGGTGGTCGGTCCACGCTGGCCCGCGCCCTGGGGCAGCGGGTTCGGGGCAAAGCTGCGTCCATGGAAGGGCGGACGCTGGAAGCTCTGCAGCGTGGACGGGGAGGTCATGCAGGGACGGGTGACCGCCGTGATTGCCGTAAAGCCACTCGTGCACCGAGCCTCAATTCCCTTTCAAGGAATCCGCAGGCGGCTTTAACAGCATCCACGGCTCCACATCCAAGGCCTGGGCCAGGCGCTCGATATTGGACAGCGACACATTCCAGCGCGATCGCTCCACGGCCGACACATAGGTCCGGTCCAACTCGCACTCCATCGCCAGTCGCTCCTGCGACCAGCCCTTATCTACACGGCGAAGCCGGATCCAGTAAGCCAGCACTTCACGCAGGTTGTTCGGATCGGGCAGACGGGAGGGCGGGGTAGGTTTGGCAGACACCTCCCGAGCATCCGTTTCTGATACATTTGTATCTACGGAGTTTGCTTCTCATATGGCGTCAGTAAAGACGCCATCGCCCGGTCTGTCTCTCGACCGGTCAACCGCATTCAGCTTTCGTTCGTTTACATATGATGAGTTTGCTTCACATATCAGGCAAATTCGATACCCGTAGATGAAGGGGCAGACAACTGCTGAGGTGTCTACCAATGCCGCTCGGCAGCCACTTCATCTCAATCAATACAGGAGGAAAAACATGAGCACATCGCAGCCCACGGCCACCCAGTGGTTCTACGAAGACAAGGGCCAGAAAAAAGGTCCCGTCTCGGAAGAGGCCATCACCCAACTGATCCGGGCCTCCACCATCTCCCACGGCACTCCGGTGTGGAAGCAGGGCTTCCCGGAGTGGCTCCCTGTCGAAAACACCGACCTGCGCCCGCATCTGGACACCGCGGGCCCGCCGCCACTGTCTGGCGCGCACATCAACAACACGCTGGTCTGGATCCTGGCCTTTGCGCCTTTGATTGGCGGCTTTCTGGAATGGGGGCTGGCCGAGCTCATTCACAAGGGCAACGAGTTCGCCATCAAGAATGCCGTGAACAACGGCAAGTACTGGTTCCTCACCCTGGGCCTCAATATCGCACTGTCGCTCGCCGATGAGAAGCTCCTGACCAAGGCCGGCCACAACACCAGCAAGTTCAAAGGCTGGGTCTGGATCGTGCCGGTCTACCTCTACCAGCGGGCCAAGGCCACGCGGCAGAACCTGGCGTACTTCATCGTCTGGATCCTCTGCTTTGCGGCCAATCTCGCCTCGTTCGTCTGAAGCCCCTCTGCAACGGGATGGGCCTCACCCTCAGCCTGGGAGCGCTGCGCCAGCCGGCGCTCTTGCTGGTGCCTGACAGGCGTGCCCTTCCACATCCATCCGTATCGCATCCCAAATGCACGTGCCTGGGCACTGGCATGGTCATGCCGCCCCAGCCCCAAGCCACTCCCTTCATCCTCATTACCCCAATAACCCCCCGTCCCTTTACCAGGAAGTCCCCATCATGAAAAAACTCCTCGCGCTGTCCTTGTCCGCCATCAGCCTGGCAGCCTGCGGCAG
The DNA here is from genome assembly GCF_054782535.1 of Comamonas humi. Lineage (NCBI taxonomy): Bacteria > Pseudomonadati > Pseudomonadota > Betaproteobacteria > Burkholderiales > Comamonadaceae > Comamonas > Comamonas humi. The sequence goes on along the minus strand of NZ_BAAGSH010000013.1, from coordinate 269,030 downwards.
CAGCAACAAGCCGGAAACCTCCGATGTGAAAGCCTTTCTGGAATCCAAGTTCCAGGGCTGCAAGAACATCCACGCCACCAACATCAAGAAGACCAATGGCTACCCGCATCCCGAGGTGGCCAATGTCCATGTGGTGGAGTATTCGTACACCATCGCGCTCAAGAATCCCTCGGAGTACCAGTCCCTCAAAGGCATCTACGAGCAGGAGAAAAAGACGCTGCAGACCTTGGGACCCACCCAGGAAGAAATCTGGAAGGAGTCGAACCGGGCCCTGGAAGAGGGGCGCAACAGCGACTTTGCCCAGATACAGATGCAAGGCCGCGATATTGTGAAAAAACGGGAAGAGTTTCTTCAAAACGCCAAGGTGGCAGGCAACATCCCGCTCAAGGTGAGCAGGTACTACCTGGAAGGCTGCGGTGACGCCATCCAGGATGTCGTCCCGATTCAGCGCCGGGCGGGGTACGGAGGTCGCGTGCTGGATCTCGGCAATCCGGAGGCCGATGCTTCCGCGTGGTTCGGCATCCAGAATACCGACATGACAGGCAAGGCCAGGCTGCGCAAGACCGACAACGGCTGGCGCGGCCTTTGACTGAACCCATATCCCGCTTCCGCGCTTCCCCTTCCACCTTCCCACCCAGCGCCCCTGGCTTGATGCCCGGGGCGCTTTTTTTACGTCAGGAGTTTCTTATGCCCATCCAATGTCCCCATTGCAAATCTCCGCGTATCCGCACCAAGGACACCGCCAAACAGGTTGGCCAGAACATCGGCACGATCGCCGGTACCGCGGCGGGCATTGCCAACGCCGTGCAAGGTGCCTCCTGGGGCGCCAGGGCAGGGCTGTTGGCTGGGCCCACAGGCAGCCTGTTCGGCTCCATCGTCGGCGGTGTGATCGGCATCGTGGCCGGTGGCGCGGTAGGGCGAGAGATCGGTGGCTGCATCGGCGAGCAGATCGATCAGACCTACCTCGACAACTTTGCATGCCAGGACTGTGGGCAGTCGTTCCAGGCCTGAGGAGGGCAGCTTCAGCCCCTAATGGCCGGTGGCGTTCTGGCTGAACCGCCTCGCGCTGCCATTCCTTTCCATCCCAACCGAGGGCATGCCTCTCCGGGGCGTGTCCCTCCATCCTTCCTACTGGAGCGACCTATGCCTTCCACTCCCAGTTTTGCCGTCGTACTCGAAGGCGGTCTGGTGCAATCCACCCTGGTACAGGACTGGCCGTCCTGCAGTGCACTGCCGCGGATCGCGATCGTGGACTACGACACCGAAGATGCTGCTGCCGACGAGATCACCCGCTTTGCGATCGGAGCTACCGAGGAAGAAGCGGTCTGCCGGGCCGAAACGCCCACGCGGTATGAATCGCTGCCCAATGCGCTATCGCCCAAGGCCGTCCTGGCGGCACTCGGCGAAGCCGTCGAGAGCGAAGCCGGGGAGTCTCCCCTGGAGATCGCCCGGTCGGTGCGCCGCAGCATTCTCGAGTTGGATGCCCAGATCAATGCTGCCGAGGAGGTGCCTACGGGCGATGACTACAACCATCTGTATGTCCTGGCCAATTGCGGGCTGATTGACCTGCTCAAAGCCTTGGGCGATCTGACCGACTTTGGCGAATAGAAGCAGAAAAGGCTGCAAACCGAAGCTTGCAGCCTTTATTTTTTGTGGGCTTTTATGTGGTACAAAAATCAAACATCTCTGTAAGTTGTTGATTTTTATGGGTAAATGGCGGAGAGGGCGGGATTCGAACCCGCGGTGGGCTATTAACCCACACACGCTTTCCAGGCGTGCGACTTAAACCGCTCATCCACCTCTCCGAAGCCGGCTATTGTAGCAGCGCTTTGCAGCTTCAGAGAGGTCTTGGCGATTTTATTTGTGCCTCAGGGGCGCTGGGTGGTCTGGATCATCTTCATGGCCGAGGCGATCAGGGTCGAGACCTCGCTCATGTTGCTGGGCACCACCAGGGTGGTGGTGGCGTCGGTGGCGAGCTTGCCGTAGGCGGTGACGGCCTGCTCGGCCACCTTGAGTTGCACGGCTTTCTCGCCGCCGGGCTGCTGGATGGCCACGGCAATGCGCTCCAGCGCCTGCGCGGTGGCATTGGCCACGGCGGTGATCGATGCCGCCTCGCCCTGCGCCTTGTTGATGACGGCCTGCTTTTCACCTTCGGAGCGGGCGATGAAGGCCTCGCGCTCGCCGGTGGCGATGTTGATCTGCTCCTGGCGGCGGCCTTCGGAGGCCGCGATCAGCGCGCGCTTCTCGCGCTCGGCGGTGATCTGGGCCTGCATGGAGCGCAGGATCTCGGCGGGCGGCGTCAGGTCCTTGATCTCGTAGCGCAGCACTTTCACGCCCCAGTTCAGCGCCGCCTCGTCGATGGCGGAAACCACCTGGGCATTGATCATGTCGCGCTCCTCGAAGGTCTTGTCGAGCTCGAGCTTGCCGATCACGCTGCGCAGCGAGGTCTGGGCGAGCTGGGTGACGGCCATGATGTAGTTGGACGAGCCGTAGCTCGCGCGCATCGGGTCGGTCACCTGGAAGTACAGGATGCCGTCCACCTGCAACTGCGTGTTGTCGCGTGTGATGCAGACCTGGCTGGGCACGTCGAGCGGGATTTCCTTCAGGCTGTGCTTGTAGGCGATCTTGTCGACGAAGGGGATGATGAAGCGCGGGCCGGGCGCCAGCGTACCGGCGTAGCGGCCCAGGCGCTCCTTGATCCAGGCGTGCTGCTGCGGCACGATCTTGACGGACATGGCGATGAAGATGATGGCGATCACCAGGATCACGAGGGCGAATTCCATGCAGGCTCTCCTTGAGGATGGTTGATTTATTCGGAAACGGGCTCGACCAGCAGGCGGCTGCCTTCCAGTTCGGCCACGCGGTAGGTGGTGCCGGTGCGGTCGGCGCCGTGGCGCAGCACGGCGGTCCATTGCGCGCCGCGGTAGCGTACCTGGGCCGTGCCGTCGGCGTTCCATTCTGCGATGTGCAGCTGTTCGCCGATGTCCAGGTGCAGGTCCGGATCGGTCTGGGCGCTGCGCTGGCCGCCGCGACGCCTTTCCTGGCGTTTTTGCCGCAGGTAGCACAGCACCACGGTGGCGCTGCCGACCACGGCGGCCACCAGCATCTGCACCGGCGCGGACAAGCCCAGGTGCGCGGCGACGGCCGCGGCCGCCAGGCCGATGGCCACCATCAGCAGGTACAGCGTGCCCGTCAGCAGCTCGGCGCCGACGGCGACGCCGCTTGCGATCCACCAGAGCGTGGATTCAGCCATGGATTCCCTCCTTTCGTTAATCAATGGTTGCGATCTTGACTTATATCTCGATCAAATTTCCGGCAAATGATAGGAGATACATCAAACCAGGCCATTGAATTCCGTACACTTCGCGCCTGTTTCCTGTCATTTGAGGCCCTGAGGGGCGAGGGGTTCCCATGAAATTCCGCTTTCCCATCGTCATCATCGACGAGGACTTCCGTTCGGAGAACACCTCCGGCCTGAGCATCCGCGACCTGGCGCATGCCATCGAGGAAGAGGGTTTCGAGGTGCTGGGCGTGACCAGCTATGGGGATCTGTCGCAGTTCGCGCAGCAGCAAAGCCGCGCCAGCGCGTTCATCCTGTCGGTGGACGATGAGGAGTTCACGCAGGGCGGTGACGAAGACCTGATCGTGCGCAATGTGCGCGACTTCATCTCCGAGGTGCGCCGCAAGAACCCCGACGTGCCGATCTACATCTACGGCGAGACCAAGACCAGCCGCCACCTGCCCAACGACATTCTGCGCGAGTTGCACGGCTTTATCCACATGTTCGAGGACACGCCCGAGTTCGTGGCCCGGCACATCATCCGCGAGGCCAAGAACTACCTGGAAGGCATCCAGCCGCCGTTCTTCAAGGCGCTGCTCGATTACGCCGAGGACGGCTCGTACTCGTGGCACTGCCCGGGCCACTCGGGCGGCGTGGCCTTCCTCAAGAGCCCCATCGGTCAGATGTACCACCAGTTCTATGGCGAGAACATGCTGCGCGCCGACGTCTGCAACGCGGTGGAGGAGCTGGGCCAGCTGCTGGACCACAACGGCGCCATCGGCGAGAGCGAGCGCAACGCCGCGCGCATCTTCAATGCCGACCACTGCTTCTTCGTGACCAACGGCACCTCCACGTCGAACAAGATGGTGTGGCACCACACGGTCGCGCCCGGCGACGTGGTGGTGGTGGACCGCAACTGCCACAAGTCCATCCTGCACTCCATCATCATGACCGGGGCGATCCCGGTGTTCCTGCGGCCCACGCGCAACCACTTCGGCATCATCGGCCCGATCCCCGAGAGCGAGTTCGCGCCCGAGACCATCCAGGCCAAGATCGCCACCAACCCGCTGCTGCAGGGCGTGGACGCGAAGGCCGTCAAGCCGCGCATCCTCACGCTCACCCAGTCCACCTACGACGGCGTGCTCTACAACACCGAGACCATCAAGGGCAAGCTCGACGGCTACGTGGACAACCTGCACTTCGATGAGGCCTGGCTGCCGCATGCGGCCTTCCACCCGTTCTATGGCGCCTACCATGCCATGGGCAAGAAGCGCGCGCGGCCGCAGAAGTCGGTGGTCTATGCCACGCAGTCCATCCACAAGCTGCTGGCCGGCATCAGCCAGGCCTCGCACGTGCTGGTGCAGGACTCGCAGACCACCAAGCTGGACTTCAACCTGTTCAACGAGGCGTACCTGATGCACACCTCGACCAGCCCGCAGTACAGCATCATCGCCAGCTGCGACGTCGCGGCCGCGATGATGGAGCCGCCCGGCGGCACCGCGCTGGTCGAGGAGAGCATCGTCGAGGCGCTGAACTTCCGCCGCGCCATGCGCAAGGTGGAGGAAGACTTCGGCAAGGACGACTGGTGGTTCCAGGTCTGGGGCCCGCAGGACTTCGCCGACGAAGGCATCGGCCGCGCCGACGACTGGATCATTCGCAGCAAGAAGGGCAAGGGCGGCAAGGCCGCCAAGCCCGACCACAAGTCGGACAGCTGGCACGGCTTCGGCGAGCTGGCCGACGGCTTCAACATGCTGGACCCGATCAAGTCCACCATCGTCACGCCGGGCCTGAACCTCGACGGCACCTTCGGCAAGACCGGTATCCCCGCGTCCATCGTCACCAAGTACCTCGCCGAGCATGGCGTGGTGGTCGAGAAGACGGGCCTGTACAGCTTCTTCATCATGTTCACCATCGGCATCACCAAGGGCCGCTGGAACACCATGCTGACGGCGCTGCAGCAGTTCAAGGACGACTACGAGAAGAACCAGCCCATGTGGCGCATCCTTCCCGAGTTCTGCCAGCAGCACAAGGTCTACGAGCGCATGGGCCTGCGCGACCTGTGCCAGCACGTGCACGAGCTGTACGCCAAGTACGACATCGCCCGCCTGACGACGGAGATGTACCTGTCGGAGCTGACGCCGGCGATGAAGCCCAGCGACGCCTACGCCCACATCGCCCGTCGCAAGACCGAGCGCGTGGAGATCGACAACCTCGAAGGCCGCGTCACGGTGGGCCTGGTCACGCCGTACCCGCCGGGCATTCCGCTGCTGATCCCCGGCGAGGTCTTCAACAAGAAGATCGTGGACTACCTGATCTTCGCGCGCGAGTTCTCCAAGCTCTGCCCGGGCTTCGAGACCGACATCCACGGGCTGGTGGAGCAGGTGGACCAGGATGGCGTACTGCGCTTCTATGCCGACTGCGTGGCGCTGGACGCACACGACCAGGCCATGCAGACCCGCGTGGTCTCGGCCCCGGTGGCGGCCACCAGGAAGAGCCCCATGCTCAAGTCCAAGGCACCTGCCGCCGCGGGCAAGGCCAAGTCGGGCGCGGGCCTGAAGAAGGCGCTCAAGTCGGAAAAACCCCTGGGCGATGCGGCGGCTGGCGTGGTGTCACCGGTGGCCCAGACCCCCGAGGCGCAGGAGTCCAAGGCGCCCCGCGCCCGCAAGGCCAAGAAGGCGGCCTGACCGTCCCTGGCCTTCAGCGCGGCGGCTGCCAGCCTTCGCGCACGCGCCAAAAGGTGGCGAAGCGCGGCAGGCCGCTGCCATGCAGGCCGCGGTAGCGGTAGCTGACCCAGGTGCCGATGGCCGGCGGCTGCCGCCGGTCGGCATCGCTCAGGCCCGAGCCCAGCTTGAACTCGCGGCCGTCCGGCGTGCGCACCAGCAGCGCACCGGTCAAGCCTTCGTACTTGCCCTTGCCCGGCAAGTAGGCGATGACCTGGGCCTCGGCATCGTCGTGGACCTTGAGCTTGAGCACGTCGTCGCCGCGCCCGCTGCGGTAGGGCGCCGATGCCTTGTGCAGCACCAGGCCCTCGGCCCCATCCTTCACCAGCGCCGCCAGGCGCTGGCGCAGGCTGTCGTCGCTGGCTTCCTTCCATTGCGGCGCGGCCTGCACCCACGATTGCTCCAGGCCGGCCGCCAGCGCTTGCAGGGCTTGCAGTCGTTTGTCGAAGCTGCCGGCATGGCCGGGCAGGTCGAACACCATGAAGCGCATGCGCCGCCAGTCGGCATCCGCGGGCACCAGTTTGCGCGTGGTGGATTGGGCATGGCCGAACTGGCCGCGCCCGGCCCACAGTTCGCCCTCCATCGCCGTGGCGGGCCAGCCGGCGGTGAACCAGGCGGGCGCGGCGATCGGCTCGCCCTGGCGCGTCCACAGGCGCTGGCCGTCCCAGTAGCCGCGCACGCCATCGTATTTCTCGCTCACCCAGTAGGCCTGCAGATCCAGGCCGCCGGGGTAGCTCTGCGCCAGCCACAGCGCGGGCGGCGCGGCGGCAGCGCTGCGGCCCATGAGAATCAAGAGAAATATGGCTGCAAGCCAGATGCAGCGAGCGCGAGTAGCTATTGATTTGGTAGTTGTTGCCGCCATGCCTTGTCCCTCCCTCCACGCGGTTGAATACTGCTCTATACCATGGCGGCATATGCATAGAACCACCGCCTTGCCATGCAGCTGATCGTCGATCTGATCCGCGAGTACGGATTGGGGATTGTTTTTCTGAACGTGCTCATCGAGCAACTGGGCGCGCCGCTGCCTGCCTACCCGGTGCTGGTGGTGACCGGCGCGGTGGCGGCGAATGGCACGGAGCGCTGGCTGCTGGTGGCCGTGGCGGTGCTGGCGGCGCTGCTGGCCGACGGCGTGTGGTACCTGCTGGGCCAGCGCTACGGCCGCCGCGTGATGTCGCGGCTGTGCCGCATCTCGCTGTCGCCCGACAGCTGCGTGCGCCAGACCGAGGGGCTGTACACGCGCTTTGGCCCCAAGTCGCTGCTGGTGGCCAAGTTCATTCCGGGCTTTGCGTCGGTGGCCAGCGCGCTGGCCGGCGTGGTGGGTACGCCGCGCCACCGCTTCCTGCTGCTCGACGGCCTGGGCGCCTGCATCTGGGTGGGCTCGGCGGTGCTGCTGGGGCAGGTCTTTAGCTCGGCGGTCGAGGAATTGCTGGCCGTGCTCATGGCGCTGGGCCAGTGGGGCGTGCTGCTGCTGGCGCTGGCGCTGGGGGTGTTCCTGGCGCGCAAATGGTGGGCGCGGCGGCAGCTGATCCGCTCGCTGCGCATGGCGCGGGTCACGGTGGATGAGCTGCGCCACATGCTGGCCAGCGAGCGGCCGCCGGTGGTGTTGGACGTGCGCTCGCACGCGGCCTACGGCGAGTCGCACATCCCCGGCGCCCATGTGTTCGTGCCCGGCGCCAGCCACCAGACGCTGCCGGCGGTGACGCCCGGCGACGAGGTGGTGGTCTACTGCGCCTGCCCGAACGAGGTGTCGGCCGCCGTCGTGGCGCGCATGCTGCACCGGGCAGGCTACCGCAAGGTGCGCCCGCTGCTCGGCGGCCTCGATGCCTGGGTGGCTGCTGGCTATGACGTGAACCGGCTGGAGCCGGAACAGGACGCTGCTACCGCCGCAGCCTAGTCCGGCATCGAACAGTGCCCGCCCGAGGCCTGCTGGCCCGAGCCGGCCGCGATGAAGGGTGCCTCGAAGCGCAGGTCCACCGGCTTCGAGTGGCCGTAGTCCCAGGCCACGAAGGCGACAAGGGCGGCCCAGAATGCCAGGCGCAGGGTGCTTGCTGTGGTCATGGCGGAGTCCCCCGGATCAGAAGCCGAAATGGCGGCGGATGCGCAGCCCGAAGATGGTGCCGGCAAAGGCCAGCGGCACCCAGATCCAGCCATGGATGCTGCCGGTGCTGATGCCCGAGAGCATCGCACCCACGTTGCAGCCAAAGGCCAGGCGCGAGCTGTAGCCCAGCACCAGGCCGGCCGCCAGCGCCACCAGCCATTGCGTGCCGGTCAGCGGCTTGGCCGCGGCGGGCTTGCCGGCCGCCACCCACAGCGCGCCGGCCAGGATGCCGATGTTGGTGATGCTGGTCACGTCGAGCAGCATCGTCTCCTGCAGCCGCGCGGCGTTGCCCGGCTGGCTCCAGAACCAGTTGTGCGCCAGGTCGACCGCGCCGGTGGCGTTGGCGATCTTCGCGGCCCAGAGGCCGAAGCCGTAGACCACGCCCCAGGGCTGGCCGGCGAGCACCAGGTTCAGCGTGGCCAGGATGGCCAGCCAGATCGCGCCCGTCACCCAGCGGCGCTCCCACGGCGATGACAGGTTTTGGGGCCGCGCGCCGGCGGTGTAGCGGCGCACGGCAAAGCCGATCAGCGCCAGCGCCGCCAGCGTGGCGGCCAGCGCGGGCAGCCAGCCCCAGGTGCCGACCAGGCCCACGGCCGGCAGGCGGCCCAGCTCCAGCCACCAGCCCAGGTGGGCCGAGCCGAGAAAGCTGCCCAGCGCGAACAGCGGCAGGATGGCCGTGTTCATCGGGATGCCCATGCCGGCCTTGTACAGCGTGCCGCTGCCGCAGCCGTCCGCGATCTGCATGCACAGGCCGAAGACGAAGGCGCCGACCAGCAGGCTCACGCTGGGCGGGCCGAGCGCGGCCGTCAGCTCCGGAAAGTGCCCCAGCAGCGGCATGGCCAGCGCGGCCGCCAGCGCCAGCAGCAGCAACTGGCCGAAGACGCCGCGCGGGTCCTTGTTCTCGACCAGCAGGCGCCAGCCGGTGGTGAAGCCGAAGCGCTTGCCCGCCAGCACCGCGCCCAGGCCGATGCCGACAAGGAACAGGGCCGCCTGGCGTGCGGACACCGTCCACAGCAGCCAGCCAAAGAACACGGCCATCAGGACCGACAGGGGGAGTCGTTTCATGGGTGGAAGATGCTGGTTTCTATAAAAATAATAGCTATCAGCGCTTGCTGCATAAGCGCTGGATGCCGATTTTATTCAAAATCACTTGAACTTGCGCTGCCACCATTGCCTGGCGTCGTAGGCCAGCGATTCCATGCGGCCGGGTTGGTTCTGCATGGGCGGGGCGTCGGCGGACTGGGTCCAGTCCACCATCGAGCCGGCGTAGAGCTTCACGTTCGGGTAGCCGGCCACCTCGCTCAGGCCGAACCAGTCGGTCGCGGCCCAGTGGCCGGTGTTGCAGAAGGCCACGGTGTCCTCGCCGTCCTTGCGCTGCACCTGGGCGGCGATCTGCCGGGCGGTGGCCGTGTCGACGAAGCGCGACGTGCCGGGCACGAACCACTGGTTGAAGTCCAGCTGCTGCGCCCCCGGCAACGTGCCCGAGAGCTTGGCCGCGGGCGCGCGGGTCTGGCCCTGGTAGAAGGCGTCGGGCCGCGAATCCACCAGCGAGGCATTGCTCAGGTCCACATGCTGGCGCACCTGCTCGCGGGTGACGAGGTAGTTCGTGTCGATCTGCGGCTGCCAGCCGCTGGCCGCCACCTGCGGCGCGCTGGCATCGACCGCGCCGCCGCCGGCCTGCCAGGCCTTCATGCCGCCGTTGACGATGGACAGCTCCTTCAGGCCCAGTACCTTCAGCGTCCAGTACACACGGGCCATGGCGCCAAAGTCGGTCGCGTCCGCGCCGGTCGAGACCACCACGGCGTGCGTGGCTGGCGTCAGCCCCAGCGACTGCACCAGCGTGGTGAGTTTGGCGATGTCGGGCAGCTCACCCGGGTTGCTGGCCGGGCCGCGCCACTTGCCGTAGGGCGCATTCAGCGCGCCGGGAATGTGCTGCTGCGCATACAGCTTGGGGTCGCGGATGTCGATGACCTTCAGCCCAGCCGGCGCGGCGGCCAGCTGCGCCTGCAGCTCCTGCGGCGACAGCAGCGGCTGCGCGGCCAGGGCAGCGCCGGCCAGCGTGCCGGCCAGGACGAATGTGAATAATTGCTTCATGGCTAGATTCCTGCGGTGGCTGGGGATGGTGCCATTGTGCGGTGATTGCCGAAGCCACTCAGGAGACAGGGCGGGTCTTCCCTACAATCGAGGGTTTTGGCAGACGAAGAACCGCGCAGCGATGGACATAGTGATCAATGAGGAGCTCAAGGCGTATATCGACCCCTTGAGCGCGGACGAATACGAGGCGCTGGAGCGCAGCATCCTGGCCGAGGGCTGCCGCGATGCGCTGGTGCTATGGGGCGACGTGCTGGTGGACGGCCACAACCGCTACAGCATCTGCAGCAAGCACGGCCTGCCGTTCAACACGGTGCAGAACACGCGCTTCCAGACCATGGAGGATGTGCACCTGTGGATGATCGACCAGCACCTGGGCCGGCGCAGCGTGTCGGACTACCAGCGCGGCGTGCTGGCGCTGCGCAAGCGCGCCATCCTGGCGTCGCGCAAGCAGCAGGCGCCTTTCCCGGTACCCAAGGCCGAGGGCGCGGAGCCCGCCGAGGCCGACGCACCGGCCGCTGACGTGCCCGTCTTCAGCGCCGAGGATGCCGTCGAGCTGGAGAAGGTCGCCACGCGCGAGGCGGTGGCCAAGGCCGCGCGCCTGTCCAACGCCCAGGTGGCGCAGATCGAGAAGATCCAGAAGCACGCGGCGCCCGAACTGGTGCAGGCCATCAAGGCCGGCGACATCTCCATCAACACCGCCGCCGTGGTGGCCACGCTGCCGGCAGCCGAGCAGCAGGCAGCGGCGCAGGGCGGCAAGGAAGACCTGAAGCAGGCGGCCAAGCGCGTGCGCGACGCCAAGCGCAAGCCCAAGGCCGAGCAGCCCGAGGGCGCGGAAGATGCCTCGCCCGCCGAGCAGGCTGCCCAGGCCCACGGCATGCAGGCCGTGGATGCGGCGCTGGACGCCGCGCAGCAGCAGCTGACGACGCTGCGCGCGCGCGTGCAGGAGCTGGAGACGGAAAACGAGCGCCTGCGCAGCGAGCTGGCCGCGGCGCTGGAGGCGGCCACGGCCCCCTGAGCACCTGACCACGCCAGTCGGTACCGCCCAGGCGAAAAAAAAGCTGCTGAGGATTCAGCAGCTTTTTTTTATGGAGCGGCCCCTGTGCAGGACCGCAGGCTTATTCGCCGTAGCTTTCGCCGTTGGCAATGCGGCCGGCGTGCAGCGCCTGGGCGGCTTGCTGGCTCACTTCGGCGCGGCTCAGCGACGAGGCGCCTTGGCGGCTGTCGGCAAAGTTCATGCTGTCGCCGATCACGGCCATGGAGCCGTTGCGGTTGGCTTCGGCCACCTGGGCGACCACGTCGGCGCGGCTCAGCTGGCTGGTAGCGGCCACGGCAGGGGCATTAGAGCCTTCGCCTTCGAACAGCGAGCCGGCCTGTGCGGCCACGGAGCCCAGGGCCAGGGAAGCGGCGACGGCCAGAATACGTGCGTTCATCATTTTTGGATCCTTTCCAGTGTGTGGCGACCGGCCCGCTGGCCGATCGCTTCGTTGAGTCGTAGCGTTGAGATGTCTTGCTCTTGTTCAACGATGGGGAAAGTGTAGGTCGACAAACGCTTTCGATAAACCGGCTCTAGCGGAATTCATTGTTCCATAGATGGTGTGAACTATTCGCCGTGCAGCGAGTCAGCCACCCGTTTGCCCCGCTGGCGCTGGCTGCGCTTGGGCGCCGCCTCGGCCTTCTGCAGCGCCAGGCGGAACTGGCGCAGCCGGGCCTCGGCCCGCTCCATCACCAGCGCCGGCAGTGGGGCCGGGCCGGCGACGGTGGACGGGTTGGCGCAGGGCTGGCAATCGGTCTGCTCCATCAGCAGCGCCACGGCCTGGCTGACGTGCTCGGCGGTGTAGACGTGGAAGCGCCCGGCCTGCACCGCGGCGATTACGCGCTGGTCCAGCATCAGGTGGCGCTGGTTGCGCGCCGGGATGAGCACGCCGTGCGCGCCATGCAGGCCCTGGCTGGCGCACAGGTCGAACCAGCCCTCGATCTTTTCGTTGAGGCCGCCCACGGGCAGGATCTCACCGTGCTGGTTGAGCGCGCCGGTCACCGCGATGTTCTGCAGCAGCGGCAGGCCCGACAGCGACGACAGCAGTGCCAGCAGCTCGGCGCACGAGGCCGAGTCGCCCTCGATGCCGCTGTACTCCTGCTCGAACACCACCGACGCATTCAGCGCCAGCGGCGCCAGGTGGCCGAACAGCGAGGTCAGGTAGCTCTGCAGGATGAGCACGCCCTTGTCGTGGATGGGGCCGGACATGGCGACCTCGCGCTCGATGTTGAGCACGCCGTCCTGCCCCGCGAAGGTGCGGGCGCTGATGCGCACCGGCAGGCCGAAGCGGTGGTCGCCGGTGTCGATCTGCGACATGCCGTTGAGCTGCCCCACCAGCCGGCCGCTGAAGGCGATCACGTGCTCGCCCTCGGCGATGGCGTCGTGCAGGGCCTCCTCCATGGCGTTGTGGCGCAGGCGCCGGGCGCCGACCGCGGCCTCCACGTTGGCGGCGCTCACCAGGTGCCCGCCTTCCAGCTGGGCCAGGTGCGCGCTCTCGACGAGCAGGGCCTCCAGCGTGTTCAGGCGGCCGCTCTGGCGCTGCTGGTCGTCGGCCTCGCGGTGCGATTCCTCGAGCAGGCGCGCGGTGGCGCCGGCGTCGCAGTGCGGCAGCCGGTACTGCGCGCAGCGCTGCGCCATCAGCGCCGCGGTGGCGCGGTAGGTGGCGGTGCTGGCCTTGAACTGGGCCGAGAACTCGACCTTGCAGCGGAAGCGCCGGGCCATGTCGGGGTCGGCTTCCTGCAGCTGGTAGTAGCTGTCTTCCGAGCCGATCAGCACCAGCTTGAACGACAGCGGCAGCAGCTCGGGCAGCAGCGCGCTGCTGCTGCTCGGGCCCTGGCTGGCGTGCACGTCCTCGATGCGAAGCTGGCGGGTGCGCAGCACGCGGCGCAGGTACTGCCAGGCGGCCTCGTTGTCCGGGCCGGTGCCGGCCAGGTCGCGCAGGTGCAGCAGCAGGAAGCCGCCGTCGGCGCGCAGCACGCTGCCGGCGCGGATGCACGAGAAGTCGCTGCGCTGCTCGTCCTCGTGGCTGGGCGGGTCGATGGTGCCGAACAGGTTGCGCAGGCTGGGCTGGTCCTCGATGACCACCGGTGCATGGCTTTCGCCGTGGTGGTCCACCACCAGGTTGACCTGGCTCAGCGCGCGCAGCGCCTGCAGTCCGGCCTCGCGGCGGTGGCGCTCGTCGTCCTGCTCGGCATCGTCGTCGCTGCCGCCGCCGTCGAAGATCTCGTCGGCCTCCTGCGCGATGCTGCGCGGCACCCACAGGTCGATCTGCTTGAGCCATTCGGCCTGCACCTGCGACTGCCAGCGCTGCAGCGTGGCGGCATGCTCGCCCTGCGGCGTGAGGCCTTCGCCCAGCCGGGCCAGCGCCGCGGTCCACAGCGGCGTCGCGGCGTCGCGGTAGAAGGCCTGCAGCGCCTCGTCGCGCTGCTGCTCCCACAGCCGCACCTGGCCGCGGAACTGCGCCAGCTCCAGGCGCAGCTGGTATTCGAGCGGCGGCGTTCCGGCATCGGCGGCGGCTTCGGGCGCGGGCAGCGGCTCGTCGGCCGGGGCAGCATCGCTGCTGGCGTGGTCTGTCTCGCTATGGTCTGCTTCGCTATTGATAGCTGCTTGCGCAGGTGTATCCTGCGCTGGAGGCTGATTTGGCTCTGAACTATCTCGCGCCGGGCCGTTCATGCGAGGGCCGTCCATACGGATGACGAGCTGGCCGTTGTCGCGGCCGATGTCCAGGTCCTGCGCGCGGGCCCAGTCCTGCAGCTGGGCGAAGGCCGTGTCCTCAAGCTGGCGGGCCTGGTGGTAGATCTGCTCGATGCCGCTGCGCTGGTGGGACTCGGACAGCGCGGCCTCCAGCTGGCGCGGCAGCTTGTCGGTCAGTGCCTCCATGCGGCGGCGCAGGATGCGGCCCTGGCCCGCGGGCAGGCGCAGCGCCAGCGGCCGCTCGGGCACGGCAAAGTTGTGCACGAAGCAGATGTCCGGCGCGGCAGGGCGGCGCAGCGCCTCGGCCTGCATGGCGCGGCGCAGCAGCGAGGTGCGGCCGCTGCCTTCGTCGCCCAGCACGAAGAGGTGGTAGTCGGGCTGGTCCAGCGCCAGGCCGAACTCGGCCGCCGCCTGGGCGCGCTCCTGGCCTATCCACGAGAAGGGCTCCTGCAGCAGCTCGGCCGTGCTGGCAAAGCCCAGGCTCTGCGGATCGATGCGGCGGCGCAGCTGCGCGCTGTGCAGGAGCTCGGCGCACGGCGCCGCGGAAGGCGCTGGAGATGTGGTGGGTGTGGTCAATGCGGGGGTATCCAAAAAAGCGTCAGCGGGCCGTGGGCCAGCCTTGCAGGTGTTGCTGGCACAGCCGGCCCAGCGCGCCGATCCAGGCGGGCTGGTCGTTGAGGCAGGGGATGTAGTCGAAGCGCGTGCCGCCGGCCTGCAGGAAGGCGTGGCGCGCCTCCTGGTTGATCTCCTCGAGCGTCTCCAGGCAGTCGGCGGCAAAGCCGGGGCAGATCACCTGCACATGGCGCTTGCCCTGCTGCGCCAGCGCCACCAGCGTGGGCTCGGTATAGGGCTCCAGCCACTTGGCCTTGCCGAAGCGTGACTGGAAGGTGACGGTGAAATCCTCCGGCGCCAGCTGCAGCGCCTCGGCCAGCGCCTGGGCGGTGGCCAGCGATTCGCGCTGGTACGGATCGCCCAGGCGCACATTGCGCTCGGGGATGCCGTGGAAGCTCATCACCAGCTGGTCGGCGCGGCCCTCGGTTTTCCAGTGGCGGCGCACCGACTCGGCCAGCGCGGCGATGTAGCCGGCGTCTTCGGCGTAGCTGTTCACGAAGCGCAGCTCGGGAATGCGGCGCTGCCGGGCGCTCCAGGCGTAGGCGGCGTCCCAGACGCTGGCCGTGGTGGTGGCCGAGTACTGCGGGTACAGCGGCACCAGCAGGATGCGCTGCACGCCCTCGGCCTTCAGCGCGTCGAGCTGGCTGGCGATGGACGGGCTGCCGTAGCGCATGGCGTGGCGCACCGTTACCCGGTGGCCGGCCTCGCCCAGCCAGCCCAGCAGCAGCTTGGCCTGCTTCTCGGTCCACACCGCCAGCGGTGAGCCCTCGGGCGTCCAGATGCTGCGGTACTTGGCGGCCGACTTGGCGGGCCGCACGCGCAGGATGATGCTGTGCAGGATGGGCCACCACACCGCGCGCGGAATCTCCACCACCCGCGGGTCGCCCAGGAACTCGGCCAGGTAGCGGCGCAGCGCGGGAGCCTCGGGCTCGTCGGGCGTGCCCAGGTTGCAGAGCAGGACGGCGGTGCGTTCGGAGCCAGCGGCGGGCAGGTCGGGTTCGGTCACAAAGCGGGGGGGCATGGCGGTATTGTCTCAGTGAAAAGCCTCCCTGCAGAACATCCCTTATGCTCGCCGGATGCTTGATATCTCGCGCATACGCGCCATCAGTTTCGATCTGGACGACACCCTGTGGCCCGTGCTGCCCACGCTGGCCCGCGCCGAGGCCGCGCAGCACGCCTTCTTGCAGCAGCATGCGCCGGCCACTGCCGCCTGGCTGCAGGACCCGGACAACGCCCGCCGCCTGCGCGAGCGGCTGCGGGTGGACCTGGCCCACCGGCTGCACGACATGACGCACTTCCGCCAGCAGTTCATCGCCCGGGCGCTGGAGCAGACCGGCGGCGACGCGGCGCTGATGCCGCCGGCCTTCGAGGCCTTCCATGCCGGCCGCAACCAGGTCGACATGTTCGACGAGGTGCACGATTGCCTGGCCTGGCTGCAGGCGCGCTACCCGCTGGTGGCCATCTCCAACGGCAACGCGCGGCTGGACCGCGTGGGGCTGGACGGCTATTTCTCGGCCGGCATCAGCGCCCACCTGGCCGGCATGGCCAAGCCCGATGCGCGCATCTTCGAGATGGCGGCGCAGCAGCTGGAGCTGCCGCTGTCCGCCTTCCTGCATGTGGGCGACGATGCCGCACTCGACGTGGAAGGCGCGCTGGCCGCCGGCATGCAGGCCGCCTGGGTGCAGCGCCGCGAGTTGGACTACCACCGGCAGCCGGCCGAAGGCGCCGCGCCGCCCTGGCACCTGCCCAGCCCGGCGCCGCAGGCGGTGGTGGCCACCTTGCACGACCTGTGCGCGCTGCTGGGGCGTGATTTTTAAGGAAATATGGCTTTAGCGCTTATGTATCAAGCGCTAGCAGCTATTATTTTGATACCAACTGCGCCACGGCGCTGCCGCTGAGCACCGCGCCTTCGAGCGTGGCCGGGTAGGGCCCATCCACATAGTCGCCGCAGGCCAGCAGCCCGGGCGCAATCGCCATGCCAGGGCGCTGCAGGCCGGGCGTGCAGGCGAAGGTGGCGCGCTTTTCCACGATGGTCTGCACCGGCTCCAGTGGCAGCCCCAACTGCGCCTGCGCCTGGGCCAGCACCTGGGCCTGCAGCTCGGCCTGCGGGCCGTCGCTGGTGCTGATGACGAAGGCCAGCAGCCCGGCCGGCCCGCCGAGCTGGCCGCGGTCGAAGACGAACTGCGCCGGCCAGCCGCGCTGGCTGCGCAGCGCGAGCACGGGGCGGGGCAGGCGCGTGGCGCGGTCGGCCTGGGCGTAGACGGTGGTGATGGCGGTGTGCTGCAAGCGGGCGGCGGCATCGGCCCAGGGCGCGGCCTGCGCCGTGGCCTCGCGCGCCAGCCGGGCGGCCTCGGGCGCGGGCGTGGCCAGCACCACGGCGTCGAAGGCTTCGCCATCGACCAGCCATCCGCCCTGCGGACGCGCCGTGAGTTGGGCGACGCGCGTGCCAGTGCGGCAGTCGTGGCCGCGGGCCTGCAGCCAGGCCGCGGCGGTGCTGGGGAACAGCGCGCCAAGGTCGGCAGCGGGCAGCCAGAAGTGCGAGCCGCCGCGGCCGGCGAACAGGCTGTCGCGCAGCACGCGCAGAAAGACGGCGCCGCTGGCCTGCTCCATGGGCGTGTTGAGCGCCGAGATGCACAGCGGCTCGATGAACTCGGCCTGCAATCTGGGCGGCAGGCCGGCGCATAGCCCGGCCACGGTGGCGGTGCTCGCGCAGGCAAAGCCTTGGCGCTGCCAGCGCGCGGCCCGGCGCAGCAGGGCAAAGCGCTCGCGCCATGGCCAGCCGCGGGCGCGGGCGATGCCCCACAGCGCATCCCAGGGCGGGGCCAGGTCGGGCAGGGCGATGCCGCTGCCGTCGGGGTGGACCAGCGTCAGCGGCAAGCGCACGAAGGCGCGGTTTTCATCCACCCCTACCAAGGCCATCAGCCGGCGGCATTCGGCATAGGCGCCGATCAGGATGTGCTGGCCGTTGTCGAGCGTGAGCGTGCTGCCATCGGGCTGCGGCAGCTGCACGGCGCGGGCGCGGCCGCCAAAGACCCGGGCGGCCTCGAATACGGTGACGTGGGACGTGGACGCCAGCCCCACGGCGGCGGCCATGCCGGCCCAGCCGCCGCCGACGATGGCGATCCTGCGCGCAGCCGCCATCGGGCTTACATGCGCCCCAGCGCCTGCACCTTCCAGGCCAGCCACAGCTTGCGCAGCGGCGTGAGGCTGACGCGCTGGTGCAGCACCTGGAAGTTGTCGGCCTCGATTTCGGACAGCAGCGTGCGGTAGATGCTGGCCATCATCAGGCCGGGCTTCTGCGCGCGATAGTCCTCGGTGGGCAGCAGGGCCAGGGCCTCGTCGTAGAGGCGCTGCGCGCGCTCGGCCTGGAAGCGCATCAGCGCGGCAAAGCGCTCGGAGTACTGGCGGTTCAGGATCTCGTGCGCCTTCACGTCGAACTGCTGCAGCTCGTTGACGGGCAGGTAGATGCGGCCGCGCATCGCGTCCTCGCCCACGTCGCGGATGATGTTGGTCAGCTGGAAGGCCAGGCCCAGCTTGTGCGCGTAGGCCGTGGTCTGCTCCTGCGTCTGGCCGAAGATGCGCGCGGCCACCTCGCCCACCACGCCGGCCACCAGGTGGCAGTAGCGCGACAGGCCGGGAAAGTCGAGGTAGCGCGTCTGCTCCAGGTCCATCTGGCAGCCCTGGATGACCTCCTGCAGCGAGCGCTCCTCGATGCCGAAGGCGCCCACATGGGGCATCAGCGCCAGCATCACCGGGTGCGTCGGGCGGCCGCCAAAGGCGTTGGACACCTCGGTGCGCCACCAGGCCAGCTTGCTCTGCGCCACGCTGGCGTCGCTGACCTCGTCGACCACATCGTCCACCTCGCGGCAAAAGGCATAGAAGGCCGTGATCGCGGCGCGGCGGTCCGCGGCAAGAAAGCGGAAGGCGTAGTAGAAGCTGCTGCCCGCGGCGGCGGCCTTGTCCTGTACGTACTGCTGGGGCGTGGTCATAGGGCGCGTATTGTCCCATGGGCCGGCGGGCGCCTTGCGGTGGCGCTACCGTGCCGGGGCGAATGTTGATAAATTGTTATTTCTTATGAAAAATAAAAATACGATTTAAATTTTAAATATCATCCGGACCATAAGAGAGAGGGGGAGGGCGGAGCCGCCGGCCGTGGGGCCGCGGCCGCAGTGCGGCCTTGCATCGGCAGGGCCGCTGCCTGGAAGCCAGCTACGGATGGTTGCGGACAGCGCCATCCGCAGCTGGCTTTTTTGCATCTTCACCGGCGCCGCGGGCGCATTTGATAATGCGGTCTGGCAGATTCGATCGGGCGGTGTTGGCATGCGCATTTTGCTGGTGGAAGACGATCAGATGATCGGCGAGGTGGTGCTGGACGCACTGCGCGCCGCGAACTGGGCGGTGGACTGGGTGAAGGACGGCGCCATGGCCGAGACGGCGCTGGCCACCGGCGACTACGACCTGGTGCTGCTCGACCTGGGCCTGCCCAAACGCGATGGCCTGCAGGTGCTGGGCGGCATGCGGGCGGGATCGTCGGCCGCGCTGCGCCGGGTGCCGGTGCTGGTGGCCACCGCCCGCGACGCCATCGCCGAGCGCGTGGCGGCGCTGGATGCGGGCGCGGATGACTACATCATCAAGCCCTACGACCTGGACGAGCTGCTGGCCCGCGTCCGCGCGCTGGTGCGCCGGGCCAGCGGCCGCGCCGAGCCCGAGTACACCTGGGGCGCGGTGCGCATCGTGCCGGCCACGCACGAGGCCAGCGTGGGCGGCGAGCCGGTGACGCTGTCGGCGCGCGAATGGGCGGTGCTCGAGCCGCTGCTGGCGCGCCCGGGCCGGGTGCTGTCGCGCGCCCAGCTCGAGGAGAAACTCTATTCGTGGCGCGACGAGGTCAGCAGCAACGCGGTCGAGGTCTACATCCACGGCGTGCGCAAGAAGCTCGGCGCCGAGCTGATCCAGAACGTGCGCGGGCTGGGCTACCTGGTGCCGGCGCAGCAGCCGGATGGGGAGCGTGGCAAGCCATGAAGGCGCCGCGTTCGCTGCGGGCCCGGCTCACCGCCGCATTGCTGGCGGTGGTGCTGCTGGCCGCGTGCATCCAGGCGCTGGTGATCTTCCAGACCGCGCGCACCGAGACCGAGGCGCTGTTCGACGCGCAGTTGCAGCGCGTGGCGCTGTCGCTGTCGGGCGGGCTGGCGGCCGAGGTGCTGTCCGACGAACTGGACAACGCCGAGGCCCGGGGCCGCGACACCATCGTGCAGATCTGGCGCGCCGACGGCATCATGCTCTACCGCTCGGCCAGCCCGCGGCTGCTGCCGCAGGTGGCGGTGCTGGGCTTCAGCGACGTGCAGGTGCGCGGCACGGCCTATCGCGTGTATGCGCTGCAGACGCCGACCCAGGTGATCCAGGTGGCGCAGATGGCGGCCTCGCGCGCCGAGATGGCGCGCGACCTGGCGCTGCGCTCCATCGTGCCGGTGGCGCTGCTGGCGCCGCTCATCATGCTGGTGGTGTGGTGGGTGGTCTCGCGCGCGCTGGCGCCGCTGGAGCGCACGCGCCAGAACGTGGCCGCGCGCGCGGCGCACGACCTGTCGCCGCTGCCCGAGCAGGACCTGCCGGCCGAGGTGCTGCCGCTGGTGCAGGAGATGAACCTGCTGCTCACGCGCCTGCGGGCCGCGTGGGATGCGCTGCAGCACTTCGTGAGCGACGCCGCGCACGAGCTGCGCACGCCGCTGGCCGCGCTGCGGCTGCAGGTGCAGAGCCTGGCGCGCGCGCCCGACGATGAGGCCCGCCGCATCGCCAGCGCGCGCGTCACCGGCGGCATCGACCGCGCCACGCGCATGGTGGAGCAACTGCTGTCGCTGGCGCGGCAGGAGGCGGGGCAGGCCCAGGCGCAGAGCCCGGTGCCGGTGCCGATGGCCGCGCTGGGCGAGCGCCTGGTGGCCGAGTGGCAGGCCGAGGCCGGGCGGCGCGGCCTGCAGCTCACCTGGACCTGCGACGACGCCGCGCGCGGCCTGCGCGTGAGCGGCCAGCCCGATGCGCTGGAGCTGCTGCTGCGCAACCTGCTGGAGAACGCGCTGCGCTACACGCCGGCGCCCGGCCAGGTGCAGGTCGGCTGGCACGGCGACGGCGCCGGCCATGCGCTGCTGGCGGTGGAGGACAGCGGCCCCGGCATTGCGCCCGAGCAGCGCGAGCGCGTGCTCGACCGCTTCTACCGCGTGCCCGGCACCGAGGCCCACGGCAGCGGCCTGGGCCTGGCCATCGTGCACGCGGTGGCGCGCCAGCACGGCGCCGAACTGCTGCTGGATGAGTCGCCGCAACTGCGCGGGCTGCGGGTGCGGCTGCGCTTTGCGGTGCAGCTCTGAAACTATCAAAAAGTGAGCTTCTAGCGATTATCCATAGCCAGTTTCAGATAGTTTTATTTCTGAATATGGCGAATGGAAAGCGCTAAATGCTCATCTTTTTATAGTTGATCGTTTCCGCGCACTAGGCTCGCCGCCAGCCTCGGGCGCCAGCTGGGCGCGCACGGTCGCCAGGATTTCCTCGGACAGCCGGGCATCTCCCGCCGCCGTGGCGCGCGCCAGCACCAGGGCGCCAACCATGCTGGACAGCATGCCAATGGTGCGCGCGCGCTCGGCTGGCGTGGGCGGGCGCGGGTCGGCGTCCTGCGGCGGCAGCAGCGCGCGGGCAAAGCGCTGGATGTTGCGCTCCACCCCTTCGGCGAAGACCTCCGACATCTGCGGCCCGGCGCGCGCGGCGTCCACGGCCAGGGCCGCGGCGGGGCAGCCTTCGCCCGGGTGGTCGCGGTGGGCGGCGGACAGGTAGCCGTGCACCAGGCGGCGCAGCAAGGCCTGCGGATCGGCGCTGGCATCCGCTGCTGCGGCGTCGCCGCCGTCCAGTGCTTCCAGCGGCGTGATGGTCCAGTCGAAGGCGCGCAGGCAGGCTTCCCGAGCCAGCGCTTCCTTGGACTCGAAATGGCGGTACAGCCCGCCATGGGTCAGGCCGGCATCCCGCGTGATGTCGGCCACGCCGACGCCGCCCAGCCCGTGCTCACGGTACAGGCGCGCGGCGGCGTCGACGATGCTGGCACGGTTCTCGGCCGCCTGGGTCTTGGATACTTTCATGATTTTTTAGATTATGATCGTCATCTAAAAGGTTTATGATGACGGCCATCATCATAATTGCCCGAAAGGTCCCACCATGAAATTGCCAGAGATTGTGCGAGCCCTGCATGCGCTTTCAGCCCGCGGGCGGCGGCCGGGAGCCCGCCTGTGAGCCGGCGCGTGGTCATCACGGGCCTGGGGCTGGTGTCGCCGCTGGGCTGTTCGGTGGAGCTGGCCTGGCAGCGCCTGCTGGCCGGGCAGTCCGGCATCCGCATGCTGGATGCGCAGACCTGCGAAGGCATAGGCACCCGCATCGCGGGCCGCGTGCCAGGGCTGGACGAGGATGCCGAGGCCGGCTGGAATGCCGACGCGGTGGTCTCGCCCAAGGAGCAGCGGCGCATGGACCGCTTCAGCGCCTTTGCATTGGGCGCGGCCGGCCAGGCGCTGGCGCAGGCCCGCTGGCAGGCCGAGACGGCGCGGCAGCAGGAGCGCACGGCCACGGTGATTGCCTCCGGTGTCGGCGGTTTCGGCGCCATTGCCGAGGCGGTGCGCACCACCGATTCGCGCGGGCCGCAGCGCCTGTCGCCGTTCACCGTGCCGGCCTTTCTCGTGAACCTGGCGGCCGGGCATGTCTCCATCCGCCACGGCTTCAAGGGGCCGATTGGCGCGCCGGTGACGGCCTGCGCGGCCGGCATCCAGGCCCTGGGCGATGCGGCGCGGTTGATCCGCGGCGGCGAGGCCGACGTGGCCGTCTGCGGCGGCAGCGAGGCCTGCATCGACCGCGTCAGCCTGGGCGGATTTGCCGCGGCCAAGGCGCTGTCCAGCGGCTTCAACGACAGTCCTGAAAAAGCCTCCCGGCCCTTCGACGCGGCGCGCGACGGCTTCGTGATGGGCGAGGGCGCGGGCCTGTTGGTGCTGGAGGAACTGGAGCATGCGCTGGCGCGCGGCGCCACGCCGCTGGCCGAAGTGCTGGGCTACGGCACCTCGGCAGATGCCCACCACATCACCGCCGGGCCCGAGGATGGCGAGGGCGCGCGCCGCGCCATGCAGGCCGCGCTGGCGCAGGCCGGGCTGGAGCCGGCGCAGATCCAGCACCTGAATGCCCATGCCACCTCCACGCCGGTGGGCGACCGGGGGGAGCTGGCCGCCATCCGCGAGCTGTTCGGTGCCGGGGGCGGCCCGGCCATCACGGCCACCAAGTCGGCCATTGGCCACCTGCTGGGTGCGGCCGGGGGCGTGGCCAGCATCTTCACCGTGCTGGCGCTGCGCGACCAGGTGGTGCCGCCGGTGCTCAACCTGGAGCAGCCCGATGCGCTGGCCCAGGGGCTGGACCTGGTGCGCGGCGGCGTGCGCCGCATGCCGATGCAGCATGCCTTGCTCAACGGCTTCGGCTTCGGCGGGGTGAATGCCTCGCTGGTGCTGGGGCGCTACGGCGCCTAGCCGAAGCGGAGAGCGGCTCTAAGTTTCTTCTAAGCCATGGCTGCCATAGTCACTCCATCGAGATATGAATGTGACCGGAGAACCCGCCATGAGCCAAGCAGCTTTTCAACCTTCGTCCCGCCAACTGATCGCGGCCCTGCTGGCCGCCGGCGTACTGGGCGGCGTGGGCGCCACGGCGTTCGAGCATGTCTACAGCCCCGCGCATGCACAGCCCGCACCCGCCGTGGTGGCGCCGGCGGCGGCCGTGAGCGCGCTGCCACCGGCCGCGCTGCCCAACTTCACCGCCATCACCGCGCAGGCTGGGCCGGCGGTGGTCAACATCAGCGTGCGCGGCACGCGCAAGGTCTCCGACGATGAGGACGATGACGACGGCCCCTCGGCCGCACCGTCGTCGCGCGGGCCGCAGTTCGACCCCAACGACCCGATGCTGCAGTTCTTCAAGCAGTTCGGCTTCGGCGTGCCGCAGCAGGGCCTGCGCCGCCAGGCCCCGCAGGAGGTGCCGGTCGCCGGCGAGGGCTCGGGCTTCATCATCAGCCCGGACGGCACCATCCTGACCAATGCCCACGTGGTCAAGGGCGCGAAGACGGTGACCGTCAAGCTCACCGACCGGCGCGAGTTCAGCGCCAAGGTGCTGGGCTCGGACCCCAAGACCGACATCGCGGTGCTCAAGATCGACGCGAAGAACCTGCCGGTGGCCCGGCTGGGCGATTCGGCCGGCGTGCAGCAGGGCGAATGGGTGCTGGCCATCGGCTCGCCGTTCGGCTTCGAGAACTCGGTGACGGCCGGCGTGGTCAGCGCCAAGGGCCGCGCGCTGCCCGACGACAGCGCCGTGCCCTTCATCCAGACCGACGTGGCGGTCAACCCCGGCAACTCCGGCGGCCCGCTGCTCAATGCGCGCGGCGAGGTCGTGGGCATCAACTCGCAGATCTACACCCGCTCGGGCGGCTACGAGGGCCTGTCGTTCGCCATCCCCATCGACCTGGCCGTGCACATCAAGGACCAGATCGTGGCCACCGGCAAGGTCGAGCATGCGCGGCTGGGCGTGGTGATCCAGGAGGTGAACCAGGCGTTTGCCGATTCGTTCAAGCTCGACAAGCCCGAAGGCGCGCTGGTGGCCAGCGTCGAGAAGGGCGGCCCCGCCGACAAGGCCGGCCTGCAGCCGGGCGACGTGATCGCCAGCTACAACGGCCAACCCATCGTGTCGTCCAACGACCTGCCCGCGTTCATCGCCCAGGCCAAGCCGGGCGCGTCGGCCCAGATGAAGGTCTGGCGCCAGGGCAAGCCCACCGAGGTGACGGCCGTGCTGGGCGGCGACCAGGGCAAGGGCACGCAGGTGGCCAGCAATGCCAAGGTCGAGAAAGGCAAGCTGGGCCTGGCGCTGCGCGAGCTGACGCCGCAGGAGAAGAAGGCCTCGGGCGTGGACGCCGGCCTGGTGGTGGAAAACACTGCCGGCCCCGCGGCGATCGCCGGCGTGCAGCCGGGCGATCTGGTACTGTCGGTCAACGGCGTGCCGGTGAGCCGCGTGGACAAGGTGCGCGAACTGGTCAGCCAGTCCGGCAAATCGGTGGCCCTGCTGATCGAGCGCGACGGGCAGAAGATCTTTGTGCCCGTGCGCATGGGTTGAAAGGATGGAATCATGAAAAAATCCATGACAAGCCTTGCACTGTATGCGCTGGTAGCTTCTTTTTCGATAGCGGGTGTCGGCCTGGCCGGCGCTGCCGAGCCGGGCGCGGGCACCGGCGCGATGCCCGCGGTGCACAGCCACCAGGGCGTGCGCTACACCAGCGGCGGCATAGGCCTTGACGAATCCACGGCGATGAAGGCAGCGGCCAGCCAGTGGCCGCTGAGCCTGGAGTTCGCCATCCAGACCGGTGGGCGGGCGGAATACGCATCGAACGTGAAGGTGCTGGTGCGCAACAGCCAGGGCGCCACGGTGCTCCAGGCCACCAGCCAGGGCCCGTTCCTGCTGGCCGATCTGCCGCCTGGCAATTACCAGATCGACGCCACACTGGGCGGCAAGACATTGCAGCGCCAAGCGACGGTGCGCAGCGGCCAGTCCGCCCACGTGGTGCTGGAATGGCCCACGGGCACGGACAGCCCGATGCAGAAGTGACATCTGGCCACAGTCGGCGCCGTTGCATGTCTGCCGCGTAAAGACGGGAACCCAGGGCTTCAGGAGGCTTCCAACACCCACCTTCAGACAACCCCGCAAGCCGGGAAGGCGCCTTGACGGCAGGCGCGCAAGCTGGCTGGACACCAGCACCGTCACACACTCTCCTCAGAGGTTCTCGGACCTCTATTCACACCGGGCCCTGGGCCCGGTTTTTTTTGAGGTGCGGTCTCCCATTGCTGGCAAATACATGGACTTGAGCGACCATTCAAATCGTTGAAAACCGCCCTCTATACTGTCCTCCGAAAATCCTGAGGGGACACCAAGTGCCGAATAGATTCCGTATCCAAATGCTCCGGTCCAGCGTGGTGGCATTTACCATGGCGCTTTCATGCGCCGCTAGTTGGGCGGCGCGCGATTTCACCCCGCAAGCGGGGACCTGGGTTATCAGCAGCGAAGTGGACGGCAAACCCGGCCGTGGCCTGGCAATCGATGTGCAAGGCAACACCTTTTTCATGCAGGTGTTTGGATATGAGAAGTTGGGTCCGGCGACTTTCTACACCGCCACGGGGCAATTGGAAGGCAATACCGTGACCGCACCGTTGGTGCGCTACCAGGGCGGGCACAGCTTTGGCAGCGATGCGCGCGATGCGGTGGAGGATGGATCGCCGGGGAGCGTGACGGTCAGCTTTGCCAATGGGCTGCAGGGAACGGTGCAGTTTCCGGGAGAAGAGGAAATGGCGATCAAGCGCTTCGAGATGAGAAGCGCGGATTTTGTCTCCAACTATTGGGAGATGGGCAGGCCAAGGCATTTTATCGGGGCGGTGATGGATGCCGATCTTCGCTCGCGCTGGGCGGTGACGATGGGCATATGGAAATCGGGAGACCCGGCCGGATGGCGTTTGAGCATTGGGGGCCTGCATAGCAGATATAGCTATGGGGGAAAGGAATTCAGCTGTGTACAGGTGGAGGGAAAAGACGCCTTTCGCTGCACCAGCGATGGGGTGCAGCCATCCGACTACCAAGGTCCCGATATACGCTCGATTGATGTGAATATCTTCAATATAGATGTGGCCGGGGTGGTGGAAATACAGGACCGGGGTGCAGTGCAGGCCTACCAGATGATGGGCGTTGCGGTTGCCGCGAGTGGTGGTGTAGCGATTACTGGCTGTGTTGCCTACGCAGATGTCTATGTGGGCGATGTTCGCAATTGCAATCGGGCCGTTACGCCCAGTAGCGGCACTTGGGTCGTCGAGGACGAATTGCTGGGCAAGCCCGGGCGTGGCCTGGCCATCGATGTGCAAAACGGCATGGCATTGGCGCAGGTGTTCAACTACCTTCCAGGCGGAGCGCCAACCTTTCACATGGGCAGCGGAACCTATAAAGGGATCGAGACCCGGTTTGCGCTCAATCGCTACGAGGGCGGGCGAGCGCTGGGTGGTTCGGCATCCAGCGCGCAGTTGGTCGATACCGCTGGCGAATTGGCGATGAAATTTTCCTCCGGAGACGCGGAGCTGGAATTACCCAGCAGGGTGCGCGGCAGTGCGCAGCTTCCCGGCGAGCCGGACAAGCGAATAGTGCGTATGGCGCTCGAGCCGGGAGCGACCACGGCGCAGGGCTTGCTGGGTCAGTGGTGGCTGCTGTTTTGGACAGAAGGCCAAGGCAATGATGTCCAGTTGGTGACCTTGACCCAAGTGGTGGGAGATGAGGCACGGAGCGAGGACGGATCGATTCGCTGCTCGCGTCCTGACCCGGTGTTTCCCAGCCGCGCGACCTGCGTCTGGCATAGAGGTGGCTTCACGTCGCAGGCCTATCTTTTCCAGGAGCCCGGCAACCGCAGCGGTTCTGTGCTGCAGGTGAGGGACCGCCATGGCAACTGGATGGGCCTGGGGAATGTGCCTCTGGACTGAAAACCCAGAATAAGCTGATCCGCGTCTTTTACATCCGCAGCGCGCGCAGCGGGATGCCCGGTGATCCAGCGGGCGGCGCGCCTGCAGGCTGCTGCCCCGCTGTGCCTGCACTTGGTCAGACCGCCTTGCACCACCAGCCGCAGTTCCCAGCCGCTGCGCATCAGCGCCTGCATGTCGACTAGCGCCACGCCGAAGCGCTCGCGGCCGGCATCGCTCAGGTCTCATGGTTGCCTCCACGCTGACGATCCATGAAAAGAAAAACCCCGCTACTTTTGAGATAGCGGGGTTTCCTTATTTACCTTGGTGCCGGAGACATGAATCGAACACGCGACCTTCTCATTACGAATGAGCTGCTCTACCGACTGAGCTACACCGGCGTAAGACTGTCGATTATATCAGGAATGGTAGCTGGTTACGCGTTCGACCTCATTTTTTGAGCCGAGGATGACGCTGACGCGCTCGTGCAGCTTGGTGGGCTGCACGTCGAGGATGCGCTGGCGGCCGTTGGTGGCGGCGCCGCCGGCCTGTTCGACCAGCCAGGCCATGGGGTTGGCCTCGTACATCAGGCGCAGCTTGCCGGGCTTGTTGGGCTCGCGCTTGTCCCAGGGGTACATGAAGATGCCGCCGCGGGTGAGGATGCGGTGCACGTCGGCCACCATCGAGGCGATCCAGCGCATGTTGAAGTCCTTGCCGCGCGGGCCTTCCACGCCGGCCAGGCATTCGTCCACATAGCGCTTCACCGGGGCG
Source organism: Comamonas humi (assembly GCF_054782535.1). NCBI lineage: Bacteria > Pseudomonadati > Pseudomonadota > Betaproteobacteria > Burkholderiales > Comamonadaceae > Comamonas > Comamonas humi. Next base: position 241,201 of record NZ_BAAGSH010000013.1, on the reverse strand, counting down.
TCCCAGTGGCGCATGTTGCTCATGTTGATGGCGAATTCCTTGGTGTCCTCGGGGATGCGCACGTTCTCCTGCACCAGCACGAAGGAGCCGGCCTCGCGGTCCAGCGTGAACATGGCGACGCCGTCGCCCACAGTGAGCACCAGCGTGGTCTGCGGGCCGTAGACGCAGTAGCCGGCGGCGACCTGCTTGCTGCCGGGCTGCAGGAAGTCCTCCTCGGTCACGCCGGGGTGGCCTTCGGGCTTCTTCAGCACGCTGAAGATGGTGCCGATGGAGACGTTCACGTCGATGTTGGACGAGCCGTCGAGCGGATCGAACAGCAGCAGGTATTCGCCCTGCGGGTAGCGGTTGGGCACGAGGTAGATGCTGTCCATCTCCTCGCTGGCCATGGCGGCCAGGTGGCCGCCCCATTCGTTGGCCTCGATCAGCACCTCGTTGGCGATGATGTCGAGCTTCTTCTGCACTTCGCCCTGCACGTTCTCGCTGCCGGCCGTGCCGAGCACGCCGCCCAGCGCGCCCTTGTTGACGGACTGGCTGATGCCCTTGCAGGCGCGGGCCACCACCTCGAGCAGCAGGCGCAGCTGCGCGGGGATCAGGCCGTCCACGCGCTGCTGCTCCACCAGGTAGCGCGAGAGGGAGATTTTGGGTTTCATGGCTGTCCTCTAAATGGAATATCCGGGAATCACTGGTTGAGCGCCTGCGTGACGATCTCGCGCACGTCGTTGCTCAGCTTGGGCTTGGCCGCCACCTTGGCGATGGCGTTGCCGGCCGCGGTGCGGTAGGGCTCGGCCAGCTTTTTCCAGCGGTCGAGCGCGCGCGCCAGGCGGGCGGCGACCTGCGGGTTGAAGCCGTCGATCTCCATCACCTTCTCGGCCCAGAAGGCATAGCCTTCGCCGTCGGCGCGGTGGAAACCGCCCGGGTTGCCGCTGCAGTAGCTGAAGATCACGCTGCGGGCGCGGTTGGGGTTCTTGAGGTTGAAGTCGGGCAGCTTCATCAACCGGCGCACGGCGGGCAGGGCGCTGCCGTTCACGTCGGGCGCGGCGGCCTGCAGCGCGAACCACTTGTCCAGCGCCAGGTCGTCGTGCTGGAACAGCGCGTGGAAGCGCGCCAGCGCCGGCTCGGCCAGCTCGCTGCCGCTGGCCACCAGGGCGGCCAGGGCGTTGTAGCGGTCGGTCATGTTGCCGGCGTCCTTGAAGCGCTGCAGCGTCTTGCCGGGCCAGACGGTGTCGCCCGAGGCGCGGGCGGCCAGGCACAGCATGGTCAGCGCATGGCCGGCCAGCGCGCGGCGGCCGGCGCTGGTGGCGTCGGGCGTGTAGGCGCCGGTGTCGTGGTGCTGCTCGTAGACCCAGGCCCAGTCCTCGGCCAGCTCGGTGGCGAGCTGCTGGCGCATGGCCTCGCGCACCGCGTGGATGCGCTGCGGGTCGACGGAGTCGAGCTGGTCGGTGATGTAGCTTTCGGACGGCAGCGCCAGCACCAGGTCCTTGAAGGCGGCGTCGAGCCGTGGATCGCGCAGCACGCCGCGCATGGCCTGGATGAACGAGTCCGGCAGAAGTTTGGCGTCAAATTGGCCTTCGGCGCTTGACTGGTCTGCGCTGGCAGCTATTGCTTTGAGAGCGATGCGCAAGCCCAGGCGCTGGCCGGCTTCCCAGCGGTTGAACGCGTCTTCGTCGTGCGCGAGCAGGTGGCGCAGGTCGTCGTCGCTGTAGTCGCACTCCAGCACCACCGGCGCGCTGAAGGTGCGCAGCAGCGACGGCGTGGGCGCCTGCGCGACCTGGCTGAACACCACGGTCTGCTCGGCCTCGGTGAGCACGATGGTGTGGCTGGTGGCACCACCCTGGGCGCTGTTGGCGCCGTCGGTGTGCAGCGGCAGCGCGCGGCCGTCGGCGCCGAGCAGGCCCATGGTGACGGGGATGACGAAGGGCTGCTTGCCCGGCTGGCCGGCCGTGGGCGGGCAGGACTGCGACAGCGTGAGCGTGTAGGTCTGGGCCTCGGCGTCGTACTGGCCGCGGGCGGCCACGCGCGGCGTGCCCGACTGGCTGTACCAGCGCTTGAACTGCGCCAGGTGCTGCGCCAGTGGCGAGCCGGGGTTGGCGTCGGCCATGGCCTGGGCGAAGTCGTCGCAGGTCACGGCCTGGCCGTCGTGGCGCTCGAAGTACAGCTTCATGCCCTTGGCAAAGCCTTCGCGGCCCACCAGGTTGTGCTGCATACGCACAACCTCGGCGCCCTTTTCGTAGACGGTGACGGTGTAGAAGTTGTTGATCTCGACGTAGCTGTCGGGCCGCACCGGGTGGGCCATGGGGCCGGCGTCCTCGGGGAACTGCACGGTGCGCAGCACGCGCACGTCGTCGATGCGCTTGACGGCGCGCGCCGACGCGCTGCCCGCCATGTCCATCGAGAATTCCTGGTCGCGGAAGACGGTGAGGCCTTCCTTCAGGCTGAGCTGGAACCAGTCGCGGCAGGTGACGCGGTCACCGGTCCAGTTGTGGAAGTATTCGTGGCCCACCACGCTTTCGATGTTGGCGTAGTCGGCGTCGGTGGCCGTGGCCTGGCTCGCCAGCACGTACTTGGTGTTGAAGATGTTCAGGCCCTTGTTCTCCATGGCGCCCATGTTGAAGTCGCTGGTGGCGACGATCATGAAGCGGTCCAGGTCCAGGCTCAGGCCGAAGCGGGCTTCGTCCCAGGCGATGGAGGCCATCAGCGAGTTCATCGCGTGCTCGGTCTTCTCCAGGTCGCCGGGGCGCACGTAGACCTGCAGCAGGTGCTCGTTGCCGGCGCGGCTCTTGATCTTTTGCTCGCGCGCCACCAGTTTGCCCGCGACCAGCGCGAACAGGTAGCAGGGCTTCTTGTGCGGATCGACCCATTTGGCGAAGTGGCGGCCCTCGGGCAATTCGCCTTGCTCGACCAGGTTGCCGTTGGACAGCAGCACCGGGAACTGCGCCTTGTTCGCGCGCAGCGTCACCGTGTACATGGCCATCACGTCCGGGCGGTCGAGGAAGTAGGTGATGCGGCGAAAGCCCTCGGCCTCGCACTGCGTGAAGAACGAGCCGTTGCTGGTGTACAGGCCCATCAGCTTGGTGTTCTTGTCGGGCGCGCAGGTGGTGAAGATCTCCAGGTCCACCGGATCGCCACCCTCGGGCAGGTTCTCCAGCACCAGGTCGCTGCCTTCCATCTTGAACGAGGTGCCGGCGCCGTTGACCAGCACGCGCGCCAGGTTCAGCTCGTCGCCGTTGAGGTGCAGCGGCTGCGCGGGCACGTCAGGGTTGCGGCGCACGCGCATCTTGTTGAGCACGCGGGTCTTGGCGGGGTCCAGGTCGAAGGTCAGGTCGACCGTGTCTATCCACCATGCGGGAGCCTGGTAGTCGGCACGGTAGACGGCCTGGGCTTGTCCTTCACGCATCATGGCGTTTCTCCAAAATCGGTTGGTTGGCAGCCGCCCGGCACGAAGGCCGGGCCCGGCTGGGCACTGGGCTCAGCTTACACGCCCTGCTTGAGCGAGGCCTCGATGAACACGTCCAGGTCGCCGTCCAGCACCTTCTGCGTGGCCGAGACCTCGACGTTGGTGCGCAGGTCCTTGATGCGGCTGTTGTCCAGCACGTAGGAGCGGATCTGGTGGCCCCAGCCCACGTCGGTCTTGGTGTCCTCGAGCTTCTGCTGCTCTTCCATGCGCTTGCGCATCTCGAAGTCGTACAGGCGCGAGCGCAGGCGCTGCCACGCCACGTCGCGGTTGCTGTGCTGGCTGCGGCCGTCCTGGCACTGCACCACGATGCCGGTGGGGATGTGCGTCAGGCGCACGGCCGAGTCCGTCTTGTTGATGTGCTGGCCGCCCGCGCCGCTGGCGCGGTAGGTGTCGGTGCGCACGTCCGCCGGGTTGATGTTGATCTCGATGGAGTCATCGATCTCGGGGTAGACGAACAGCGACGAGAAGCTGGTGTGGCGGCCGCCCGACGAGTCGAACGGGCTCTTGCGCACCAGGCGGTGCACGCCGGTCTCGGTGCGCAGCAGGCCGTAGGCGTACTCGCCCTCGATCTTGATCGTGGCGCTCTTGATGCCGGCCACGTCGCCGGGGGTTTCTTCCTCGACCGTGGCCTTGAAGCCCTTGCGCTCGGCGTACTTCAGGTACTGGCGCAGCAGCATGCTGGCCCAGTCGCAGGCCTCGGTGCCGCCGGCGCCGGCTTGGATGTCGACGAAGCAGTTCAGCGGATCGGCCTCCTGGCTGAACATGCGGCGGAACTCCAGCTCCTCGATCAGCGGACGCAGCTTGTCGGCCTCGGCCTCGATGGTCATGAGGCCGGCCTCGTCGCCTTCCTCCTTGCTCATCTCATACAGCTCGGTGTTGTCGGCCAGCTCGCGGGTGAGCTTGTCCAGCGTCAGCACCACGCCGTCGAGCAGCTTCTTTTCCTTGCCCAGCTCCTGGGCCTTCTTGGGGTCGTTCCAGACGTTCGGGTCTTCCAGCGATGCGTTTACCGTGCGCAGGCGTTCGTACTTGGCATCGAAGTCAAAGATACCTCCGTAGGTCCTGGGTGCGTGCGCCCAGGTCCTCGAGGGTGTTGCCGATCTGGTTGATGTGTTCTGCGTCCATGGTCATGTGTCCTGTCTTTTTTCAATCAAGCTGGCTATTTTCGCATGGCGCCGGGGGCAGGCCGGCGGGGCAGGTTTTTAAGCGAAATCGGGCTCTGGTGCTTATACGATAAGCGCAAGCAGCTATGGTTTTTGCTATTTCCAGGCAAACTGCGGCTGGTCGAAGTGCGCCACGCGCGTGGCGCGGCCCCGCAGGCAGACCTCGCGGAACTGGTAGAGGAACGCCGCCGTGGGCGCGGCGATCCAGCGCGTGCCCACCGGCATGCGCAGCACCGGGTGGGGCGAGTGCTCGGTGCGGTCGAGGATGGGGGCGTCCCCGCGCAGGAATTCGGTGAGCGGGATGCGGTGGATGCTGGCCACCTCGCCGGGGTTGGGCACCAGCTCGCGCGCCGCGCCGGCCCACACCACCACCGGCGTGATGACAAAGCCCGAGCGGGTGGCGTAGTCGTCCAGCCGGCCCAGTACCTGCGCGGGCGGCAGGCGCAGGCCGACCTCTTCGTGCAGCTCGCGCAGCGCGGCCTCTTCGGGCGTTTCGCCGGCGTCCATGCGCCCGCCGGGCAGGGCCCACTGGCCGGCGTGCTGGCGCAGCTGGCTCGAGCGGCGGGTCAGCAGCAGCGCGGCTTCGTTGCTCCAGCCGGTGGGATCAGCTATGCCGTCCAGCGCGGCGCCGGGGCCTTCCTCGACCAGCGCCAAAGCGACGGCGGCGCGGGCCGGGGCGTTGTCGTGCAGGCTGTGCACGTCAAAGCTGCGCAGCGCGGACTGGATGGTGGCTTGGAGTTCGGGGTTGAGGCGCATGGCGGGACAGGGGCGTATGGCTGCCCCATTCTAGGCAGCGCAGGCGAAGGCCCGGCCGCCTGGTATGTCCCGCAACGGGCTTCGCCTCAGGGGCGGGAGGGGAAGACCCCTTCGAGCGCGATGCACCAGCGCAGGCTCAGGTAGGGCATCTGTATCGAAAACGGTTGGTTGCCGCCTGTAACCCCAACTGTCACCGTGCCGGTACTGCCGCCCAGTGTGGTGTCGGCGGTGGCGTTGGCATAGGCCCCGGCGTTCTGTGTCTGGGCCAGCACCTGGCCGGCTGCCGGGGTGGCATTGGTGGCCGGCGCGGTGCTGGCATTGGGCGTGGCGGTATAGGTTGCCTGGTGCGTATGCATAGGCATGTTGTTGATGGTCAGTGTCGTGGACTCCGTGCCGCCGACCTGTCCCAGATCGAAGTAAGAGAGCCCCGGACCTTGGCCGTCGCTGATGGGGGCGCGCCCACGGAGGTCCGGCAGGGCAAAAGTGGTCTGTCCATTGCCGCCATAGGTGGTGCCCAGCAGCGAGAACAGGGCGGTGTTCTGGGCGATCGACAGAATCTGGCCGCTCGCGTTGGCCCAGCCCCGCGGGCAGAAATTGCCGCCGAAGAGCATCAACTGGCCGAGAAAGGGCTCGGATTGCGCATGGGCAGCCGGTGCTGCAGCGCCCAGCAAGGCGGCGGCCAGCGCGCAATGGCGCCAGCGGGCGAGGAGGTTGGAGGACGGGCGCATGGTGGGCTCCAGTGAAAGGGCGGGAAAAAGCGGTTCAGCGGTTGAGCATGAAGCAGACGGACAGCGACTGTCCGGCTTCGCTGCCCTGGTCCAGCCAGCCTTGCGCCAACTGCAGGCCGGAGACCGTCTTGCCCGTGGCGGGCAGAGCCAGTGCGCGGCCCGTGGCGGTGCGGCCGTCGAGCAGCACGGTGTAGGCGGCATCGGCGAAGGGGGTGGCGAAGTTGATGGTGTAGAGCGGCGCGGGGCCGCCGACGGCCTTGTTCACTCCATACAGCCCGGCACCGCTGGTGATGACGGGCGTGCCGGCGGCCAGTGGGTTGGCGTCGACAAAGCAGCCGTGTACTACCTGGCTCAGGCTGCCGTTGATGCCATTCACGCCGTTGCACAGGTAGCTGGTCTGCGTGGCAACGCCCACGCCGTAGGACACGCGCTGGCCGCCATTGGCGCAGTTGGCGCCGGCCGGCTCCGCCGACAGCGCCAGCACTGCGCTGCTGCCATTGGTTCCGTTCGTGCCATTCGTACCGTTGGTGCCGTTCGTGCCCGCCGTTCCGGTGGGCCCGGTCAGGCCGGTGTCGCCCTTGGCGCCCGGATCGCCTTTGACGCCCTGGGCACCGTTGCACACATAGCGGGTCTGCGCCGCATCGATTTCGCTGGCGTCGAGCGTGCCGTTGCCGTTGGCGTCCACGCCGGTTTCCAGCTTTTGCCCGCCGGTGGCGCAGTTGGCGCCGGCGGCCTCGAGGCTGAGGGTGATGAGCGCGTTGTGGCCATCGGTGCCGTTCTGGCCCGTGCCGGCCGGCCCCTGCACGCCTTGCACGCCCTGGGGCCCTTGCGGGCCGATCGGTCCCACGGGGCCTTGCGGTCCGGTGAGCGCTGCCGGGTCGCAGCGCTGCAGGGTGCCATCAGCCGCGTGGCAGACGGCGCTGGTGCCGGTGGCCGCGGTGCCGGGCAGGCCGGGCAACTGCACTTCGCCCGTGGGCTGCACGTGCACGGCGGGGGTGTTGGGGGCCGAGTAGATGACCACGCCGCTGCCACTGGCGGGGGTGAGGGTCATGTCAGCGGCGCTGGCCAGGCCGGCCAGCAGGGCGGCGGCGCCGGCCACGGCCGTGGTGCGAAGAAGGCGGGGCATGAGAAGCTCCTGTGGAGGCGGAAATTTTTGGGGGAAGGGGATTCAGGCCACTCGGCGGTGCCAGCGGAGCAGGCGGCGCCTGCCCAGCAGGGCCAGCGCCAGAGCCAGCAGGCCCAGTGCGGCGGGGCCGGTGGCCGGCACGGGTGTCGGCGCCGATGGTTCGCTGCGCAGCGACACCGGCCCGGCCGCGCCCACCAGCGGGCAGCCGGCACTGGCCACGCGGGTGACCCGGCCGGTGGTGGCGCTGGCGCCGCCCTGGTTGTCCCATTGCTGGGCCAGCTCGATCTGGCCGCTGTCAATCTGCAGCTGGGCGCCGGCAGAGACGGTTACGTCCTGCACGGTCACCACGGAGCCGCCACTCAGGGCCAGCGTGCCGCTGTCGAGCAGATCGACGCAGCCCAGGCTGGCCGTGCCGCCGCCCAGGTCGGCCGTGCTGCCGGCGGGCAGCACCCAGTCGGCGCGCGCCGATGCGGCGGCCAGGCACAGCGCAGCTGCGGCCAGGGGATATCTGAAGCGATGCATGGACCCTCTCTCTGTTTGACGCGGTTGATTCGCGGTCTTTGTGGTGGTCAGCGCCCGCCAGGCGGATGCTTCCACTTGTTTTAATTGCAAACCATTGTACTGATGCGATGTGCAGAGGAGACCATTGTGGTTGCACCGCAACGGCCGCGTCTGTGCGCCTTAGCTGTCGTGTGTAGCTATATTTTTAATAGCTTTTAGCGCTTGATGTAAAAGAGATTTGATGTGTTTTATGCGTGAACTCAAAGAAGAGTGAGCGCGAGCAGCTTACTTTTTTGACAGCCCTGCACCCCGCGCCGAGGCGCCGCCTGCGGATTGCATGCGGCATGCAGTTGCTTATGGATTTTTTATTTGATTTCCAGATGTTTTTATAGTTTTTTATTGGATTAAATCCAGAAAAACGGTAGGCATACGGGTTCGCAGGGGGCAAATTACCCAATTTCAGTGATGTCCAGGGCGGGGGCGCTGGCTACCATGGGCTGGTTTCTTGCTGTAACTACCATGACCGATCCCGCCATCTTTCCCGCCGAGCTGGCCCTGCCCGTCCCCGTGCTGGTGGTGGAGGACGAACCCTTGCTGCAGCAGCGCCTGCGCGGCGTGCTGCGCCAGCTGGGCTATGCGGCGGATGCGCTGCTGTTCGCCGCGTCGCTGGCCGAGGCCCAGGCCTGCCTGGCGGCGCAGCCGGTGGCGCTGGCGCTGGTGGACCTGCACCTGCCCGACGGCAACGGGCGCGAGCTGATCGAGCAGCTGCGCGCCGACGATCCGGGCCTGGGCATCCTGGTGGTGTCGGCTTGGAGTTCGGAGGAGTCCATCCTGGGCGCGCTGCGCGCGGGCGCGACGGGCTATGTGCTCAAGGAGCGCGACGACTTCGAGGTACTGCTGTCCATCCGCAGCGTGCTGCGCGGCGGTGCGCCCATCGACCCGTTCATCGCCCGGCGCATCCTGGAGCTGCTCCCCCCGCCGGCCCCGGCCGGCCCGGCGGCGCCCGCGGGCGAGGCGGTGCTGAGCGAGCGCGAAGGCCAGATCCTGCGGCTGGTGGCCGACGGGCTCTCCAACCGCGAGATCGCCGAGCAGCTCTTCCTGTCGCGCTACACGGTGGAAAGCCATGTGAAGCGCATCTACCGCAAGCTGGCCGTGTCCTCGCGCACGGGGGCCGTGCGCGCGGCGCGCGAGCGGGGGGTGATCGGGTGAAGCGCTGGCTGGTCTGGAGCATGCTGATGCTCGTGCTGCTGGTCATGGTGTGGCTGCCGGTCTGGGCCCAGCCGGCGGACGCCTGCGCGCCCGAGGTGCTGGCGGTGCAGGCCGCGCGCGCGCAGGGTGACGGCAGTGCCCGGCCTACGCAGGGCTGGGCGCCGGTGGAGCTGCCCGATGTCTGGACGCGCCGCTGGCCGCAGCATGAGGGCTCGGTGTGGTACCGCATCGACTGGAAGCGGGGCTGCACGGGCGGCGCGGAGCCGGCGGCGCCGGTGGCATTGGGCATAGACGGCCTCAGCATCGCGGGCGAGGTGTTCAGCAACGGCGACCTGCTGTGGCGCGACGCCTCGCTGGTCGAGCCGCTGTCGCGCAGCTGGAATGTGCCGCGCTGGTGGCTGCTGCCGGCTTCGAGCCTGCACGCGGGCACGAACAGCATCTGGGTGCGCGCCGTGGGCATGCCGGCGCTGTCGCCCGGCATGGGCGCGCTGCGGCTGGGCGATGCGGCCACGGTGGCCGAGCAGTATGGCCACAGCCTGTGGCGCCAGCGCACGGTGTATTTCGCCAACGCCGTACTGTGCGCCATGGCGGGGGCGCTGTTCCTGCTGGTCTGGCTGCTGCACCGGCAGGAGCGCGCCTACGGCTGGTTTGGACTGATGGCGCTGGCCTGGCTGGCCTACCTCACCACCTACCTGGCCGAAACCCCGTGGCCCTGGCCCGATTCGCTGGCCCGCAGCCGCTTCAGCCTGGTGGCGCTGGTGGGCTATGTGCTGTGCGTGTGCATGTTCACGCTGCGCTTTGGCGGGCAGCAGCTGCCGCGCGTGGAGCGCGTGCTGTGGGGGCTGGCGGCCCTGGGCGCCGGGGCCGCGGTGCTGGCGCCGCGCGAGGCGGCCGGCGCGTGGTTCGGCATGGTGTGGCAGGGGGCGATGGCGGTGTTCCTGCTGAACGGCCTGCAGTTCCAGTGGCACGCCTGGCGCCCCCGGCCCGGGGGCCGCAAGATGCGGCACATGCTGCTGGCGCTGTGCTGGCTGGTGTTCGTGGTGGTGGCGCTGAACAACCTGTTCTCGGTGCTGGACCGCTGGCAGGTGGCGCGCGACTGGGCGGCGATGAGCGGGCTGCTGGTGATCGTGCTGGTGATGCTGCTGCTGGGCGGCCAGCTGGTGCAGCAGATGCGCAACATGGAGCGCTTCAACCACACGCTGGCCGAGCGCGTGGCCGATGCGCGGGAGCAGCTGGCCCAGGCGCAGGCGCGCGAGCATGCGCAGGCGCTGGAGCACGCCAAGCTGCAGGAGCGCATGCGCATCGCCCACGACCTGCACGACGGCCTGGGCGGCAGCCTGGTGCGCGGCATGGCGCTGGTCGAGCAGGCCAGGGAGGCGCTGCCCAACGAGCGGGTGCTGTCGCTGCTCAAGAGCCTGCGCGACGACCTGCGCCAGGTGATAGACCACGGCTCCAGCGCCGGCGCCAGCGTGCCCGCGACGCCGGTGCAATGGGCCGCGCCGCTGCGCCACCGCTTCACGCGCATCCTGGACGAGCTGGGCGTGGCCTCGCAGTGGAACATCGCGCCGCAGTGGGCCGAGTCCTACCGCCCCAGCGCGCTGCAGTGCCTGGGCCTGACGCGGCTGGTGGAGGAGGCGCTGTCCAACGTGATCAAGCACAGCCGGGCGCGCCACCTGCGCGTGGACTGCGCGCAGCCACGGCCGGGCGTGCTGGCCATCGGCATCGAGGACGACGGCATAGGCTTCGATCTGGGGGCCGTGCAGCGCGCCGGCCTGTCGGTGGGCATGCGCAGCATGGCGGCGCGGGCCGAGCGCATCGGCGGGCTGCTGACGCTGGAGTCCGGCCCCTGCGGCACCGTGGTCAGCGTGGAGCTGGTGCTGCCAGAAACGCCTCGATGAGCCGGGCCAGCGCCGCGGGCTGGTCGTGGTGCAGCATGTGGCCGGCATCGGCCACGTCGGCCAGCTGCAGCTGCGGCACGCGGCGGATGCGGTCCAGGAATTCGTCCAGCCCGTAGCGGCCGGGCCAGTAGCCCTGCATGGTGTCCTGCGCGGCCTTCACCATCAAGGTGGGCGCGGTGATGGCCGCATACAGCGCCAGCAGCTCGTCGGCGCGAAAGAGCTGGGCGCTGGCCACCTTGTGCGCGGCGTCCCCCTGGATATGCCAGCGGCCCGCGCCGTCCGGTGCGGCCCAGTGCCCGGCCAGCCACAGGGCCCGGTCCTCGGCCAGCCGCGGGTTGTTGCGGCGCAGGCGCGCGGCCACCTCGGCGGCACTGGCGTAGCTGCGCAGCGCGGTGCCTTCCTCACCTTCCTTGCCTTCCCCGCGCTGGGCGCGCATCTCGTCCAGCCAGCGGCGATAGCGCGCCGGGGCCTGGTCGGGCGTGGTGGCCGGCATGCCGAAGCCTTCGAGGTTGACGAGGCGGCGCACGCGCTCGGGCCGCGTGCCGGCATACATCATCACCACGTTGCCGCCCATGCTGTGGCCGAGCAGGTCCACCGGCTGGCCGGGGGCGATCTCGTCGAGCAGCGCGTCCAGGTCGCCCAGGTAGTCGGCGAAGACGAAGTGGTCGGGCGCCGGCTGGCTGCGGCTTTGGCCGAAGCCGCGCCAGTCGAGGGCGTAGATGGCGCGCTGGGCGCAGAAGTCCGCGTCAAGCGCATCGACCACGAACTGGAAGGACGCGCCCACGTCCATCCAGCCGTGGCACAGCACCAGCGGGGGCTGCGTGGGCAGGGTGGCCGGCCATTGCAGCAGGTGCAGCGGGCGCTGGCGGATGGTGAGCAGCCGCGAGGCGGCGGCGCGTTGCGGAACGTAGGGGCTGGGCATGGCGCCGAGCATGCCATATCCGTGCTGGAGCGCCGTAGCGGGGGCGACAGCGGGCGGGGAGGCGGCCGATACACTGGCTCCATCGAATGACGAAGGGATGAACAAGCATGCAAGACGTATGGCTGGGACAGCGTGAGCTGCGCGTGTCGCCCATCTGCCTGGGCACCATGACTTTCGGCGAGCAGGTGGCCGAGGCCGAGGCCCACGCGATGCTGGACCGGGCACTGGAGCGCGGCGTGTATTTCTGGGACACGGCCGAGATGTACGCCGTGCCGGCCCGCGAGGCCACCTACGGCGCCACCGAGACCATCCTCGGCCGCTGGTTCGCCGGCCGCCCCGGCGCGCGCGAGCGGGTGGTGCTGGCCACCAAGGTGGCCGGGCCGTCGCGCGGCATGCCGTGGATACGCGAGGGCAAGGGCCTGACGGCGCAGGACATCGTGGCCTCGTGCGAGGGCAGCCTGCGCCGCCTGCGGACCGAGGCGGTCGACCTCTACCAGATCCACTGGCCCGAGCGCCATGTGCCGGCCTTCGGCAACCCGTACTACGACCCGGCCAAGGAGGAGTCGCAGACCTCCATCCACGAGCAGCTCGAGGCGCTGGCGGGATTGGTGAAGGCGGGCAAGGTGCGCCACATCGGCCTGTCGAACGAGACACCCTACGGCGTGCACGAGTTCGTGCGCCTGGCCGAGCAGCACGGGCTGCCGCGCGTGGTGTCGGTGCAGAACCCATACTGCCTGGTCAACCGCAGCTGGGAGAACGGCATGGACGAGAGTTGCCACCGGCTGTCGGTCTCGCTGCTGGCCTATTCGCCGCTCGCCTTTGGCCTGCTGACGGGCAAGTACGATGCCAGCGGTCTCACCGGGCCCGGTGCCCCGCAGGGCGCGCGCATCGCAAGTTATAAATCGGTGCGCAAGCAGCGCTGGGGCCGGCCCGAGTCGCTGGCCGCCGCGCGGCGCTACAACCAGCTCGCGCGCGACCACGGCCTCACGCCGGCCGCGCTGGCGCTGGCCTTCTGCTACACCAAGTGGCAGGTGGCCAGCACCATCATCGGCGTGCGCACGCTGGCACAGCTCGACGAAGACCTGGATGCCTGGGGCACGCGCCTGCCGGCCGAAGCGCTGGCCGAGATCGATCGCATCCGCTGGGAGCTGCGCGACCCGGCGCAGTGAGCGCTATTGCCGGTGCGCGCCGAGCGCGATGCGCGCGGCGATGCGGGCCGCCACGCGTGCGCTGTGCGCGTCGCGGTCGAAGGCTGGGTTCAGCTCGGCGATGTCGGCCAGCGCGAGCTTGCCGCTGGCCAGCACGGTATCGATCAGGCCTTGCACCACGGGCAGCGGCACGCCCAGTGCGGCGGGTGCCGAGACGCCGGGCACCAGGCTCATCGGCAGCACGTCCAGGCAGACCGTGAGGTAGGCGGCGTCGCAGGCCTGCAGGTCGCGGGCCAGCGCGGCGCAGGCCTGGGCCGCACCCTCGGGCGTCTGCAGTGCATCGTCCAGCCAGTAGGGCACGTTCAGGTCGTGCGCGCGCTGGAACAGGGCCGTGGTGTTGGCGTCGCGGTTGATGCCGAAGACCCGGTACTCGAAGGGCCAGCCTTGCTGCGCGCACCAGCCCTGGATCTGGCGGAACGGCGTGCCGGAGTTCGCCTCGCTGGCGGTGCGCAGGTCGAAGTGCGCATCGAGGTTGACGACCAGCACGCGCCGCGGCTGGCTGCCCTGGGCCTGCAGGTGCTGCGCCAGCCCCTGGAAGCTGCCCCAGGCGACTTCATGCCCGCCGCCCAGCACCAGCGGGCGGCAGCCCTGGGCCAGCGCCTGGGCCACGCGGCCAGCCAGTGCGGATTGCGCGGCCTCCAGCCGGCCGTCGGGGCACGAGACATCGCCGGCATCCCACAGGGCCATGCTGTCGTCGTGCAGGGCCAGGTTGGCCAGCACCGACCGCATCGCCTTCGGCCCGCCCGCGGCGCCCTGGCGCCCGCCATTGCGGCGCACGCCTTCGTCGACGGCAAAGCCCATCAGGGCGACGCCGCCGGCGCTGCGCGCGTCGAAGGGGCGCACGCGCTGGTGCCAGCGCGTGGTGGGGCCGGTTTCTTCGGTGTCCACACGGCCGGTCCAGGGCCAGGTGGTGTCGGTGGGGATGGAGGACATGGGGGCGCTTTTTTTCGGGTTGGATGGGGAAAGGTCAGGGCGCGTGGATGCGGCCTTGCCGCACCACGGTGCAGGCGGGGCGCTGGCCCAGCCAGTAGGCCAGCTCGGCGGCCTCCGCCAGCGGCCACAGCACGAAGTTCGCCGGGCGGCCCGCGGCCAGCGTGCCGTGCGTGTCCTGCAGGCCCAGGGCCTGCGCCGCATGGCGGGTGACGCCGGCCAGCGCCTCGGGCACGGTCAGGCCGAACAGGGTGCAGGCCTGGTTGACCATGAGCAGCAGGCTCAGCGCCGGCGAGGTACCGGGGTTGTGGTCGGTCGAGATGGCCATGGGCACGCCGGCCGCGCGCAGCGCTGCGATGGGCGGCATGTGGGTGTCGCGCAGGCAGTAGTAGGCGCCGGGCAGCAGCACGGCCACGGTGCCGGCGGCCTGCATGGCGGCGATGCCGGCGGCGTCGAGGTGCTCGATGTGGTCGCACGACAGCGCGCCGTAGCGCGCGGCCAGCGCCGAGCCGCCCATGTTCGAGAGCTGCTCGGCATGCAGCTTGACGGGCAGGCCCAGTGCCTGCGCCGTGCGGAAGACCTGCTCGGTCTCGGCCAGCGAGAAGCCGATGCGCTCGCAGAACGCATCCACCGCGTCGACCAGGCCTTCCTGCGCGAGTGCGGGCAGCATCTCGTTGCAGACCAGGTCGATGTAGTCCTGGCTGCGCCCCGCATATTCGGGCGGCAGCGCATGCGCGCCGAGGAAGGTGGTGCGCACGGTGACGCCCAGGTCCTCGCCCAGGCGGCGCGCCACGCGCAGCTGCTTGCGCTCGTGCTCCAGCGCCAGCCCGTAGCCCGACTTGATCTCGATGGCGCACACGCCTTCGCGCAGCAGGCTTTGCAGGCGCGGCAGGGCCAGCGCGTAGAGCTCGTCCTCGCTGGCTTGGCGGGTCGCCTTCACGCTGGAGACGATGCCGCCGCCGGCGCGCGCGATCTCTTCGTAGCTGGCGCCGGCCAGGCGCATGGCGAATTCGTTGGCGCGCTGACCGCCATAGACCAGGTGGGTGTGGCAGTCGATCAGGCCCGGCGTGGCGAGCTGCCCGCCGCCGTCATGCGCGGGCAGGGCGGCGTAGGCGGCCGGCACCTGCTGCTGCGGCCCCACCCAGGCGATGTGGCCCTGCTGCACCACGATGCAGGCCACCTCGCCCTCGGCCAGCGGCGCATCGGCGGCGAACAGCGCGGGCGCCAGGCGCAGGTTGAGCCAGCGTCCGTCGGCGGAGGGGCTGGGCGTTGCAGCGGTCGTCATGGCGGGAGTCCTGAAAAAAATGATTTTAATTTGATAGCGCCTTGCGCTTGATCAGCAATGGTTCTGATATGGATCATCGCTGAAGTGCTTGTCTATCAAGCGCAAGAAGCTCCTGTTTGTATAGCTGCCGTGCCCGCGTTCTCAGCGGCTAGGCAGCAGGTCGGCCGCTACCAGGCTGCTCAGGCGGCCGCTGGCGAGCAGGGTGCTGGCGGCCTCGATGTCCGGCGCGAAGAAGCGGTCTTCCTGGTAGAAGGGCACGCTGGCGCGCAGCAGGCCGCGGGCCTGTTCGAGCTTGGGTGAGGTCTTCAGGCCCGTGCGGAAGTCCAGGCCCTGGCAGGCGCCCAGCCATTCGATGGCGAGGATGCCGCGCACGTTCTCGGCCATGGCCCACAGGCGCTTGCCGGCGTTCGGCGCCATCGAGACGTGGTCTTCCTGGTTGGCCGAGGTGGGCAGGCTGGTCACGCTGGCCGGATGCGCCAGCGAGATGTTGTCGCAGGCCAGGGCCGCGGCCGTGACCTGGGCGATCATGAAGCCGGAGTTCACGCCGCCGTTGTTCACCAGGAACGGGGGCAGCTGCGACATGTGCTTGTCCATCATCAGCGAGATGCGGCGTTCGGACAGCGCGCCGATCTCGGCCAGCGCCAGCGCCAGGTTGTCGGCCGCCATGGCCACCGGCTCGGCGTGGAAGTTGCCGCCCGAGACCACGTCGCCCTGCTCGGCGAACACCAGCGGGTTGTCGGACACGGCATTGGCCTCGATGGCCAGCACCTCGGCGGCCTGGCGCAACTGCGTGAGGCACGCGCCCATGACCTGGGGCTGACAGCGCAGCGAGTACGGGTCCTGCACCTTGTCGCAGTCCCGGTGCGACTCGCCCACTTCGCTGGCCGGCGTGAGCAGGTCGCGGAAGGCCGCGGCCACGTCGATCTGGCCCGGCTGGCCGCGCGCGGCGTGGATGCGTGCGTCGAAGGGCAGGCGCGAGCCGAGCAGTGCCTCCACGCTGAGGCTGCCGCAGACCAGGCCGGCGGCGAGCAGATCCTCGGCCTCGAACAGGCCGCGCAGCGCATAGGCGGTGGACACCTGGGTGCCGTTGAGCAGCGCCAGGCCTTCCTTGGCGGCCAGCGTCAGCGGCTGCAGGCCGGCGATGGCCAGGGCCTCCTTGGCGGGCAGCCATTCGCCGCGGTGGCGGGCCTTGCTTTCGCCCAGCAGCAGCAGCGACATGTGGGCCAGCGGCGCCAGGTCGCCCGAGGCGCCGACCGAGCCCTTGAGCGGGATGTGCGGATAGACCTCGGCGTTGACCAGCGCGATGAGGCTGTCGATGACGACGCGGCGGATGCCGGAGATGCCGCGCGCCAGGCTGTTGATCTTGAGCACCATGATGAGGCGCACCATGGCGTCGTCCAGCGCCTCGCCCACGCCGGCGGCGTGGGACAGCACCAGCGAGCGCTGCAGCCGGGCCAGGTCCTCGGGCGCGATCTTGGTCGAGGCCAGCAGGCCGAAACCCGTGTTGATGCCGTAGGCCGTGCGGCCTTCGGTAATGATCTTCTCGACACAGGCCACGGAGGCGGCTATGGCCGCGCCGGCGCTGGCGTCGAGCTGCAGCTGCACCGGCTGCTCGTAGCACTGGCGCAGCTCGGCAAGGCGCAGGCGGCCGGGGTGGATAGGCAGATGGGCCATGTTCTTTCCTCCGTGGTATCTATGGTTCGCAGTGTGGTGCTTATTTGATCATCGGCAGCTTGAGCCCTTGCTTGCGCGCGGTCTCGATGGCCAGCTCGTAGCCCGCGTCCGCATGGCGCATCACGCCCGAGCCGCAGTCGTTGACCAGCACGCGCGCCAGGCGGTCGGCCGCGGCGTCGGTGCCGTCGGCCACGATGACCATGCCCGAGTGCTGAGAGTAGCCCATGCCCACGCCGCCGCCATGGTGCAGGCTGACCCAGCTGGCGCCGCCGGCGGTGTTGAGCAGCGCGTTGAGCAGCGGCCAGTCGGAGACGGCGTCGGTGCCGTCCTTCATGGACTCGGTCTCGCGGTTGGGGCTGGCCACCGAGCCGGTGTCCAGGTGGTCGCGGCCGATGACGATGGGGGCCTTGAGCTCGCCGTTCTTCACCATCTCGTTGAAGGCCAGGCCCGCCAGGTGGCGCTCGCCCAGGCCCAGCCAGCAGATGCGCGCCGGCAGGCCCTGGAAGGCGATGCGCTCGCGCGCCATGTCGAGCCAGCGGTGCGTGTGCTTGTTGTTCGGGAACAGTTCCTTGATCTTGGCGTCGGTCTTGTAGATGTCTTCCGGATCACCCGACAGCGCCACCCAGCGGAATGGACCCTTGCCCTCGCAGAACAGCGGGCGGATGTAGGCCGGCACGAAGCCGGGGAAGTCGAAGGCGTTCTCCACGCCCATGTCCTTCGCCACCTGGCGGATGTTGTTGCCGTAGTCCACCGTGGGGATGCCCATGGCCTGGAAGTCCAGCATGGCCTGCACATGCACGGCGCAGCCGCGGGCGGCGGCATCGGTCAGCTTGGCGTGCTGGGCCGGGTCGCGCTGGGCGGCTTTCCACTGCGCCACGCTCCAGCCAACAGGCAGGTAGCCGTTGATGAGGTCGTGGGCCGAGGTCTGGTCGGTCACCAGGTCGGGCTTGATGCCGCCGGCCTGGGCGCGGCGCACCAGCTCGGGCAGGATTTCGGCGGCATTGCCCAGCAGGCCGATGGAGATGGCCTTCTTCTCCTGCGTGTAGCGCTGGATGCGGGCCAGCGCGTCGTCCAGGTCGGTGGCCTGCTCGTCGAGGTAGCGCGAGCGCAGGCGGAAGTCGATGCTGCTTTGCTGGCATTCGATGTTCAGCGAGCAGGCGCCGGCCAGCGTGGCCGCCAGCGGCTGGGCGCCGCCCATGCCGCCGAGGCCGGCGGTCAGGATCCACTTGCCCGAGAGGTCGTTGTTGTAGTGCTGGCGGCCGGCTTCGACGAAGGTCTCGAACGTGCCCTGCACGATGCCCTGGCTGCCGATGTAGATCCAGCTGCCGGCCGTCATCTGGCCGTACATGAACAGGCCCTTGCGGTCGAGTTCATTGAAGTGTTCCCAGTTGGCCCATTGCGGCACCAGGTTGGAGTTGGCCAGCAGCACGCGGGGCGCGCCGGCATGGGTCTTGAACACGCCGACGGGCTTGCCCGATTGCACCAGCAGGGTCTCGTCCTCGTTCAGGTCCTTGAGCGAGGCCAGGATCTGGTCGAAGCATTCCCAGTTGCGCGCCGCGCGGCCGATGCCGCCGTAGACCACCAGGGCCTGCGGGTTCTCGGCCACCTCCGGGTCGAGGTTGTTCTGCAGCATGCGGTAGGCCGCCTCGGCAATCCAGTTCTTGCAGTGGAGCTGGGCGCCGCGGGGAGCGCGGATGACGCGGGTGGGGTCGATGCGGGGGTCGATGTTGGTGGTCATGGTGGTGTCTTTGAAAAAGGGGGGAATGGGAGGAGGGGCCAGCCGTCAGGGCTTGGCGTGGATGTGGTTCGCCGCGGCGTACGCGCCGGGCTGGGGGGCTGCGGGGGCAGGCGTGCTGCTGGCGGGGTAGACCATCTGCTGCGGCACATCCATGCTGCGCTTGGCCAGCGGGTAGTACACCAGCGAGGTCACGACCAGGCTGACGATCCAGGAGATGTCGGCGCCGCCGAGCATCACGGCCACCGGGCCTTTGTACAGGGCCTGGTTCAGGAACGGGATCTGCACCAGGATGCCCAGCACATAGCAGCCCAGCGCCATGAAGTTGTAGCTGCCGTAGCGGCCCTGGGGGTCGTACAGCGCGGGGATGTCGACCCGCTCCTTGGACACCAGGTAGTAGTCCACCAGGTTCACTGCGCTCCACGGCACGAAGAAGGTCAGCAGCAGCAGCATGAAGTTTTTGAAGTTGTTCAGGAAGTCGGCGCTGGCCAGCAGGGCCACCCCCAGCGACAGCAGCACGAAGCCGATGATGTAGGCGATGCGCGCGGCGGGCGAGATCTGCGTCTTGTTGTTGAAGCCGCTGACCGTGGTCAGGATGGTCATGCAGCCGCCGTAGGCGTTGAGGCAGTTCACCGTCAGCTTGCCCGACACGATCACCAGGTAGATCACGATGGCGGCAGGGCCGGCCAGGTCGCCGAGGAAGCCGACCTGGTTCTTCAGGAACTGGCCGCCCAGCGCGGCGATCAGCACGCCCAGCGTCATGGCGATCTGCGCGCCGATCACGCTGCCCAGGAAGGTGGTGGTGAAGGCGCGAGCGGTGGAGGTCTTGGACGGCAGGTAGCGCGAATAGTCGGCCACGTAGGGCGCAAAGGTCATCTGCCAGCCGGCCGACAGGGCCACCGCGAGCAGGAAGGTGGCCCAGGTGAAGGGCTTCTGGCCGAAGGCGCCGGCCACGTCGTACTGCGTGCCCAGGCGCACGGCCAGGTAGGCGAAGCCCAGCAGCCCGATCACCGTGGCCACGCGGCCGAGCACGTGAATCAGGCGGTAACCCACCACGGCGACGAGGGAGGTCAGCGCGCCGAAGATGAGCATGCCGGTCTCGGGGGACGAGAAGCCGAACATGCGGTTGATGGCTTGGCCGGACAGCACCGTGCCCGTGGCGGCGAAGCCCAGGTACATCAGCACCACCAGCACCAGCGGCAGCGAGGCGCCCTTGACGCCGAACTGCACGCGGCTGGAGATCATCTGCGGCAGCCCCAGGCGCGGGCCCTGGGCGGAGTGCAGCGCCATGACGATGCCGCCGAGGACGTTGCCGATCAGCAGGCCGATGATGGCGGTCATGGCCTCGGCGCCGAACACGATGGCCAGCGCACCATCGACGATCGCGGTGATCTGGCAGTTGGCGCCGAACCAGAGTGTGAACTGGCTCCAGCTGGAGCCGTGGCGCTCCTGCTCCGGAACCATGTCGATGGTGCGGGTCTCGACGGCACCATGGGCGACGGACTTGGTGGGTTGCATAGGTTTCCTTACGGGCGGCTTGTCTCTATTGATAATACAAATAAATGTTTATTTGTCTAAGTTGTATATACAAATTGGACCATGCGAGAATAGGGCCGTCAATACAGTCGATCCCGATTTGGGTTAGGTGTTTTCCCGTATGAACTCTGAGCCCATGGTTTCCGGCGCGAATGCCTCCACTGGCGGCAAGCAGCCGGCTTTCGAACGTGTCAAGGCGCATGTGCTGGCGCAGATCCAGGGGGGCACCTGGCGCGAGGGGGACGCCATTCCCAGCGAGGACGCCCTGTCCAAGTCCTTCGGCGTCTCGCGCATGACCGTGAACCGCGCGCTGCGCGAACTCACCGCCGAGCAGCTGCTGGTGCGCGTGCAGGGCTCGGGCACCTTCGTGGCGCAGCAGAAGTACCAGGCCACGCTGGTGTCGCTGCGCAACATCGCCGACGAGATCGCGGCCCGTGGCCATGTCCACCGCAGCGAACTGCACCTGCTGGAGCGCGCCACGGCGCGCGACGGGCTGGCCGGCCATTTCGGGCTGCCGGTCGGGGCGCCGCTGTTCCACTCCATCGTCCTGCACCTGGAGAACGACCAGCCTATCCAGTGGGAGGACCGCTACGTCAACCCGGCCGTGGCGCCGGACTACATGGCCTGCGACTTCCACACGCAGACGCCCAATGCCTACCTGACGCGGGTGGCGCCGCTGCAGGGGGTGTCCTTCCGCATCGAGGCCTGCATGCCGCCGCCCGAGGTGCGCGACGTGCTGCGCATGGGGGCGCAGGAGCCGTCTCTGGTGCTGTGGCGCCGCACGCTGTCGATGCAGCAGGTGGCGTCGGTGGCCAAGATGTGGCACCCGGCGTCGCGCTACCAGTTTGCCGGCAGCTTCTGAGCGGAGGACGCATGGCCAAGAAAAACAACCATATCTCCGAAACGCCCGCCACCCAGATGCTGCGCGCGGCGAAGGTGGATTTCACCGAGCACCCCTACGACTATGTGGAACACGGCGGCACCGAGGAATCGGCGCGGCAGCTCGGCCTGGACGAGCACGTGGTGGTCAAGACGCTGGTGATGCAAGACCAGGATGCCAGGCCGCTGATCGTGCTGATGCATGGCGACCGCAAGGTGTCCACCAAGAACCTGGCGCGGCAGATCGGCGCCAAGTCGGTCGAGCCCTGCAAGCCCGAGGTGGCCAACCGCCACAGTGGCTACCTGGTGGGCGGCACCTCGCCCTTCGGTACCCGCAAGGCCATGCCGGTGTATGTGGAGCAGAGCATCCTGGCGCTGCCGCGCATCGCCATCAACGGCGGGCGGCGCGGTTTTCTGGTGCAGCTCGATCCCCGGGTTTGTGCTGAACTGCTGCATGCCGTGCCGGTGCAGTGCGCGCTGGCAGAATAACGGCCTCTGTAGAACTATGAAATTGCGGCCATGACCATGGTGTACCCGATCCTCGTTGCCATTGCGGCCTATCTGCTGGGCTCGCTGTCCTTTGCTGTCATCGTCAGCCGCGTCATGGGGCTGAACGACCCGCGCACCTACGGCAGCAAGAACCCCGGCGCCACCAACGTGCTGCGCTCCGGCTCCAAGGCGGCGGCCGTGGCCACGCTGGCGCTCGATGCCGCCAAGGGCTGGCTGGCGGTGGCGCTGGTGGCCTGGTTCGGCAAGCCCTACGGCCTGGGCGAGGGCACGATGGCGCTGGCGGGGCTGGGCGCCTTCCTCGGCCACCTGTGGCCGGTGTTCTTCAAGTTCGAGGGCGGCAAGGGCGTCGCCACGGCACTGGGCGTGCTGCTGGGCTTCAGCGGCTGGCTGGCGCTGGCCACGCTGCTGACCTGGATCATCATCGCCGTGTTCTTCCGCTATTCGTCGCTGGCGGCGCTGGTGGCCTCGGTGTTCGCGCCGGTGTACTACGTGCTGGGCGGCGGCGTGGCCTGGGAGTTCGACAAATGGATCTGCACCGCCATCGTGCTGATGTCGGCCCTGCTGATCTACCGCCACCGCGTCAACATCCAGCGCCTGATCGAAGGCAAGGAATCGAAGCTGGGGCAGAAGAAGAAATAGGCCCAGCCGATCTTGAGCTGACATGACTCCCCGTGATCACGCGCCCCCCACCACCTCTGCCTGGCAGAGGATGGGGCTGGCAGTGGTCGTGCTGTCGCAGTGCCTGGGCACCTCGCTGTGGTTCAGCCCGGCCGGCGCGGCTTCGGGACTGATGGCGCGCTGGCACCTGCAGACGGCGGAGTTCTCGTGGCTGCTGGTCGCCACGCAGATAGGCTTCATCACCGGTTCGTTCCTGATCGCCCTGAGTGGCATGGCCGACCGCTGGCCGGCCAGCCGGATCTTTGCCGCCAGCTGCCTGGTCGGCGCGCTGGCCAATGCCGCGCTGGTGTTGCCCGACCTGGGCTTTGGCGCCGCATGGTGGATCCGGGCGGTGGTCGGCGTGTGCATTGCCGGCATCTATCCCCTGGGCATGAAGCTGGTGGTGCAGTGGGTGGGCGGCAAACCGGCGCTGGCGCTGGCCTGGCTGGTCGCCATGCTCACGCTGGGCACCGCCATGCCGCACGCCTTGCGGGCCTATGGGATCGTGTGGCCGTGGGAATATGTGCTGATCGGCTCCTCGCTGCTGGCGGTGCTGGGCGGCGCCATGGTGGCGGCGGTGGGCGACGGGGCTTTCCGGCCGGCGTCTGCACCTGCGCTGCGGCTGAGCCTGCAGGATCTGCTGGTGCTGGCCCGCAACAAAGCGCTGCGGGCCTCCGCGGGCGGCTATTTCGGCCACATGTGGGAGCTCTATGCGTTCTGGGCGGTGGTGCCCTTGCTGGGGGCGAGGGTGGTTGCGTCTTTTGGCGATGCCTCGTCAGCGCAAGGGCCAACTGCCTGGTATGGCTGGTTGGCGGCGCTGGTGATCGGCATAGGCGCGCTTGGTTGCCTGGCCGGCGGGTATGCGGTGCGCCGCCTGGGCAGCGCCCGGGTGGCCTTCATCGCGCTGGCGGGCTCGGGGCTGATCTGTGCGCTGTATCCGCTGGTGCCGGCCACGGCCGTGCCGTGGCGCCTGTTGCTGCTGGTGCTTTGGGGCGTGCTGGTGGTGGCCGATTCGCCGCAGTTTTCGGCGCTGTCATCGCAGGCCGCGCCGCCGCCCTTGCTGGGGCTGGCGCTGGTCATGCAGAACGGCATTGGCTTCCTGATCTCGGTGGTCTCCATGCTGCTGCTCGGCGCCGTGATCGGGCGCTGGGGCGAGCAGGCTCTGTGGCTGCTGCTGCCCGGCCCGCTGCTGGGCCTATGGGCCCTGCGCTCGCTGGTCTGGCCTGCTCGGGCATGAAAAAACCAGCCGCCAGGGCTGGTTTTTCTGGCAGGGCGTTGCTCAGTCGCGGAAGTTGTTGAACGACAGCGGCACTTCCGACACGTCCTTCTTGAGCAGCGCCATCACGGCCTGCAGGTCGTCGCGCTTGGTGCCGGTCACGCGCACGGCATCGCCCTGGATGGCGGCCTGCACCTTGATCTTGCTTTCCTTCACCAGCTTCTGGATCTTCTTGGCGAGTTCCGACTCGATGCCGTTGCGCACCTTGATGACCTGCTTGACCTTGTCGCCGCCGATCTTCTGCACGCTGCCCTTGTCGAGGAAGCGCACGTCCACATTGCGCTTGGTGAGCTTGCTCCGCAGGATTTCCTCGACCTGCTGCAGTTGGAAATCGGCATCGCCGAACAGGGTGATTTCCTTGTCCTTCAGCTCGATGCCGGCCGAGGTTCCCTTGAAGTCGAAGCGCGTGCCGATCTCCTTGGCGGAGTTGTCGACGGCATTCTTCACTTCCACGAAATCGGCTTCGCAAACCGTGTCAAACGATGGCATGTATCTTTTCCTTTCCAATAGCGTGCGCAGCACCGGTGCGACAATCTACCGATGTTAGTCGAGAAATTTATCCCCCTGCAGCAGTACAACACGTTTGGCATCATGGCCCGCGCCGCTTCCCTGATCCGGGTGCAGGGCGAGGATGACATCCGCCAGTTCATCGCCCAGCCGCCCGCCGGCGCCAGCCGCGACGTGGTGGTGCTGGGCGGCGGCAGCAACATCGTGCTGACCGGCGACGTGGAGCCCACGGTCTTCAAGATGGAAATCAAGGGCCGACGCGTGGTGGCCGAAACCGACAAGGCCTTCATCGTCGAGATCGGCGCGGGCGAGGTATGGCACGACACCGTGGCCTGGACGCTGGACCAGGGCCTGCCGGGCCTGGAAAACCTGGCGCTGATCCCTGGCACCGTGGGCGCCGCGCCGGTGCAGAACATCGGCGCCTATGGCGTGGAGTTGCAGGACCGCTTCGACTCGCTCGATGCCGTCGATCTGGTCAGCGGCCAGAGCTTCTCGCTCGATGCCGCGCAGTGCGCCTTCGGCTACCGCGACTCGGTCTTCAAGCACCAGCCGGCCGAGACCTTGCCCCTGTCGACGCTGATGCGCCAGCCCGGCGGCGCGGTGCCTCGCGGCATGGGGCTGGCAGGCCGCGCCGTCATCACCCGCGTGCGCCTGGCGCTGCCCAAGCCCTGGAAGCCCGAGCTGAGCTACCTGGACCTGACCCGCAAGCAGGCCGAGAAAGGCGTGGAACTGCCCACGGGGCGCGATATCTTCGACTGGGTCTGCGAGATCCGCCGCGCCAAGCTGCCCGACCCCGCGGTGATCGGCAACGCGGGCAGCTTCTTCAAGAACCCTACGGTGACGGCCGAGCAGTGCGCCGACATCATCGCCATCGAGCCCAAGATCGTGCATTACCCCATGCTGGACGGCAGCATCAAGCTGGCGGCGGGCTGGATGATCGACGCCTGCGGCTGGCGCGGCAAGTCCATCGGCAAGGCCGGCGTCTACGACAAGCAGGCGCTGGTGCTGGTCAACCAGGGCAGCGGCGAGAACAGCGTGACCGGCGGCGAGGTGATGACCCTGGCCCGCGCCATCCAGACCAGCGTGTATGAGCGCTTCGGCATCCGGCTGGAGCCGGAGCCGGTGGTGTGGTGACCCTGGTGCTGTGGCGCTATTTCCCCGCATCTCCATCCGAGACGCGCTTGTACAGCCACCAGGCGCCCAATTGTTCGCGTTGCGGCAGCCAACTGATTTCCTCGCCCTGGCTCACCCGGCCTAGCAAGGTGTTGCGGGCCTTGGGTGGAATCGGCAACAGGCCGCACTCCAGCACGTAGTCAATCCGGCGGCGAGCGATGATGTCCTGCGCCTGGACATCCGGTGGCAGGCTGAGCCATACGCGGAAGACATCGACGATGCCCGAGACATTGTGGTGGTAGTTGCCGGCCACTACCTTGTGATGGGTGCGCCATAGCAGTTCCGGCCCCAGATTGGTGGACGCGAGCATGGTGCCGGGCGGCAGGCTGTTCAGTTGCTGCGCAATGTCCGACAGATGGCAGCCGCTCTTGGCTTCGTCCTTCTTTTCCGCGGGCTGGAGCGCGGCCAGGCCCAATGCGAGGCCGACCTGGAGCGGTGGCAGAAGAAGCAGTGCGGCCGCGCGCCATTGCTCGCGCGCGGATAACTGGTGTACCGATGCGGTGGAAAAGGCGTGTTGCCGTGCCAGTGCCATGCCATAGGCCAGAGCGGTCACGAAAGCAGCCGCTGCGCCCATGCGGATATGCCAGGCACCGAGCGCCCCATAAGCCAGCGTCGTCACCGCCAGCACGGTCAGCCACAGGCTGCGCTCGCGCCAGGCGACATACAGCAGCAAGGTGCCCGCGAGCATCGGCATGAAGATGAGCACCAACCACTCATGCGGCTTGCCAGCAGCTTGCAGTTCTCCGATCTGCTCCCACCATATGCCCTTGATCTCGTCCGGAATGAGACCCTGGGGCCCGGCGAGCGCCCCTGGAACGGCGAACAGCCAGACGCCCCCTGCCAGTAGCGCGGCTCCCGTCAGCGCGGGAAAGGACAGGGGCCATTCCATGGCGCGCCGGGTCAGCACATCCGTCAGTGCCAGCAGGCCTGCGAGCAGCGCGGCCAGCAGCAGCCAGGCCAGGCTGACATGGTCCAGGGCCCAGGCGCTGAAGGTCGGAGGTGGTGGGTCCACGTGCCAGCCCCAGGCTAGCATGGCCAGCAGGCCGACGGCTACCGGCCAGCAAGGCTCTCCCTGGGGCGACGATTGCAGGCGCCGGGCAGCCCGCATGGCCGCCAGCGCCACGACCAGCGGCATGGTTTCGGGCGAAGTCCACAGGGCCAGGCCCAGCAGGAGGCCGCCCGCCAGATCTGCTACGCCGGCTTGCAGAGGCGACGCGGCCCCGCCGCGCAGAAGAAAGCAGGTGGCCGCCGCCAAGGGCACCAGCATGAAAACGTGATGGGTAATCTGGATCAGCTGTCCATAGGCCCACAGGGGGGCGCTGGTGGCCAGTACGAGTGCCGAGACTAAGGCGGCCAGCCGCCCACCCTGGCGAATGACCGCCCTGGCTACGAGCGCCGCCAGCAGCAGCACGCAGATCACGGTTAAGCCGCCGCCCGCCCAGAGCAGGGCGGTGTCCTGGCCGAGCCCACATGCCATCAACCCCCGTGCCAGCATGAGCACCGACCAGGAATGCACCGCCGACCAGTGCAGGTAGCTGCCATCTGGGGCGTTGTCGCGCGCCATGTACTGGAAGCCGGTCTGCGGCGTGTATTCGCGCAGCAGCACCAGCTTGTAGTAGCTATCCGGGTTGGTCAGATTCGCTGTCGCGAGCAAGGGGATCTGGTCCGCGCACTGCTTGGCAACGGCCAGCAGCATGATGAGCAGGGCAAGGAGCAGGGCCTTGCGGGGCGTTAGATGGTCAAGCATGGCTCGACGTACCCTCCCATCAGAAAGCTGGAGAAACCGGAGGAGTCTTCCTCAGTTGTTATGGCTCCGCCTTGGATGGCTCACCACTGGCCGCCGATCATCGGCATCACGAGGCGCACGATGCGGATGATCGCCGGCCCCAGCACCACCATGATGATGGCCGGGAAGATGAACATCACCAGCGGAAACAGCATCTTGGTGGGGATCTTTGCTGCCAGTTCCTCGGCGCGCATCTGTCGCTTGTGGCGCAGGTCGTCCGAGAAGACCCGTAGCGAATCGCCGATGCTGGTGCCGAACTTGTCTGCCTGCATCAGCATGGCGGAGAAGGTCTGGATCTCGCCTACATTGGTGCGGGCGGCCAGATTGCGGAGGGCCCGTTCACGGGTGCTGCCAGCGCGCATTTCGAGATTGGTCCAGTGCAACTCCTCGGCAAGCGCCTCGCTCTTGATGCGCATCTCCTCTGTCACCTTGCCCAGTGCGGCATCCAGGCCCATGCCGGCCTCCACGCAGACCAGCATCAGGTCGGCGGCGTCGGGAAAGCTCTCGAAAATCTCGCGCTTGCGCCGTGCGGCCATCCAACGCAGCGTCAGGTTGGGCAGGTAGCAGGCCAGCAGTGCCGACGTTGCCACCCAGAACACGAGGATGGCGGTATCGGTGGTGCCGGTGGCCAGCAGCAGCGAATACATGCCCACCGCTGCCAGCAGCGGCAGCAGCGTCTTGGCGCCAAAGTAGACCAGCGGTGCATCTTCGTGGCGGATTCCGGCGTTCAGCAGGCGCAAGCGTAGAGGCGTGGCATTCATCCCCTCAGTGGGCGAGGACAGGTGCGCGAAGGGCCCCACCAGCTTGACCACGGTCTCCTTCCAGTCGTTGTCAGGCGATGGTGCCAGCGTCTTCAGGCGCTGCTCCGTGGTGGTGGGCGTGAGCCACAGCCGCAGGGCCAGTGCCGCCAGCATGACCGCAAAAAAGGTCAACAGGGCAATTGTCAGCATGGTAGCCTCCCGGTTTTCATAGGTCTCATACGCGGATGCGGATGATGTGGCGCAGCAGCAGCACGCCCAGCACCATCATCACGGCCAGCCACTGCAGTATCGTGACGCCGATGGGGTCGTTCCACAGCGGCTCCATAAACTCGCGGTTGAACAGATACAGCAGCGCGCCCAGCGCGAATGGCATGAGCGCCAGGATCCACGCCGACAGCCGGCCCTCGGACGACAGCACGCGTATCTTGGCCTGCAGCTTGAGCCGTTCGCGGATCAGGCGGCTCAGGTTGGTCAGCACCTCGGTCAGGTTGCCGCCCGACTCGCGCTGGATAATCACAGCGACGATGAAGTAGCGCAGGTCGGTGAGGGGCACGCGCTCGCCCAGGTTGCTCAGGGCCTGTTCCTGCGAGGTGCCGTAGTTCACTTCGTCATGCACCAGGCGGAACTCGCCGGCGATGGGTTCGGCCATCTCGTCGCCCACCATCTGTAGTCCGGCCGAGAAGGCATGGCCGGCCCGCAATGCGCGTGCGATCAAGTCCAGCGCCTCGGGCAACTGGCGCTCCAACTGCTGCAGGCGCTGGTTGCGCCTGCGCTGCAGGTACAGCAGAGGCAGCGCCGCCAGCACGGCGCCAGCCACCAGCGCCAGCACCAGTGCCTGGTTCAGCGCCAGCACGGTCATCATCCCCAGGGCAAACAGCGCCGCGCAGCCCAGCAGCAGGCCCGAAACGCTCCAGTCCAGCCCTGCCTGCAGGATGGCGCGATCCAGCACATGCGCGCGCGGCATGCCCAGCAATGCACGCTGCAGAACGGGTACCTCGCTCAGCACCCGCTCCTTCACCAGCAGTGACTGCGTACTATGGTCGTGTGCGGCCGATAGCGCCCTGAGGCGCCGCTGCAGCCGCTGCGCCTCGGGACTCTTGTATTGCCTCCATAGCAGACGGCTGCCGGCGAACAGCAGCAGCACCGCCAGAAAGACCAGTACGACGATGGGGAGGAACGAATTGAAGACAGGCAGTTGCGGCATGGCGATGGCTCCTGCAGAAAATGGGTGGGGTATGCCTACTCGAATCGTTTGCCTGGGTCGAAGCAGGTATCCGGCAGCACGATGCCGAAGCTGCGCAGCCGGTCGCTGAACCGGGGGCGCACCCCGGTGGCATGGAAGTAGCCTTCCACCTGCCCGTTGGCGCCCACGCCAGTCTGCGTGTAGGCGAAGATCTCCTGCATGGTGATGACCTCGCCCTCCATGCCGGTGATCTCCTGGATGCTGGTCACCTTGCGCCGGCCGTCCGTCAGCCGCAGCACTTGCACCACGGCGGTGATGGCCGAGGCGATCTGCTGGCGCGCTGCGCGGTGCGGCAGGTTCAGGTTGGCCATGCCGATCATGTTCTCCAGCCGTGCCAGCGCGTCGCGCGGCGTGTTGGCGTGGATGGTGGTGAGCGAGCCTTCGTGGCCGGTGTTCATGGCCTGCAGCATGTCCACGGCCTCGGCGCCGCGCACCTCGCCGATCACGATGCGGTCGGGCCGCATGCGCAGCGCATTGCGCACCAGCGCCCGCTGCGTGATCTCGCCGCGCCCCTCGATGTTGGGCGGGCGCGTTTCCATGCGCGCTACGTGAGGCTGCTGCAGTTGCAATTCGGCCGCGTCCTCGATGGTGACGATGCGCTCCTCCTCGGGGATGTAGCCCGACAGGATGTTGAGCAGCGTCGTCTTGCCCGCGCCGGTGCCGCCCGAGATCAGCATGTTGACCTTGGCCTTGGCCAGTGCCTCCAGCACCGTGGCCATGCCGGGCGTCAGGCTCTTGAGCTCATTCACCAGGTTGTCCATGCGCAGCGGCGTGCGTGCGAAGCGGCGGATCGACATCATGGGCCCGTCCAGCGCCACCGGGGCAATCACCGCGTTCACGCGCGAGCCATCGGGCAGGCGCGCATCCACCATGGGGCTGGATTCGTCGATGCGTCGGCCGATGCGCGAGACGATCTTGTCGATGATGCGCAGCAGGTGCTTGTCGTCAGCGAACACCACCGGTGTCAGCTCCAGGCGGCCGTAGCGTTCCACATAGACCTGGTCGTGGCGGTTCACCAGAATGTCGGAAACCGTGGGGTCGGCCATCAGCAGCTCCAGCGGGCCGAAGCCCAGCATTTCGTGCTGGATGTCGCGCGTCAGCAGCCGTCGTTCCACATCGTTGATGGCGGTGGGGTCCTCTTCGAGCAGCCGTTCGGTGAGCGCCGCAATTTCGTTGCGCAGCGCCTGCGGCGGCAAGGCCTCGAGTGCGGCCAGGTCAAAGCGCTCCACCAGCTTGGTGTGGATGCGCCCCTTGAGCGCCATGTACGCTGCCGAGGTGCCTGGTGCTGGTGCAGCAATCAGGGCCTCGTCCGCGTCCAGGTTCGAGGCGGGTGCCAGGTGCGGCCGCGCGCGGGCCACCGGTGTGCTGAGCAGGTCTCGCAATGACATGATGGGCCTCCTTCTCTGGATGATGGCAAGCGGCCACGGGCATCAGGCCCGGTGGAACAGTCGGTTCAGGAAGCCGCCGCTGGCCTGCTGCGCCTGCGGTGCCAGCTCTTCGGCCCAGGCGGCCAGCTCGCGCACCACGGGGCTGCTGCGGTTGGTTTCGGCCAGCGGCACGCCGCTGTTGATGGCGGCTTGCACCTCCTTGGCAGACTCGGGAACGGCCCGCCATTGCTGTGCAATGCCCAGTGCCTTGCGCACTTCGGGCAGGCCGATATCGGCGTGGCGGTCCATCCGGTTCAGCACCGGATGAAGCCGGCTTTCGGGGTAGCCCAGCGCGCGGAACATGTGCAGCAGCCGCTGCGCGTTGCGAACGGCGGGCACATTGGGCAGCAGCACGGGAACGATCTGCTGCGCCTGGTCCAGTGCGCGCAACGCCAGTGGGTCGAGCACGCGACCTATGTCGAGCAGCACGAAGTCGTATTGCTGCGCGACCACGCGCAGGACTGCATCGATATGTTCGGGTTTGACTTCCAGCGCCTGCGTCGCATCGGCTGGCGAGGCCAGTACATGCAGCTGCGGCGTTACCTTGACGGTGCTGGCGGCCAGAAAGGAGGCGTCCAGCCGGTGGATGTCGCGGGCCACATCGGCCAGTGTCGAACTGGGCAGGCCTTCGTGCAGGTAGGCCAGCGTATCGCCAAATTGCAGGTTCAGGTCGATCAGCAGCACCGGGTGGCTGCGCGCCAGCTCCCATGCCAGGCTGGTGGCCAGGAAGGTAGCGCCGCTGCCGCCCTTGCACGGCACAAAGGCAAGCACCTGCGCGTGCGCGGACTCCTGCCCGGCCTGCGACTTGGCCTGTTTGGCTGCGATGCGCGCCACTGCTGCTTGCAGCGCCTCGGGCTCGGCGGGCGACGCCAGCACTTCGCGCACACCGGCGCGCATCGAGCGCAACAGGAATTCTGGCGTCTGCAGGGCGCACAGCAGCAGCACTGACGTGTGCGGAAAATGCGTGGTCACATACTCCACCGGCGCCAGCTCGTCGGGGTCGCAGCACATGCCATCCACCACCATCAGGTCGGGCCGTTCGCGCTCGGCGATCATGGGCATGCGGGTCTTGCCACCGTCAAAGCTCAGTACTTGGTGCCCCTGCTCCTGCAGTGCTTGCGCCATGTCGCCCTGGTGCGCGGCATTGGGAGAGATGATTGCGATTTTCATGGTGGGGATCTCGTTGGTTAGGAGGCGCAAGCCGTGGCGCTGTTGGGGTCCTTGCGCATGGCCTCGCGTGGCAGGTAGGTGGAAAACTTCGGCATCGGTATGGCTGCTTGCAGGCCTTTGCCCACGAGGGGGGCAATCCACTGGAATTTCAGGTCGGTGATGGTCACCGTGGCGCCCTGGCAGGTAGCCGTCGTGCAGCCGCTTGGCGACCAGGCGATATCGATGTCGTTGATTTGCGGAAGCCGCGCCTGCATATAGGTCAAGACCGTGGTCTTTTGTGTGGTGTCGTCGCACACCACCGCATAGCGTGCACCCGCGCGGGCGGCCTCATTGGCGGCGGCCCAGGTGTAGAGCAGGCGGCTGAAGTCCACCAGGCCCAGGAAAAGCATCAGGAAGATGAGGAAGCCGAGCGCAAACTCGATGATCGTGGCGCCGCGCTGTGCAAGGTGTTTCATGTCAGCGCCCTCATCGTGGCAGCGATGCTGCCGAAGGTGATGCCACCGCCGCTTGCGAGCTGGTTGCCGAACACGCTCGACAGCATCGAGGTGAAACGGTAGCCGGTGACCGTGACTGTCACGGTGTTGATCAGCGGGAAGGTCCCTGCCGTCTGCCAACTGCAGCTCACCGCGCTGGTCTTGAGGCCGGGCGCCAGCGGTGTACTGCCTGCGCTGGTGGTGCCGTACACCACCAGATTCTTGGCGTTGTCGCACAGCGTGTTCGGTGTCTGCACCGAGAGGTAGCGTACGGCATCGCGCACCGACTTGGTCACCGTGTTGTACTCATACAGCGCGCGGCCGAATTCGATGACGATCATGCTCAGCAGGAGCATGAAGGGAATGGTCAGCGCCAGTTCGACCAGCGCTGCTCCTTGTTGTGGGCGATGGATACGCATGGCATTCACCTCACCAGTACCGGTACCAGCGGGCCGCTGCTACCGCCCGCCAGGCCTGTGGTGGTGCAGGGACTGTCAGCGGCGCTGGCCTTGCCCCGGTATTCGAGCTGCACATCGCCCACTGGAATTTTCATCGGCTGCAGCATCAGCATGCAGGCGAAGTCGACCACCGTGCTGCTGGTGTTGACCACTGGCACCAGCACCAGGCGGCGGTCGGCTCCATAGGACTTGTGCTCGGCGGAGGTGGCCACGGTTTGGAAGCCGCCGCCTGCCATGCCACAGTTTGCTGGGCTGGTGCCGCACCGAGTGAAAGACCCGCGTTGGGCGATGAAGTTGGGCGTGGAGCCCGAAGTGCCGTTGTAGGCGTTGCGCCCCAGCGTCCAACTGGTGCTGTCGTAGATATAGCCCGTGAAGTCAGGACGGTTGGTGCTGGGGCCGGCTCCATTCTTGTAGATGCCGAAGCGGTAGTTCCAGATTTCGACGACCGTAGCTTGCACCCCGCTGGTGCCTATGCTGGTGCCCAGAATGTTGCCGATTCCGACGCCGCAATGGGTTCCGTCCATTTCGTCTTTGGTTTCCGAAGCACTGGTCGAACCGTCGAGATTGGCCCAGCCGAAATCGCCACCGCTACTTGTCTTGGCGAGCAGGGTAACCCAGTCGCCAGAGAGGAGCGTGTTGAATTTGGCGAGCGGCAACGCCACTGGAATCGGGCAGGTGCTTTGCGCACTCCCTCGCGTGGCCACGGCCCGTGCGCCCACGGTGCCGGTGCTGGGCCAGGTGGTCGTGTCGCCATTGAAGGCCCCCATGGCCTGCAGCAGCCATAACGGGATGCTGCTCATAGTATGTTTACATTCGGCATACACGGCAGTCAACGAATCGGCAGGCGTGATGGCTGGTGTGACATAGTCCGCCTTGAAGAAAAAAATGTCGCTGGCGGTGATCTGGCCAAGGCCGCCCCAGTTGGCGGACTGCATATTGGCTCGGTTCTGGTTGCCGGCAACGATGCCTGCGCTGCGCGCACGGCTGATGGCGTCGGTCACACCGGCAGGATCGGTTTCGCGGTTCAGTTCGCGGGCTGCCGCCAGCGCGCAACTATCCATGGCCGTTTGCAGTTCAGTTTTGACGACGAACAGCCGGCCAAAGTCCAGCGCAATGCCCATGAAGCCCAGCAGGAACAGCAGCAGCAGTGCGAAGGTGACGAGGTAGGCGCCTTTTTGGCGCCGCCGCAGTCCATGCCGAGCGCTAGAGCCGGCATACTGCGTCCTCAATGGAGCATGGATGCGGGTGTTCATGATGGACTCTCGTCGGACAAAAAGCCCCAAATACTGTTAGGTGGCAGAGAAGGCGGCCGGATCTGCCGCCTTCCCTGAACTCCTCGCGCACAACTAGGTGCAGGTGGAACTCGTCAGGCAGTTCGTGACACGGTTGATGAAGTCGGCGATATTTCCGCCCGCAAGCCCCTGCAACGCCAACACCAGCGCAATGGATACCACCGCGATGATCAGCGCGTATTCGATGACCTGCGCGCCTTCATCCTCATGGGTGAGGCGGTAGATAAATTGGCTGGATTGGATGAAAGGAGACATAGGATCCTCCATGAACTCATCTGCCAACAGGCGGTTGAATCAGGTGCAGGTGGTGCTGGTCAGGCAGTTCGTGACACGGTTGATGAAATTGCTGAAGCCCGTGCCGTTCAGTCCGCGGAGCGCAATGACCAGCGCAATGGACACCACAGCGATGATCAACGCGTATTCAATGACCTGGGCACCTTCCTCGTCTCGCAGGAAATCACTGAGGAACTTGCCGAATTGTTGAGCGGTTTTGGTCATGATGACACCTATGAAGAAGTGAAGAGGAGAAGGGATCGCCTTGGCATCGAGGGCCGAAGGCGGCTGACGGATGGTGTGTGTCTGTCGTCGGAACTCCTTTCGATGCTTGGATGTTGATATCGGATGGGGCCAAGATGACCGGCTGGATCAGTACGGCGCGTTTCCTCCGGAGTCGCCGCTGCCCGCGCCTGTACCACCGCCACCACCACTGCCGAGCGTGGTGCCGATGTTGATGACATTGGCTGCGGGCGGTGGTGTTCTGAAGCTGCGTTCATAGCGGACCATCGTTTCGCGAGTGACGCGACCATCCATGCCGGTGGCTGCATCAACACCGCTTCCTGGTGCTTTGCCGGCTTCGGGGTTGATGGTCATGCGGGTCTTGGCGGTGCGAACGGCTTCGCCAAAGCGGGCATCGTAGTGTGGAGTGGTGCTGCCGCAGCCGGCCAGAAGGGCGGTCATGGCGGCCAATGACAACAAGGTGGATGAGTTCATGGCGGACCTCCGGTTCATGCGGGCGAGTACTGCGGTGTGCTGCGGCCGGCGGGGGGCGGCGCGGCTGGCGGCAGTGGCTTGAGCTGGACGGGCGGTGTGGCAGGCACTGGTGCCGGTGCAGCGGCTGGCGGGGCGGCAGGAGCCGGTGCTGGAGTGGGCTGCGGCTCGGGCGGTGGCGTGGAGCTTTCAAGCGCACCGTTCAGGTAGCGTTCGGCGCGTGAAGGCACGGCATGGTTGTCGGTCGGCACGCGCGGTGCGTCGGCCAGGGCCTGCACCAGGCGGGGGGTGATGACGAACATCAGCTCGGTCTGGTCGGTCTGGAATTCGGTGCTGCGCGCCAAGGCACCCAGGATCGGGATTTCGCCCAGGCCGGGAAAGCGCTTGACGGCTTCGGTGATGTTGTTCTTGATGAGGCCGGCGATTACTAGGCTCTGTCCATCGTTGAGCTGCACAGTGGTGTCGGCCCGGCGAACGGTGAGTGATGGAATGACCGAGGTGAAGCCGTTGATCGACGTAAATGGCGAGCCGACCTGCTGCAGATCGGAAACCTCTGACACCAGCTTGAGATTGACGCGCGAGTTGCCCAGCACGGTGGGTGTGAACTTGACGCCGATGCCGAATTCCTTTTCCTCCAGCGTCAGCACCGGGGTACCAAGGGTGCCGGTTTGGGCAACAGGAATGAAGATCTTGCCGCCCGATAGAAAGCTGGCCTGCTGGCCGCTCACCGCCATGATGTTGGGCTCGGCCAGCACGCGCACCAGGCCGTCGTCCTTTTGTCCATCGATGCTGAGTGCGCCCTTGCCGATGCGCATGGCGCTGAGCAGCCCCCCACCGCCACTCAGGAAGTTGGAGACGATGGAGTAGGTGTTCATGCCGTTGCTGGTGACGCGGTTGCCGCTGATGCTGGAACCGAGCTTGTCGAGCAGGGTCTTGCTGACCTCGGCGATCTTGACTTCGAGCATCACCTGGTGAGGCGAGGTGGTACGCAGCAAGTTGACGATCTTCTTGCTGTCGCTGTAGGCGGCGGCGAGGGTCATCACGTCGTCGAGCCGTAGCGGGTTGCTGATCTCGCCGCTGAGCACCAACGCGTTGTCGGCACCCTGCACGCGGATGCCGCGCTCCTCAGGCATGAGCTCGCCAAGCTTGGCCTGCAGCGGGCCGGGGTCGATGGTGACGATCACGTCCTTGATGAAGCAGGTGCCCTGGGCGTTCTGCAGGATCACGTTCATGGAGCCGGATTTGCGGCCACGGAAGAACAGGTCTTTGGGGCTGAGCAAGCGAACCTCAATGTCGCCCATGCCATTGTTCATAGTGCCAAATGTTGTCGTCGTTGTCGCGGTAGAAGATCCTCCCTGATTGGCCACATTTGTGGTTTTAGATATAGATGACGAGTCTGAGCTGTTGCCCAAAATGAGCTTGACAGGAGAGCTGAGAGGAATCACGACAGATTTACCGAGCGTGACAGTCGTAGGTTCTTCCATGCGAATGGAAGTGCAACCTTTTGCTTGGCCGGAAGTAGGAGTAGGGGCCGTGGCGACCGTTTTGGGGGCGGTAGCGGTTGCAGTTGTTGCGGCGGGCTGAGCATGAATGGTCAGTGCCGGGCCGGCGCTGACCAGCAGCACTGCGGCTGCCTGGTACAGGTGGTGGTATTGCATGTCCGGGCCTCTATCTGTTGTTGGTTGTTGGGAGTGGCTAGAAGCAGTTCACGGGATTGCTACCAGCATGAAGGACTATCACGCAGGTCTGTGGTGGCTCAGCAGGTACGGGAGCCTTGGGCGCAGGCCGGTCGCGGTACACGATTTGCTTGACTGGTGCGGCTGCCTTGGCAGGAGCGGGTGCTGGTGCCTCGGCCACCCCGAATAACTGGTTCTTGGTGATGCCGGCAGTCGCCACGGGCTCTTTGTCCACCTGGTTGCGCAGCACCAGCGACAGGCTGCCCACGCTGCGCGCAAGGTCGAGCTTCTCGGCATCCTCGGGGCTGAGTTCCAGCGTGACGGCGCTCACCACCTTGGGCTTGGTTTCGTCGCGGCCAGCTTCCTGGGCCACGGCCAGCACCAGCACGTTCTCGAGCACGGTCTTGCTGATCTGGCGCGATTCCTCGCTCTTGTTGGGGCCTTTGTCGGATTTTTCCTGCTGGGCGTTCACGACCACGTCCACGTAGTTGCCGGGCAGTGCGAAGCCGGCCACGCCCACCACATCATTGACTCGCACCGTCATGGCGCGTTTGCCGGGCGCGATGACGGCAGCCAGGCCGCCCTTGGTGCCTTCGGGGGCGAGCTTGCCTTCGAGCACAGCCTCGCCGCGCAGAACGCCGACCTTGACGACGCGCTCCTGCAGTGCCTGCACGTCATTGAAGGCACCCGAGGGGATGGAGGCGCGCGGCCAGTCGATGGTGGAGAGCATCTGCGGCGTGAGCTTGCTGCCCAGCGGTATGTCCGCCGCCGCGACCACGACCTTGCCCGCATCGAGGCTGCCTTGCCGCGAAACCCAGTTGGCTGCATACACCGCCGCCGCGAGGCCGACGAGCAATGCCAGAATGAAAAACCCCAGTGCCTTGATGTTCTTCATGACCGTCTCCCTGCTGCTTGCGTAGCGCTTATATCCACGTGAATTGACGGGCCACCAGGAACGCGGTGGTGCCGATGGCGATGCTGACCCCGTAGGGCAGCTTGCCGATGGATGCGGTGTGCTGGCGGGCATCGGGCCGGATGCCGGCCGAGGCCGAGATGAACAGCATTTGCACGCTATGCAAGGTGTTGCGCACCAGGCTGGCGGCGGCGCGGTGCCACAGCGAATAGCTCACCGCGGCGATGCCGCCGGTGATGAAGACGAAGATCACCGCGCGAACCACTTCGTCGGGCCCGAGGAAGGCCCCGGCCATGGCCATGAGCTTGACGTCGCCCGCACCCATGGCATGCAGCAGGTACAGCGGCAGCATCATGACCAGCCCCACGGCCAGCCCGGCCAGGGCCCACAGCAGCCCGTTGTGGAAGGGCAGGGGCACCAGCATGCTGTAGAGCAGGGCGGCGGCGCTGCCGCCCATGGTGAGGAGGTTGGGGATGCGGTAGGTTCGTGCATCCCACACCGCGCCTGCGAACAGCAGCACCAGCAGCAGCAGGGTGCGTGGGTCGGTGAGGAGCATGCCCATCAGCTCGGCCGCGGCTCGCAGTTCGGATGTGTTCATGAATGCACCTCCAACGACACTGATCGCCCATCCATCCCGCCTGCCAACAGGTGCTGGCAGGTCTGTCCTCCGCTGTGCCGCTGCCTGGAAGGGCGTCACGTATCCAGCGGTTTGGATGTATGTGAATTTGTTACATGAGGATCATTATGTGAAAAAGGGACACAAAAATACACTCACATCTCTTCACATTTGGGGTGCTTAGGCGTCGACGAAAAAGGGCCGCACCGCCCCTCGGCAGGGGCTGGATGCGGCCCGCGCAGGAGCGTTGCCCGCAGGGTCGGAAGGGGCTCTTTTAGCGCAGGAAGCGCTCGGCCCGGAAGGGATGTGTGTCGATCGGCGGAGTCTCGCCGCACATCAGCGCGGCCAGCAGGGACGCGGTGCCAGGACCGGTGGAGAAACCGATGTGCTGGTGGCCGAAGGCCAGCCACAGGTTGCGGCGGCCGGGCATGGTGTCGATGATGGGGCGGCTGTCGGGCAACGTGGGGCGGCGGCCCAGCCAGGGCGTGGACTCTAGGCGTTCGCCCATGTCCAGCGCCTCGCGGGCAGCAGTTTCGGCCAGGTCCAGCTGCAGTGGGTTCGGCGGGGCATCGCAGTCGGTCAGCTCCACGCCGCTGGTCAGCCGCAAGCCCTGCTCCATCGGCGAGAGCACATAGGCCCCGCCGGTGTCGTACACCGGCCGGGTCAGGCCCAGGCCCGGCACCGGCGCATAGTGCATGTGGTAGCCGCGCTCGAAGGCCATCGGCACCTGCACGCCCAGCGTGGCCATGAACTCGCGGCTCCACGGGCCCAGCGCCACCACCACGCGGTCGGCCTCGGCCACGGTGTCGTTGCCGCCGTCGCTTTCTCCTACCACGCGCCAGCGCTGTCCGGGCAGCGGCTCAATGGTGCGCAACCGTGCCTGCAGGACGCGGCCGCCGTGCGCCGCGAAATGCCGTGCATAGCCCGCGACCACGGCGCCGGGGTTGTCCACGGACCAGCTGTCCTTGACCCACAGCGCCCGTTCAAAGATGGGTTTGAGCGCCGGTTCGAGCTGGCGCAGGTCGCCTTGGTCAAGTACTTCGGTACCCACCCCGAAATGCGCCATGCGCTCGCGCCCGAGCGCGCCGCCTGCAAAGGCCTGCGTCTGGCGGTACAGGAACAGCCAGCCGTTGTCGCGCAGCCGGTGCGCCATGCCGGTCTGCAGCAGCAGCTGCGCATGCTCCTGCATCGACAGGCGGATCAGCGCATCGAGCGCGGTCGTGGTCTGCTCGAAGACGCTGCGGCGCGCATTCGCCACGAAGCGTGCCGCCCAGCCCAGGTTCTGCAGCAGAAACCGGGGTTGGTAGCGAAAGCTCGCGCTCTGGTTCTTGAGCAGTTGCGGCAGCTGCGCGAACAGGCCCGGGTGGTTGAAGGGCATGAGCGAACTGCGCGCCAGCACGCCCGCATTGCCGTACGAGGTTTCGCGGCCCGGATCGAGTCTGTCGATCAGCGTGACCTGAAAGCCCTTCTTCTGCAGCGCCAGCGCGGCGGCGGTGCCGACCATGCCGGCGCCGAGCACGGCGACCGTGGGATTCGTCATGTTGGTAGCCGTACTCCGGTCAGTCCACCTTCGCGCCAGAGAGCTTGACCACGCCCTCGTACTTGGTGCGTTCGCTGGCCATGAACTTGTCGAACTGCTGCGGCGTGGTCGGCACGGGCTCGGCCATCAGCGTGGCGAATTTCTGCTTGGTGGCCGGATCGTTCAGCGCCTCGACGAAAGCCTTGTTCAGCTTGCTGACCGTGGCGGCGGGTGTGCCGGCCGGCGCCACCAGGCCCCACCAGGTGTCGATCTCGAAGCCCTTGAGCGTCTTGGACAGCGGCGGCACGCCAGGCAGCATGGGGCTTTCGTTCAGCGTGGTCACGGCCAGGGCCTTGAGCTTGCCGCCATGGATGTTGGCCGATGCGGCGGCGAGGTTGTCGATGTTGAAGTCCACCTCGCCCGACAGCAGCGCGAGCTGCGCCGGGTTGGCGCCGCGGTAGGGCACATGCACGGCGAAGATGCCGGCTTGGCGCTTCATCATCTCGCCGGCCAGGTGGCCCGCGCTGCCGTTGCCGCCGCTACCGTAGTTGAGCTTGCCGGGGTTCTTCTTCGCATAGGCGATCAGGTCCTGCGCGGTCTGGATGTGCAGTTCCTCGGCGCGCTTGGCGTTCATCACCAGCACGTTGGGCACGCGCACCATCTGAGTGATGGCGGCGAAGTCCTTGGCCGCATCGAAGGGCATCTTCGTGTACAGCCAGGGGTTGACAGCATGGGTGGCCGTGGCGGAGATACCGATGGTCAACCCGTCGGGCGCGGCCTTGGCCACGATATCGGCGCCGATATTGCCGCCGGCGCCGGCCTTGTTGTCGACCACCACCGTGCCCAGGCTGGCCTTCACGCGCTCGGCCAGCACCCGGGCCGTCACGTCGATCGGACCGCCGGCGGCATAGGGTACGACCAGGCGGATCACGTCGTCCGCATGGGCGAGGGGAGAGGCCGCGGCAGCGGTGGCAAGCAGGGTGGAAAGCAACAGGTTTCTGCGGTGCATGGGATGGATGGATTCAAGGAGTGCGACCCCGCAGCGGCCAAGCGCGCAGGATCGTAGAAGCACAGGGCTTGCACGCGAAGACCACTGCATGGCCGCAGTGGAGCGAGAGGCTGAAGTGTAATGTTAAAAAATATCAAGCACACGACAGCCAGACCCGCTCGCCGGGCCCTGAATTTCACTTTGGCGACTGTGCGTCAAAGCCGCTGGCGGCCGCGTGGAGCGTTGCGCCGCAGCCTGAAGGCCCAGGCGGCCAGGATGGCCAGCGTTGCCAGCAAGGTGCTGGTGTGGCTCCATGCAGGCACCCGCCGAGCCGCTGCGCCCACCGTGATGGGCGTGCTGCTGGGGCCTGCGCCTACCGTGGTTTGCGCCTGCACGGTGCAGACATAGGAAACACCCGGGAGCAGGCCCGTCACCGTGATCGGCGGCTGGGGTGCCGATGCCGTGACGGTGGAGCCGCCGCCTACCGGTACGCACTGGGCCTGGTAGCCGGTCACGGTCTCGGTGGGGGTGGATGCGACCGGTGGGAAATCCAGGGTGACGGAGTCGCCCT
The DNA here is from genome assembly GCF_054782535.1 of Comamonas humi. Lineage (NCBI taxonomy): Bacteria > Pseudomonadati > Pseudomonadota > Betaproteobacteria > Burkholderiales > Comamonadaceae > Comamonas > Comamonas humi. Next base: position 200,197 of record NZ_BAAGSH010000013.1, on the reverse strand, counting down.
GCCGGTCCCCGCCGACGCCAGCCGGCGGTGCGACGTCCGACGAGATGAGGCTGACCGTATCCGCCGCGAAAAACAGGCTTTGGCGATTGTCCACTTCGGCCAGCCGCAGGCGCACCGTGCGCCCGGCATAGGGCGTCATGTCGAACTGGATGCTCTGGTAGCCGGCGAAGCTGCTTGGCCCCGATGCGCCGGGCCACTGGAACACATTGGCCAGCACGCCGCTGCCCACATCATTCCAGGCCGCTGCGGGGTCCACGATATCGATGCGGGCCTGCTGGTTGGGCTGGGTCTGGAAATCCAGCGTCGCGGGCGCAGCCGCCAGCGGCGCTGCGTTCTGGACATAGACCAGCGCCGTGAGCGAAGCGCTCTTGCCGGCTGGAATGGCGATGTCCTGGTACAGCACATGGCTGCCCGGCCCAGGCTGGTCGGACATCGCCGCGAACGAGCCTTGCGGGGGCGCCGGCACGGTGGCCGGCGTGACGGCGCTCTGCGTTCCGCTCTGGGCGTAGAAGCCGCCCTGCGAGCCGGGCTGCGAAACGGCCTGCCAGCCGGTGAAGGCCTGGGAGCCGGCGCCGGCGTTCTGCTCGAAGCCGCCGTTGGTGACCAGTTCGGCCGCATACGCCAGCGAGAGCGGGCCGCAGGCCAGCATAGCCAAGGCGGCCTGGCCAAGCCGTTTCCGGGTGCGCATCATGGCTGATCCTTTGCCGTTGGCTTAGCGCTCGTAGACCACCTCGGTGGGCGTGGTGCCTCCGGCATTGCCTTCCAGCCGGTTGTTGTTGTAGCTGCTGACTTTGCCCGCAGTGATCTTGAAGGCCAGCGCATTGCCGAAAACGGAGGTATTGGACAGCAGCACCCGGCTGTCGGCATCGGTCATCGCGATGGCGGCGGTGCTGTTGGTGGTGATCGACGACCGCTGCACCAGCACACTGGCCTTGGCACCCGTGACCACTTCCACGCCGTTCTGGAAGTCCCGGATCCGGACGTCATCGAGGATCACGGTCTTGGCGCTGACGATCTTGACGGCGGAAGCTCCGGTCGCCAGCCCGGTGAAATCAAGGTTGCGCAGTACCACGGTGGCATCTGCCGGTGCACTGATCACGATGCCGTTGGTGCCGGATACCAGCACGCTGGCCAGCATTCCTCCGCCATCGATGGTGATGGCCTTGTTGATGGTGACGGCACCGAATCCGCCGGGATCCAGTACGTCGATCACGCCATGGGGGGCCGTCTTCGGCAGGGCTCCCGCAAAGGTCTTGCACGGTGCGGTGCGGCTGCAGGGATTGGCGTCGTCGCCCACGCCCGACACCCAGGTGCGCGTGGCCTGGGCATGGGCCTGAGACACGGCGCCAAGCCCCAGGAGGGCGATGGACAACGCCGCTGTGACCGGAAGCCTGCGCAAGCGGGTTTGCGGGATGGGCTGGTGCATGATCGCCTCGTTTGCAATTGTTAATATTTGCAAAAATATAGCAAGATCCAGCCCCGCATTGGCTAGGGTAACTCCTTGAGGCAGTTCAAAAGCGCTGGTTTTACCGGGGATTGTTTTATGTTGTACGAATTGGTTTATTTATTTATGAAAATACATATGCCACTCGCATACATCTGCCGTTGGAGCTTCAGGTGTTCTTGTCGGCCTCGGTGGTGAAGGCGTCGGCAAAGAAGGCCTCTTCGGGCAGTCCGCGCTCGCCGGTGTAGCTGCTGCGGGCGGCGTCCACCACGACCGGCGCGCCGCAGGCATAGACCTCGTGGCCCGACAGGTCGGCAAAGTCGTCGAGCACGGCCTGGTGCACGAAGCCGGTGCGGCCGCTCCAGTGGTCTTCGGGCAGCGCGTCCGACACCACCGGCACGTAGCGCAGCTGCGGCAGCTCGGCACAGCGCGCCAGCAGCCAGTCGTGCATGTACAGATCGTGCGGGCGGCGGCCGCCCCAGTACAGGCTGATCGGCCGGGTGATGCCCTTGTGCTGCACATGCTCGACCAGCGCCTTGATCGGCGCAAAGCCGGTGCCCGAGGCCAGGAAGACCATGGGCTTGTCGGAGTCCTCGCGCAGGAAGAAGCCGCCGAACGGCCCTTCGATGCGCAGGATCTCGCGCTCCTTCATCGCGCTGAAGACATGGTCGGTGAACAGGCCGCCGGGCATGTGGCGGATGTGCAGCTCCAGCCCGGGCGCGCCCTCCTGCTGGTGCGGCGCCACGGCCATCGAATAGGCGCGGCGGTGGCCGCCGGCGAGCAGGAACTCGACATACTGGCCTGCGTGGTAGCGAAAGGTGTCGGCCGCGGGCAACTGCAGGCGCAACTGCATCACGTCGGGCGACAGGCGGGTGAGCGACGACACGCGCACCGGCAGCTTCTTGATCGGGAAGGCGCTTTCGTCGGTGACGTTGCGCGACTCGATGACCACATCGCTGGTGGGCCGGGCGCAGCAGGGCAGGATCAGGCCGGCGGCTTCTTCCTCGGGCGTGAGCGCGCGGCTGCTGTGCGGTCCGTGCTCGACGGTGCCGCTGAGCTTCTTGCACTTGCACGAGCTGCAGGCGCCGTCCTTGCAGCCATAGGGCAGGCCGACGCCGTTGCGGATGGCGGCCGTGAGAATGGATTCGGCGGCATTGGTGGCAAAGCTGCGTCCGCTGGGCTGTACCGAGATCTGGAATGCCGAGGGAGAAGTGCCCATGGAATCAAGTTTCCTTCAAAAAAGATAGCTGCTTGCGCTTACTGGATAAGCGCTGGAGCCCATTTTTATCAAAATTCTGCGGATGGCAGCGCCGTGCGGCGCAAGGCATGCCGTTTCGTGGTGACAATTCCGGATTGCCGCCCACCGAGCAAGGAGCCGTATTTTGCCCGCAAATCAACACCCCCGCCGTGCACTGCCGGCCCGCTTTCGCCGCCAGCGCGTGCTGATCGTCGGCTGCGGCGACGTGGGACAGCGCGCGGCGAGGCAACTGGCGCCGCTGGTGGTGCGGGCGCTCACCTCGTCGGCCGATAAATGCGCGCCACTGCGCGCGCTGGGCATCATGCCACTCGTGGGCAACCTGGACGATGCGGCCAGCCTGCGGCGGCTGGCGGGCCTGGCGCCGCGGGTGCTGCACCTGGCGCCGCCCGGCACGGTGGCGGATGCCGATCTGCGCACCCGCACGCTGCTGCGGGCACTGGCGCGGGGGCTGCGGGCGCCCCGCGTGGTGTATGGCTCGACCAGCGGCGTGTACGGCGATTGCCAGGGTGAGGTGGTGCGGGAAACCCGGCCGCTGCGGGCGCAGACCGCCAGGGCGCTGCGGCGCGTCGATGCCGAACGGCAGCTGCGCCGCTATGCGTTGAACCACCGACGGAGCGGCGCACGCAGCCATGTGCTGCGCATCCCAGGCATCTATGCCGGCGACCGCGAAGGCGGCACGCCCGAGGCGCGTTTGCGGCGCGGCACGCCGGTGCTGCGCGCGCAGGACGACGTCTTCACCAGCCACATCCATGCCGACGACCTGGCCCGCGCCGCCGTCAGTGCACTGTGGCGCGGCCGGCCGCAGCGCATCACCAACGTGTGCGACCAGACGCGGATGCGCATGGGCGATTATTTCGATCTGGCGGCCGACCTGTGGGGGCTGGCCCGCCCGCCGCGCATCAGCCGGGCCGAGGCGCAGCAGGCGCTGCCGGCCACGCTGCTGAGCTTCATGAGCGAGTCACGCCGGCTGGACAACCGGCGCATGCTGCGCGAGCTGCGGGTGGCGCTGCGCTACCCGACGGTGGAGCAGGGCTTGCGTGCTGCCGTGGCACTGCAAAAAGCAAAGGGCTAAAAAGGCTAGCAGGGCGCGGTGCCGCCGCGGCTGCGGCAGGTCACCTTGCCGGGCGGATTTCGGCCGGGCGGCGGGCCTTCGCCGATGCCGGCGCGCGGGTGGGTGTTGCCGTTGGCGTCCACGCACTTGAACACGTCGCACTGGCGGATCGCCGGGGCCGGTCCCTGCGAGACTGGCGGGCGTGGCGGGTGGATGTGGGGCCGGTAGCCGTAGTCGTAGCCGTCAATGACCACCAGGCCCGAACCATCGCGGTAGCCCTGCGGCTCCTGCTGCCGGTAATTGGTGATGGGGGAGGCACGGCGGTTGGCCTCGGCCTGCAGCGCCTTCTCCTGCAGGTCCAGGCGTTGCTGTTCCTGGTCCTGCGCTCGGCGCTCGGCCTGGCGGCGCAGGGCCTGGTCGGTGCGGGCCTGCTCCTGCGCCAGTTCGTCGTCGGATTTGCGGCGTTCGACCTCTTTGACCGCGGTGCCCGGTGCGCATTCGCCATCGGTGTAGGTCACCCGCCCCGAGGCCGGGTCGGTGCAGCGCAGCACCTGGGCCTGGGCAGGCACGGCCAGCAGCGCTGTGGCAGCGAGCATCGCGGCCAGGGGCCATCGCAGCAGCGTGACCGGCGCGGGCATCGCGTCAGCGGCGGTGGCCGCCGCCCCATCCGCCGCCAAAGGAGGGGCGAGAGCCGCCCGACGAGGGTGCCAGGGGGCGCCCCAGGCTGGCGCCGGCGCCGGGCGAAATGCGGTCCGGGCGGCCGCCGCCGAAGCCCGGGCGCGAGCCGCCATGGTGGTGGCCGCCGCCCCAGTAGCCGGGGCCCGGGCGGTAATAGGGCCGGCCGCCATAGACGTAGGTGGACGAACTACCGATCCACAGCGACGAGCCCCCGTAGTAGGGATAGCCGTAGTAGGGGTAATCGTAGGTTGCCACGGGGGCGGAAACCGTCGTGTACGCATTGCCGTAGTACGCCCCGTCCACCGGCGCCACGACGCACCCGGACAGCGCCAGCGCGCAGGCGGCGCCGGCCGTCAGCATGCTCCATCGTGCCAAGGTCATGGGATTCTCCTTTGGCTGGTGATGGCCTGGGCCATCAGCAGCGGTCTGCATTGGGCGGGACATAGATCGTGTCGCTGCCGGCCCTCACCGACTCGCGGTAGCGGGCGCATTCCTGCGCGCGCTGGTTGTTCTGGCCGAAGCGGCCCCGGTTGGCATCGCGGTCGCGGGCCTGGCGCTCACGCTCACGGTCGCGTGCCTGGCGTTCGAGTTCGCGGCGGCGGTCATCGTCGCGGGCGCGCTCACGGTCACGTTCCCGATCACGGGCGCGGCGCTCGTTGTCGCGTGCGATGCGCTCGCGTTCGGCGCGGTCGCGATCCCGCTGGTCGTAGTACCGGTTGCGGTCGTAGTAGCGATCCTGGGCGGGAACGTAGTAGCCGCTATCGTTGGTGTAGTAGGTGCCGGATGGCTGGCCGTAGTAGTCGGACCCATATCCACCATAGCCGTATCCGTCGCTGCCGGTGGCAACGCAGCCGGATGCGAGCGCAGCGGCTGCCAGTGCGGCGGCGATATACAAGCGTTGACGACTCATGGACATTCTCCTCTTGGCAGCAGGCCCGCGGCACGGGCCGGGGGCTGATGTTGCACGGTAGGTTGGATGGCGGCGCGCAACGCGGGGTAGGTGGTAACCCAAAGACGCGCAAGGGCTGCCAAACGTTGACAGGGGCGCGCCTGCGGCGGCAGTTTTGCACCAACTTTACACCACCTGGGTGTGCAGGCGGACCCTCGATTCGGGCATGGATGCACGAGGGGAGGGCTCCATCAACAGCTGTGAGCCTATGGGCGTATTTTCAATCTGCGCTTGTAACAGCGTGTGCTTATATGCGAACTTCCCTGTTGCCGTTGCGTATTTCTTACCGGGCTTGTACCAATACCGGTGGGCAGGTGGAAAAGGAAAGAATCCGCTTCTCGCCAGGGACGGTTGCAAGTTGCAGGCAGACGCGCTAGCGCCACAGGGCCTGCAGCCGCCGCCGATGGCATTCTTAACTTTATGGAGTTGGACGCAATGGATATGAGCATCAAAACCGCGGTGGCCATGGTGGTGGCAGGCATGGCCGTGGCTGCAAGCGCGCAGGAGGTGGTCAAGATCGGCACGATGAGCCCGCTGTCGGGTCCCCAGGCGCACTACGGCAAGGACAACGTCAACGGCGTGCGCATGGCGGTCGATGACCTGAATGCCCAGGGCGTCACCATCGGCGGCAAGAAGGTCAAGTTCGAGGTCATCGCCGAGGACGACGCGGCCGATCCCAAGCAGGGCACGGCTGGCGCGCAGAAGCTGTGCGACGACAAGGTGGCGGCGGTGCCCGGCATCCTGAACTCGGGTGTGGCGATTCCGTCCTCGAAGATCTTCAACGACTGCGGCCTGCCTTTCATCACCGGCGCGGCCACCAACCCGGCGCTCACGGCGCCCGGCTATCCCACCACCTTCCGCATCATCGCCAACGACAACGCGCTGGGCGCCGCGCTGGCCGGCTATGCGGCCGGTCCGCTCAAGCTGAAGGAAGTGGCGGTGATCGACGACCGCACGGCCTACGGCCAGGGCCTGGCCAACGTGTTCAAGAAGGATGCCGAATCCAAGGGCATCAAGATCGTGGCGTCGGAGTTCACCAACGACAAGGCCACCGACTTCATGGCCATCCTGACCTCGATCAAGGCCAAGAAGCCCCAGGCCATCTTCTACGGTGGCATGGACGCGCAGGCCGGCCCCATGCTGCGCCAGATGGTGCAGCTGGGCCTGACTGACGTGAAGTTCTTCGGCGGCGACGGTATCTGCACCTCCGAGCTGGCCAAGCTCGCGGCCGGCACCAAGTCGCTGGACAACGTGGTGTGCGCGGACGGCGGCGCGTCGATCGCCAAGATGCCCGGCGGCATCGAGTGGAAGAAGCGCTACGACGCCAAGTACCCCGGCCAGTTCCAGGTCTACAGCCCGTACTTCTACGACGCCACCATGCTGGTGGTGGACGCGATGAAGCGTGCCGACTCCACCGATCCGAAGAAATTCCTGCCAGAGCTGAAGAAGTCCGACTATTCCGGCGTGACCGCGAAGATCGCCTTCCAAGACAACGGCGAGCTGAAGAACCCTTCGTACACGCTGAGCCGCTACGTCAAGGGCGCCAAGACCGCGATCGAGCAGTAAGGCCTGCACGGCTTTTGCTCCAAGCCCGCCTCGGCGGGCTTTTTTGCGTCAGTCGCGCGGCTGCTCGTGCAGTGCGGCTTCGAAAAGCGCCAGTTCCTGCTCCAGCGTGCCGCGCTGCCGGAAGCGCCGGCCCGCGCGCTCGTACCAGTTCTCGGCGTCTTCCAGGTCGCCTTCCTGCAGGTGCAGCAGGCCGTGCAGCCAGGCCGCCATCAGGCCCTGGTGGTGCTGTACGCGGTCGTGCGCGGCATTCCACTGGCCCGCGCGCAGCAGCGCGAGGATGTCGTGCAGGTCGGCAAAGGCTTCGTTCATCGCGGGCTCCCAGGTTGTGTTCAGGCAGCCTGCAGGGCCTGCTGCACCAGATGGCTGTCCACGACCTGCTCCATGCTCACGATCTTGCCGCCCTGCAGGCGGTAGAGGTGGGCAAAGGCCGCGGTCATGGACTTGCCGGTGGCGCGGTAGGTGCCCGAGTAGGTGCCGAAGGCAGCCACGCGATCGCCATCGGCCAGGTAGGTGTGGACCTGGGCCTGGTAGCCCTCCCACTCCGTGGCCAGGCGCTGGAACACGCCGGCCACGATCTGCTCGGGGCCCACATAGGTGCCGGCATAGGGGAAGCCGGCGGCCTCTGTCCAGCGGGCATCGGGCGCCAGTACCGCCAGCAGGTTGCTGCCGTTGGCTTCCGACGAGCCTTCGTAGGTTGCCCGGATGAGGTTGAGGTTGCTCTTCATGGCATCAGCCCCACTTCATCTCGCCCTTGGCGACCTTGGCGCCGATCTGCAGCGCGGGCGCCAGGCCCGCATCCGGGTAGCGGCGGTTCATGGCGGCGATCAGCGCATCGCTGTTCGCGGCCCGCGCCAGTTCCTGCTCGAAGGCCAGCAGGTAGTCGCGGGTGTAGCGGACGGCCGAGACATCCAGCGCGCCGGTGGCGGCCATGTGGCCCGGCACCACCACGGCGGGCTGGCGCGCGGCGATGGCGTCGAGGTTCCGGACCCAGGCGGCGCGCGATGCCGGCGTCGGGGTGTCGGCCGTCCACACATGCAGGCCCGAGAAGACCAGCACGCCGCCGAACACGGCGTTCAGCGAAGGCACCCACAGGTAGCGGCGGTTGTCCATGCCCTGGGCCTGCACGATCTCGATCGTGTGGCCTTCCAGCGCCAGCGACGGGCCGTCGAAGGCCTCGGGGAAGACGATGTCGGCCAGTTTCTGCGGGCCGTTGTCCTTGAGCTGCGGCGCCCAGGTGTCGATCTTCTTCTGCGCGTTGGCGCGGATGGCGGCGAGCGTGTCGGACGCGGCGATTACCCGTGCCTCGGGGAAGGCTGCCTTGATCGGGCCCAGGCTGAAGTAGTAGTCCGGGTCGCTCTGGCTGATGTAGATGGTGGTCAGTGTCTTGCCCGAGGCGCGGATTTCCTCGGCCACGGCGCGGCCATCGGGCAGCGAGAAGCCGCCGTCGATCAGGATGGCCTCGCGGGCGCCGGACAGCAGCACCGGGGCGCGGAAGAAGCCTTTCTCGCCGGCGGGCAGGTGCTTCCACTGCAATGGGCTGGCGGTGGCCGAGGGGGCGGCGCAGCCTGCCAGCGCAGTGGCGGCGGTGGCGGTCAGGACGAAATGGCGGCGATTCAGCATGGCGGTTTCCTGTAGAGGTGGAGGAATGAAAGAACTTGCAGCCATGGTAGGCAGAAGGGATTGACAAATAAATGGCGATCAAATAGATAGACCGTATGCAAAAAACAAACAATATGGAGGAGGCGGGCGCGGGCAATTTCGCCAACCTCAAGCGGCTGGCCTATTTCGCGGCGGTGGTGGAAACCGGCAGCTTCACGGCCGCGGCCGACCGCCTAGGCATCACCAAGGCCGTGGTCAGCCAGCAGGTGGCCCGGCTGGAGCGCGAGTTCCGCACGACGCTGCTCACGCGCACCACCCGCAAGGTTGCACCCACGGACGCGGGCCGCAGCTTCTACCAGCGCTGCGCGCTGATCCTCAAGGAGGCGGGCGAGGCCTTCGACGAACTGGCCGAGGTGGCCGCCGAACCATCCGGCACGCTCAGGCTCACGGCGGCGCTGGACTACGGCATCACCGCCGTCGTGCCGGTGATTGCCGAGTTCACCCGCCGCTACCCGCAGTGCAAGGTGGATGCGGTGCTCAGCGACCAGTCGGTCGACCTGATGTCGGGGCAGGTGGAACTGGCCATCCGCGTGGGTTGGCTGACGGACCTGGGTCTGCAGGCCCGGCAGATCGGCAGCTTTCGGCAGCTGCTGGTGGCGCCGCCATCCTGGGGCCGGCAGGTGCGGGGCCTGCAAGCGCCGCAAGATATCGAGGCGCTGCCTTTCGTTGCCAACACCGCGTTGCGCGATCCTGCGCACTGGAGCTTCTCGCACCAGACCCTGGCGCCGCAGAGCGTGGCCGTGCGCCCCGTCGTCCTGCTGGATGCAACGCTGGCCGTGCGCGAGGCGGTGCGCCAGGGCGCGGGCCTGTCGGTGCTGCCGGACTATGCCGTGGCCGAGGACCTGGAGGCCGGGCGGCTGGTGCAGGTGCTGCCGGCGTGGAGCCTGCTGTCCGGCGGCATCCATGCGGTGTTTCCGGCGGCGCGCTTTCGCCCGGCCAAGGTCAAGGCCTTCGTGGACCTGCTGGTCGAGCGGCTGGGGCCGTTGAATTCCTGAATGGCAGATTTTTATGCTGCATTCATTTATATTGATAGTGTTTTGTGCTGATAAATGGCGTGGTTTCGCGCAGAATTGGCAGCACATTCCGGCCCGCCCCCTGTAGAGTCGCATGCCATGAGCACCTCCACCCCGCACCCCATCCACGATGCCGATCCCGCCGAGACCACGGAGTGGCGCGAGTCCTTCGCGGCCCTGGTTTCGCAGGGCGGCGATGCCCGCGCGCGCTTCATGCTCGACGAACTGGTGCGTCTGGCCCGCACCCAGCAGATCCAGTGGCAGCCCGACCTGAACACGCCCTACGTCAACACCATCCCCGCGTCGGCGCAGCCGGCCTTTCCGGGTGACCTGGCCATCGAGGAGCGCCTGGCCTCGCTGATGCGCTGGAACGCGCTGGCCATGGTGGTGCGGGCCAACAAGGCCTACGGCGAGCTGGGCGGGCACATTGCCAGCTATGCCAGCGCGGCCGACCTGTTCGAGGTGGGCTTCAACCACTTCTTCCATGCGCGCAGTGGCGGTAGCAATGGCCACGGCGGCGACCTGGTGTTCTTCCAGCCGCACAGCGCGCCCGGCGTGTATGCGCGCGCCTTTCTCGAAGGCCGGCTCAGCGAGGCCGACCTGATGCACTACCGCCAGGAAATCACGGCGCCCGCGGCCGGCGCGCGCGGGCTGTCGAGCTACCCGCACCCCTGGCTGATGCCGGACTTCTGGCAGTTCCCCACCGGCTCGATGGGCATAGGCCCGATCAGCAGCATCTACCACGCGCGCTTCATGCGCTACCTCACGCACCGCGGCCTGCAGGACTGCGGCAGTCGCAAGGTCTGGGGCGTGTTCGGCGACGGCGAGATGGACGAGCCCGAGAGCATGAGCGCGCTCACGCTGGCCGCGCGCGAGAAGCTCGACAACCTGGTTTGGGTGGTCAACTGCAACCTGCAGCGGCTGGACGGCCCGGTGCGCGGCAACGGCCGCATCATCGACGAGCTGGAGCGATTGTTTGCCGGCGCGGGCTGGAACGTCATCAAGCTGGTCTGGGGCAGCGACTGGGACGGGCTGTTCGCCCGCGACGCCAGCGGCGCGCTGGCGCGCGCCTTCTCGGGCACCGTCGACGGCCAGATGCAGACCTTCGCCGCCAAGGACGGGCGCTTCAACCGCGACAACTTCTTCGGCCAGAATCCCGAGCTGGCGCTGCTGGCCCAGGGCCTGACCGACGAGCAGATCGACCGCTTGAAGCGCGGCGGCCACGACCTCGTGAAGATCCATGCCGCCTACGCCACGGCGGCGGCGCACCAGGGGCAGCCCACGGTGATCCTGGCCCACACCAAGAAGGGCTACGGCATGGGCGCGGCCGGCCAGGGCAAGATGACCACGCACAGCCAGAAGAAGCTCGACGACGCCGACCTCATCGAGTTCCGCGACCGCTTCCAGCTGCCGCTGTCCGACGCGCAGGCCACGGGCCTGGCGTTCCACAAGCCGGCCGACGACAGCGCCGAGATGCGCTACCTGCGCGCGCAGCGCGAACGCCTGGGCGGCGCGCTGCCCAGGCGCGAGACGGCGTGTGACGTGGTGCCCGTGCCGGCGCTGGACGGCTACGCGAAGTTCGCCACTGAGGCCGCGGGCAAGGAGATGAGCACCACCATGGCCTTCGTGCGCATGCTGGGCACGCTGCTCAAGGACGGGCAACTGGGCCCGCGCATCGTGCCCATCGTGGCCGACGAGGCGCGTACCTTCGGCATGGCCAACCTGTTCAAGCAGGTCGGCATCTACAGCAGCGTGGGCCAGCGCTATGCGCCGGAAGACATTGGCTCGGTGCTCTCGTACCGCGAGGCGCTCGACGGCCAGATCCTGGAGGAAGGCATCAGCGAGGCCGGCGCCATCGCCAGCTGGACGGCCGCCGCCACCAGCTACAGCGTGCACGGCCTGGCCATGCTGCCGTTCTACATCTACTACTCAATGTTCGGCTTCCAGCGCGTGGGCGATGCCATCTGGGCCGCGGCCGACCAGCGGGCGCGGGGCTTCCTGCTCGGCGCCACCTCGGGCCGCACCACGCTGGGCGGCGAGGGCCTGCAGCACCAGGACGGCTCCAGCCACCTCGTGGCCGCCACCATCCCCAACTGCAAGGCCTACGACCCGGCCTACGCGGGCGAGCTGGCCGTCATCCTCGACGCTGGCATGCGCGAGATGCTGGTCGAGCAGAAGGACGTCTTCTACTACGTCACGCTGATGAACGAGAACTACGCCCAGCCCGACCTGCCCGCGGGCGCGGCCGAGGGCGTGCTGTGTGGCGCCTACCGGCTGGCGCGGCACGGCGCCGAAGGCGGCCGGCGCGCCACGCTGCTGGGCTCGGGCGCGATCCTGACCGAGGTGGTCAAGGCGGCCGAGCGGCTGGCATCCGAGGGCTGGTGTGTCGACGTGCTCAGCGTCACCAGCTGGAGCGAGCTGGCGCGCGATGCGCAAGCCGACGGCTCGGGCTACCTGCGCGAGCTGCTGGCCACCACGGCCGGCCCCATCGTCGCGGCGACCGACTATGTGCGCGCGCTGCCCGAGTCGGTGCGCGTGTGCGTGCCCGCCGGGCGCAGCTACCGCACGCTGGGCACAGACGGCTTCGGCCGCAGCGACACGCGGGCCGCGCTGCGCCAGCTCTTCCAGGTCGATGCCGCCAGCATCGCCGATGCAGTGCGCCAGGGTTCATGAAGCTCGACGCCATCGACCTGCGCATCCTGGCCGAGCTGCAGCAGGACGGCGCGCTCTCCAACGTGGAGCTGGCGCGCCGCGTACACCTGTCGCCGTCGCCGTGCCTGGCGCGCGTCAAGGCGCTGGAGGCGGCCGGCGTGATCGAGCGCTACGTGGCTCTGGTCAGCGCGCCGGCGCTGCAGCTGGGGTTGAACGTGTTCATCTCCATCAGCCTGACCACGCAGTCCAAGGAGTCGCTGGCCGAGTTCGAGCGGCGCATCGCCGAGCACGACGAGGTCATGGAGTGCTACCTGATGACGGGCGACAGCGACTACCTGATCCGCGTCGCCGTGGCCGACATCGCCGCGCTCGAGAAATTCATCCTCGAGCAACTCACGCCCATCCCCGGCATCGAGAAGATCCGCTCCAGCTTTGCGCTCAAGCAGGTGCGCTACAAGACCGCGCTGCCCCTGCCGGAAGCCTAGGACGGCATGGCGCTGTCGCCTGCAGCAACCGCATTCGCCGCAGGCCGATCGCGGCGTGCCTACAATAGCCCCGCCTTGCGATGCAAGGTGAATTCTCAGGGCGGGGCGGAATTCCCCACCGGCGGTATCTGGCGATGGCGAACAGCCAAAACCAGCAGCCCGCGAGCGCTTGTGCAGCCGCCAGGTTTGCGCAGGGTCAGCAGATCTGGTGCGATGCCAGAGCCGACGGTCACAGTCCGGATGAAAGAGAATTGCACGGCTGTTTTGCTGCAAAAATCGTAGCTGCTTGCGCTTGTCCATCAAGCGCTAGAGCACGATTTGGCATGCAATCGGCCGGGCGCGCCCTGATTCTGGTAACCCAAGGAAAGACCACCATGAATCAGTCCCCTGTTTCCCCCGCATCCTCCCAGCCGCAGCGCCTGGCCATCGTCAGCGCGCAGTGGCATGCCGACATCGTGCACCAGGCGCGCGACGCCGCCGTGGCCGAGCTGGCCAAGCTGGGCTTCGGCCGCCAGCGCATCGACCTGTTCGACGTGCCGGGCGCCTTCGAGATCCCGCTGCTGGCCAAGCGCCTGGCGGCCAGCGGCCGCTATGCCGGCATCATGGCCTGCGGCCTGATCGTCAACGGCGGCATCTACCGCCACGAGTTCGTCACCACCGCGGTGATCGACGGCCTGATGCGCGTGCAGCTCGACACCGACGTGCCGGTGTTCTCCGCGGTGCTCACGCCGCGCGACTTCCACGAGTCCGAGGAGCACCAGGCCTTCTTCCACCAGCACTTCCGCAAGAAGGGCACCGAGCTGGCGCGCGCCTGTGCCGGCACGCTGGCCCAGCTGCAGGCACTGGCGCAGGAGCCGGAAGGCATCGCAGCCTAGTCCTGTCGGACGTAGCCCGCCGCTGCGGCTTCGCCCACATTCATCCTGCTTGACGACACAAGGAGACAGGATGAGCAAGGCTTTGGTATGCGTGGTCACCGGCGCGAGCCGGGGCGTGGGCCGCGGCGTGGCGCTCGCGCTGGGCGCTGCGGGTGCGACGGTCTATGTGACCGGGCGCAGCGTGAAGGAGGGCGATTCGCCCCTGCCCGGCACCGTAGGGCAGACGGCCCTGGACGTGAGCGCCGCCGGCGGCACCGGCATTGCCGTGGCCTGCGACCATGGCGACGATGCGCAGGTGCAGGCGCTGTTCGCGCGCGTGCGCCGCGAGCACGGCCGCCTCGACATCCTCGTCAACTGTGCGATCGCCATCCCCGATCCGCTGACCGAGGTGGCGCCTTTCTGGCGCAAGCCCCTGTCGATGACGGCACTGCTCGACGTGGGCCTGCGCTCCACCTACGTGGCCTGCCACCAAGCGGCCGAACTGCTGATCGCCGCGCGCGGCCTGGTCGTCAATATCTCGTCGGCCGGCAGCCGCTGCTACATGCACGGCCCGGCCTACGGCGCGGGCAAGGCCGGCACCGACAAGATGACCTTCGACATGGCCCACGACTTCCGGCCCCAGGGCGTGAGCGTGGTGTCGCTGTGGCCGGGCCTGGTCAAGACCGAGCGCTCGCAGCGCGTCTGCGCCGCCGAGCCCGAAAAATACGGCAACGCCTTCGACAGCGCCGAAACCCCCGAGTTCATCGGCCGCGTGGTGCTGGCGCTGCACCAGGACCCGGGCTGCCTGGCGCAGCGCTCGGGCCACGCCTTCTACACCGCGGAGCTGGCCAGCGACTACGGCGTGCAGGACGCAGGCGGCGCCCAGCCGCCTTCGCCGCGCGCCTACTTCGGCGACACGCCGGAGTTCTCGCCGGCGGTGGTGGAGTAGCCCCCAGCGACCCCTGACCTGCGCAGGGGCATGGCGGGCGGCAACGGTCGGGGCCGGGCACGGCAGGCACAATATTGCGCTGCAACATACTGCCAGTCCCGATACCCTGTCCATGACTCCGTCCGCTTCTTCCGCCGCCGCTACGAGCCCGGCGGCTTCATCCTCCTCGGCCTGGCTCAGCGTCATGGCCCTGGCCATGGGCGCCTTCGTCTTCAACACCAGCGAGTTCGTGCCGGTGGGCCTGCTCAGCGACATCGGCGGCAGCTTCGGCATGCCCACCGAGCATGTCGGGCTGATGCTGACCATCTACGCCTGGGTGGTGGCGCTGGCCTCGCTGCCCTGCATGCTGGCGACCAAGGCCGTGGAGCGGCGCCGGCTGCTGATGGGCGTGCTGGCGCTGTTCGTGGCCAGCCACCTGCTGTCGGGCGTGGCCTGGAACTTCACGGTGCTGATGGTGGGGCGCATGGGCATCGCGCTGTCGCATGCGGTGTTCTGGTCGATCACCGCGTCGCTCGCGGTGCGCGTGGCGCCGGCTGGCAAGAAGGCCCAGGCGCTGGGCCTGCTGGCCACCGGCACCTCGGTGGCCATGGTGCTGGGCATTCCGCTCGGGCGCGTGGTGGGCGAGTGGCAGGGCTGGCGCGTCACCTTCCTGGCCATCGGCGGCATCGCGCTGCTGGTGATGGCGGCGCTGTACCGCCTGCTGCCGCTCTTGCCCAGCGAGAACGCGGGCTCGGCACGCAGCGTGCCGCTGCTGCTGCGGCGCCCGGCGCTGGCGGCGCTGTACGTGCTGACGGTGGTGGTGGTGACGGCGCAGTTCACCGCCTACAGCTACATCGAGCCCTTCGTGCAGAACGTGGCCGGCCATGGCGGGCAGGTGACCACCGCGGTGCTGCTGCTGTTCGGCGGCACGGGGCTGGTGGGCAGCATGCTGTTCAGCCGCTTCGGCATGCGCTTTCCGCGCGCCTTCCTGCTGGTGGCCATCGCCGCGCTGGCGCTGTGCATGCTGGCGCTGCTGCCGCTGGCGCCGTGGGTGGCGGGGCTGTATGCGCTGGCGGCCGTCTGGGGCGTGGGCTTCATCGGCTTTGCGCTGGCCATGCAGGCCAAGGTGCTGCGGCTGGCGCCCGATGCCACCGATGTGGCAATGTCGCTGTTCTCGGGCATCTTCAACATCGGCATTGGCGGCGGCGCGCTGCTGGGCAGCCAGATCAGCCTGCATGCCGGCATGCAGTCCATAGGCTGGGTGGGCGGCGCAATCGCCGCGGCCGGCGTGCTGTGGTGCGCGCTCGCCTATGTGCGCTGGCCGCAGAGCTGGCGGGCAGCGGCCAGCGCCTGAAGCCGCATCAGAGAACGCGCAGCTGGTCCACCTCGAACTCGACCTTGGTGAAGCCCTTGTCGAACTCGCCGGTCAGCTCCACCGTGGTCTTGTCGTCGATGGACTGGTTGGCGGGAAAGTGCTTGCGCTTGATCTCAACGCGGATGCGGCCCGTGCCGTCGTCGAAGGTGTAGTGCTCGCCGCCGTCGTGCGAGACGATGCGGCCACGCAGGATGGCGTGCTGGTCATCCTTGCCGGTGTCCAGCAGTTCCTTGACGCTCATGGCGCGGATGGAGCTGGGGCCGGCATAGCCCTGCGAGGTGGCCGTGGCCGATTTTTCGCTGCTGGGGCCGGTATAGCCCTGCGCGAGGGCGCTGCCCGCGGCGAGCGCGGCGGCCAGGGTGGTGCACAGCAGGATCTGGCGGGGCAGGTGGGTGGTCATGGATCGGAACTCCTCGGTCGTTGGTTGGAACAAGCCCCTATTGCAACGCAGGGACATGAAGCGAATCTGACGCGGCCGCCAGGTCCATCGCCACGCCCAGTCCGCGCCCCTCCAGCCCCGGCCCGATGCGCAGCGCGGCGCCATGCAGTTCGGCCACGCGCGCCACGATGGACAGGCCCAGGCCGCTGCCTGGTGTACCCGGCGTTCCGCTGCCCAGCACGCGGTAGAAGCGCCGCGTGAGCTGCTCGCGCTCGTGGCTGGCCACGCCGGGCCCGTTGTCGCGCACGGCCAGCTCCACCAGGGCGCCGCGCCGCGTGGCCGAGACCTGCACCGCGCCGCCGGCGTTGCCGTAGCGGATGGCGTTGTCCACCAGGTTGCGCAGCGCGCTGAACAGCCAGTCGCGGTGGCCGAGCGCGCGGTCCGCATCGCCGTGGATGGTGACATTGACCTGCCGCGCCGCCGCTGCCGCCGCGCAGGCCTGCACCACCTCGGCCAGCAGCGCGGGCAGGTCCACCGGCTGCAGGGCCATGGCGTCGGCCGACTGCGGATCGAGCCGCGCGAGCTGCAGCAGGTTCTCGACCAGCGCGGTGCTGCGCGCCACGTCCTCGCGCAGGCGCTGCAGGTCGGCGGCGAGCTGCGGCGATTGCGCTCCGTGGCTGCGCTGCAGGAGCTGGAGGCGCGAGGCCAGTGCCGCCAGCGGCGTGCGCAGCTCGTGCGCGGCATCGGCGGTGAAGCGGCGCTCGCCCTCCAGCGCGCGCGACAGGCGTTCGAGCAGGCGGTTGAGCGCGGCGGTGACCGAGCGCACCTCGCGCGCCCGCGACTCCTGGGCCAGCGGCGAGAGGTCGTCGGGCGACTTGGCCTCCAGGCCCTGCGCCATGCGCGTGAGCGGTGCGAGCTGGCGCCGGATCAGCCACCAGTTCGCCGCGCCCAGCAGCGCCCACAGCGCCACCAGCGGCCAGGCCAGCGACTGCAGCACGTCCTCGACCAGCTCGGCGCGGTCCTCCCACTCCTGGCCCACCTGCACCGTGAAGCCCTGCGTGGGATGGCGGCGCACATGCACGCGCCACCAATGGCCGTCGGCGCGCACGTCGTAGAAGGACTTCTTGCGCAGTTCGGCCGGCGCGACGAAGGGCGTGCCGGGCGCGTCCTCGCCGCGCAGCAGCACGGCGCCGCTGTCGGCCACGATCTGGTAGTTGAGCTTGAGCTCCTGCGGCCCGTGCTTGCCGGTGCCGGCGGATGCGGCGCCGCCGCGCAGCGCGCTCTCGCCCAGCGCGAGCACGATGCGCGAGCCCTCCTTGAGCGTGTCGTCGAAGGCATCGCCCACCTCCTTCCAGGCGATGGCCAGCACGATGGCGGTGCTGACCAGGCCCACGGCCACGCTGGAGCCCACCGTGGTGGCGATCAGGCGGCGGCGCAGTGAATATTCGGTGGCCATGTCAGCCGGCCTGCGGCTGGTCGAGCAGCCGGTAGCCCATGCGGCGCACGGTCTCTATCCAGCCCGGCCCGAGCTTGCGCCGCAGCTTGTAGACGTGGACCTCGATGGCGTTGCTGTCCACCTCGTCGCCCCAGCCGTAGAGCGCGTCTTCGAGCTGGGCGCGCGAGACCACATGGCCGGGCCGGCGCAGCAGTGCCTGCAGCACGGCGAACTCGCGCGCCGTGAGCGCCAGCGGCTCGCCGCGCAGGCTGACCTGCTTGCCCGCGGCATCGAGCGCCAGCGCGCCGTGGCGCAGCAGCGGGTCGGTGCGCTGGTCGTGGCGGCGGATGGCGGCGCGGATGCGGGCCGACAGCTCCTCCAGGTCGAAGGGCTTGACGAGGTAGTCGTCGGCGCCCAGGTCCAGGCCCTCGATGCGGTCGCGCACGGCGTCGCGTGCGGTGATGAAGAGGGCGGGCATGGTCTGCCGGCGCTCGCGCAGGCGCGCCAGCACGCGGTCGCCCGAGAGGCCGGGCAGGCCGCGGTCGATCAGCAGGCACTGGTAGTCGTGCGTGGCGAGCGCGGCCTCGGCGTGGTCGCCGCGCGTCACGCGGTCCACGGCGTAGCCGTCGAGTTCGAGCCAGGCGGCGATGGATTCGCCCAGGGAGATATCGTCTTCGGCGAGCAGGATGCGCATGTGGGCACTATACAAAAGCAGGGCAGGGGCGCCCGATCTTGCTCGCGCAAGATGAAGCAGACCTGATGCACACCCTGGCGCACAATGGCCGCATGAAGCACGATGGATCGCAGCAAGGCGCCGGCTGGGCGCTGTTCATCTCGCGCATAGGCGTGGGCGGCATTGCGTGGGCACAGCAGGGCATCGTCGCCACGCAGCTGCCCGAGGCCGACGGCCCCGCCACCGGCCGGCGCTTGCTGGCGGTGGCGCAGCGGCGCCGGCCGCTGGTTTATGAGCGGGTGGCGCAGGTGGTGCACTGGCAGGCCCTGCCGGGTATGGTGCTGCAGGCGGTGGCGGGCATGCAGGTGCTGCTGGCCGGGCGCGAGGCGCTGCCGATGCCGGAGGCTGTGGGTGCCGGCGTGTTGCCGGATCTGCGAGAGCGGTTCGAGGGCGACGTTGCGGAGGGCCTGCCGGCCCTGCTCGACCTGCCGCTGGACTGGGAAGGTATTCCGGATTTGCAGCGCCGCGTCTACGCGCTGGCGCAGGCCATACCGCCGGGGCAGGTGCGCAGCTATGGCGAACTGGCGCGCGCGCTGGGCGATGTGGGCCTGTCGCGCGCCGTGGGGCAGGCGCTGGGACTGAACCCGTTCGCGCCCATCGTGCCCTGCCACCGCATTCTGGCGGCGGGCGGGCGCTCGGGCGGATTCTCGGCGGGCGGCGGCGCGCTCACCAAGCTGCGCATGCTGGAGCTGGAAGGCGCGGCCATCGGCGGCACGCCTTCGCTGTTTGCCGAAGGCTAGGGCCGCCGCACCTCAGTCCCTGGTGAATTTACTCCCTCCCCCTCGGGGGGAGGGTTGGGGTGAGGGCAGCGGCAGGAGCCACTCAACCGCCGCTGGCGCAGCCCGCGGCGCTAGCCCTCATCCCCGCCTTCCCCCAGAGGGGGAAGGAGCAAGACCGGTGAGCGCCTTGGTATGCCATGGAAAGCAGGCATGCTTCCAAAAAAAAGAGCTGCTAGCGATTGCTATATGAGCATTTCAAATGGTTTTCGTATTGAAATGCTTGTAGAGCAAGGCCAACAGCTCTTCTTTTTACACCACGCCCTGGGCCTTGAGCGCCGCGATGCGCTCGGCGTCCAGGCCCATTTCGCGCAGGATCTCGTCGGTGTGCTGGCCGGTGACGGGCGGCGGGCGGCGCACGACCGGCGGGGTCGCGGTCAGGCGCAGCGGGCTGGCCACGGTGGCGATGGACGAGATGCCGTCGCCCGCGTCGCGCGGGATGTCCACGCGCAGCTGGCGGTGCTGCACCTGCTCGTCGGCAAAGGCCTGGGCGATGTTGTTGATCGGGCCGCAGGGCACGGCCTGGCTTTCGAGCAGCTTGATCCACTCGGCTGTGGTCTTGGTCTTCATCAGCGGCAGCAACTGCGCCATCAGCTCCTTGCGGTTCTGCACGCGGCCGGCGTTGAGCACGAAGCGCGGGTCCTCGGCCCACTCGGGCACGCCGGCGGCCTTGCAGAAGCGCTTGAACTGGCCGTCGTTGCCCACGGCCAGCAGCACGTTGCCGTCGGCGCTGGGAAAGTCCTGGTACGGCGCCACGCTGGGGTGCAGGTTGCCCATGCGCTGCGGGATCTCGCCGGTGTTCAGGTAGCCCACCGCCTGGTTGGCGAGGATGGACATGCCCACGTCGAGCAGCGCCATGTCGATGTGCTGGCCCTCGCCGGTGCGGTGGCGCGCATGCAGCGCCGCCAGGATGGCGCTGCACGAGAAGATGCCGGTGAACACGTCGGTCACCGCCACGCCCACCTTCATCGGGCCGCCGCCGGGCTCGCTGTCGCCGTGGCCGGTGATGCTCATCATGCCGCTCATGGCCTGCACCATCAGGTCGTAGCCGGCGCGCTCGGCGTAGGGGCCGCTGTGGCCGAAGCCGGTGACCGAGCAGTAGATCAGCTTGGGGTTGACCTGCTTGAGGCTCTCGTAATCGAGCCCGTAGGCCTTGAGGCCGCCGACCTTGAAGTTCTCGACCAGGATGTCGGACTCGGCCGCGAGCTGGCGGATCAGCGCCTGGCCCTCGGCCGTGGCCATGTCGATGGTGATGGAGCGCTTGTTGCGGTTGCAGGCGGTGTAGTAGGCGGCCTGGTTGGTGAGCTCGCCGGCATCGTCGCGCAGGAAGGGAGGACCCCACAGGCGCGTGTCGTCGCCCACGCCCGGGCGCTCGACCTTGGTCACGTCCGCGCCCAGGTCGCCCAGCATCTGGGCACACCACGGGCCGGCCAGCACGCGCGAAAGATCGAGAACCTTGATGCCATCAAGCGGAGCGAGGGGAGTCGTCATGGGGGTATCCGGAAAATGAAGAACAACAATGCGTCAGCAATGCAAACGGCTGATTTTCGGCAGACCGCGCCGCGCGCGCCATTCGCATCCCGCAAGGGGTTTGTTAAGCATGCACGAAGCAACGCCCCCAGGCCGCGGGGCATGGGGGCGTATCGTGCAGGGGCGTCTTAGTTGGCGAAGGCCGCGATGCCGGTCTGGGCGCGGCCCAGGATCAGCGCGTGCACGTCGTGCGTGCCCTCGTAGGTGTTGACCACTTCAAGGTTCACCAGGTGGCGGGCCACGCCGAACTCGTCGCTGATGCCGTTGCCGCCCATCATGTCGCGGGCCAGGCGGGCGATGTCCAGCGACTTGCCGCAGTTGTTGCGCTTGATCAGCGAGGTGATCTCGATCACGTTCTGGTGCTCGTCCTTCATGCGGCCCACGCGCAGCGCGGCCTGCAGGCCCAGCGTGATCTCGGTCTGCATGTCGGCCAGCTTCTTCTGGATCAGCTGGTTGGCGGCTAGCGGGCGGCCGAACTGCTTGCGGTCCAGCGTGTACTGGCGGGCGGTGTGCCAGCAGAACTCAGCCGCGCCCATGGCGCCCCAGGCGATACCGAAGCGCGCGCTGTTCAGGCAGGTGAACGGGCCCTTCAGGCCACGCACCTCGGGGAAGGCGTTCTCTTCGGGCACGAACACGTCGTCCATCACGATCTCGCCGGTGATCGACGCGCGCAGGCCCACCTTGCCGTGGATGGCCGGTGCCGACAGGCCCTTGAAGCCCTTCTCCAGCACAAAGCCGCGGATCTCGCCCACGTTGCCCGAGGGATCGACTTCCTTGGCCCAGACCACGAACACGTCGGCGATCGGGCTGTTGGTGATCCACATCTTGCTGCCCTTGAGGCGGTAGCCGCCGTCGACCTTGTAGGCGCGGGTGGCCATGGAGCCGGGGTCGGAGCCGTGGTCGGGCTCGGTCAGGCCGAAGCAGCCGATGTACTCGCCCGAGGCCAGCTTGGGCAGGTACTTCTGCTTCTGCGCCTCGGTGCCGAATTCGTTGATCGGCACCATCACCAGCGACGACTGCACCGAGGCCATCGAGCGGTAGCCCGAGTCCACGCGCTCGATCTCGCGGGCCACCAGGCCGTAGCTCACGTAGTTCAGGCCGGCGCCGCCGTACTGCGTGGGGATCGTGGGGCCCAGCAGGCCCAGCTCGCCCATCTCGCGGAAGATGCTCGCGTCGGTCTTCTCGTGGCGGAACATCTCCTGCACGCGGGGCATCAGCTTTTCCTGGCAATAGGCATAGGCCGCGTCGCGGATCATGCGCTCATCGTCGGTCAGCTGCTGGTCGAGGTGGAAGGGATCGTCCCATTGAAAGCGTGCCATGTGTTGCTCCTGTAGAAATCTGCTGTAGTGGTCGCCATCGTACGACGGTGCCGCCTTCGCGGCAAACGATTGTTTCTCATCGATAAATGATAAAAAATCATTTATAAACGCTGATGGATCGGTTTCTGCCTCATGCCAGGCAGCCAAATATGCGAAAAATGATTCCCTCCACGCAGGCCCTGGCCTGCTTCGAATCGGCGGCCCGCCACGAGAGCTACACCCGCGCGGCGCAGGAGCTGTCGCTCACGCAGAGCGCGGTCTCGCGCCAGATCATCGCGCTGGAGGCGCAGCTCGGGCTGGCGCTGTTTCGGCGCACGCGCCACGGCGTGGTGCTGACCGCCGCCGGCCGCCAGTACAGCCGGCAGGTGGCGCAGTGGCTGCAGGGCATGGAGCAGGGCACGCTGGACATCATGGCCCAGCAGGGCGCGGGCGGCGCGATCAGCATCGCCGCCGTGCCCACCTTCGCCACGCGCTGGCTGCTGCCGCGGCTGCCGCAGTTCCACGAGCTGCACCCGGACGTGGTGGTGCACATCGACGTGCAGACCCGGCCCTTTCTGTTTGCCGAGCGCACGGTGGACGCCGCCATCTACGCCGGCACGCCCGAGCAGGCGCGGCAATGGCCGGGCACCCGCGCCACCTGGCTGATGGACGAGGTGATCGTGCCGGTGTGCAGCCCGCGCCTACTCGAAGGAGCCACTAGCCGCGGCCGGGGCCGGGCCTACCTGCAGGTGGCGCCCGAGGTGCTGGCCACGCTGCCGCTGCTGCAGCAGAGCACCCGTCCGGAGGCCTGGCGCCACTGGTTCGAGGCCGTGGGCGTGGAGGCGCCGCGGGCGCTGCAGGGGCCGCGCTACGAGCTGTTCTCCATGCTGGCGGTGGCCGCCAGCCACGGCATGGGCGTGGCGCTGATCCCGCCCATGCTGATCGAGGAAGAACTGGCGCGCGGCGATCTGGTTGTGGCCTGCGCGCGCGTGCTGCGCGGCGCGCGAGCCTACTATTGGGTGGTGCCCGACACGGCGGCGGCCGGCGCCGCGCCCGCGTCTTCCGAACCGCCCGAGCCGCACGCCGCGGCGCTGGTCGACTTCGGCCGCTGGCTGCAGCAGGCCAGCGCCCAGGCCGCCATCGGCCCCACCGAGAACTGAGGAAACCGCCCATGCCATTTTGCGAAGCCGTCTGGAAGGACAACCACCCGCTGTTCGAGGCCACGCTGGCCTTGCCCTTCAACCAGGAGCTGGCCGCGGGCAGCCTGGCGCGCGAGCGCTTTCGCCACTATGTGATCCAGGATGCGCACTACTTGGTGGCCTACGGCCGCGCGCTGGCCGTGGCCGCGGCCAAGGCCGACAGCGCCGACGAGGTGGTGCAGTTCGCGGCGGCAGCGCAGGAAGCGGTGGTCGAGGAGCGCAAGCTGCACGGCGGCTTCATGCGCGACTTCGGCATCACACCGCAGGAGTTCGCCGACACGCCACTGTCGCCCGCCTGCCACCACTACACCAGCTTTCTGCTGGCCACGGCCTGGAGCGAACCCTACCCGGTGGCACTGGCCGGCCTGCTGCCGTGCTTCTGGATCTACGCCGAGGTGGGGCGCGCCATCCACGCCCGCTCGGCGGCCGGCAACCCGTACCAGGCCTGGATCGACACCTATGCGGGCGAGGAATTCCACGCTGCCGTGCAGGGCGTGCTGCGCACCATAGACCGCGTGGCCGCGCAGGAAAGCGAAGGCATCCGCCGGCGCATGCGCGAGGCCTACCGCTATTCGGCGGAACTGGAGTGGATGTTCTGGGACGGTGCGTATCGCTTGCAGGGCTGGGCCATGCGGGGCTGAGGCCGAGCTGCGTTATCGGTATGCATTAAAAAGAATAGCTGCCAGCGCTTGTATTACGGTGATTTCAATCAAGAAAGTATTGAAATAACCCAATAGCCAAGTGCTGGCAGCTATCTTTTTTCGTTGATGCCGATAGGCAGCAGTGATCAGCCGGCGGCGCCGGCTTGGTAGCACAGCGGTTTGCCGGCATCGGGATTGGGCGCAAAGCTCCAATTGCGAGTGCTCTCCGTCGGCTCGACAAAGGTGTAGCCGTCGGGGGCGGTGGCCGTCACCGTGGCGGCATAGCTGGTGGCAGCCTCCAGATTTTCCGGACGGCCATTGGCATCCAGCGTCAGGCGCGGCCGCTCGGGATAGGTCATGCCCACCGTGGCCGCCGGGCTGCTCGGGTCGAAGGTCGGCTGCACGGTGATCATGGGACCGTAGACGTAGTACTGCGTGCTGTTGGCATCATTGGCCGACACCGAGTACAGCATCGTGGACCAGTCACAGTCCACGTCGGGCGCCGTGGTCACTGTCATGCTTGTCGGTGGCGGTGGCGGTGGCGGTGGC
>NZ_BAAGSH010000013.1:0-175666 GCF_054782535.1 Comamonas humi | reverse complement strand
GGTGGCGGTGGCGGTGGCGGTGGCGGCGGAGGTGGTGGTGGTGGTGGTGGTGGTGGTGGTGGTGGTGGTTCGGCAGGAGGGGGCGGCGGCGCGACCGGTGGCGGCGGGCAGACGGCCTGCGTGGTGCAGGTGGCGTCCGGCGCGAGTTCGGTATCCACGGTGCAGGTGCCGGTATCGGCGGCATTGCCATTGCTGGTGATGCGCAGGCGCACGCCACTGGTGTTGGTCGCCGTGATCATCGGCGCCGGGTCGGTAGCAGGAATATCGTTGAAGGCCAGCGTGCCGCCCTGTGGATTGCTCAGGTCGTAGGTGCGAGCGGCCTGGGCCAGGCTGTCGCTGCCATGGGCCAGCAGCAGCCCGGCCGATGCCAGCAGCGCGGCCGAGAGGAACTGGCGGCCATTGCGCCCTGCGGCGCGGCTCTTGTGCCAGGCAATGATGCTGACCGTGGCGGTCAGTAGGCCGAGGCCCACCAGGCCCATACCGGGCACCGGCGACGGCGCGGGTGGGGGCGAAGTGACCATGGGGCCATAACCCAGTGATATCTGGCACATGGCCTCTTGGGCCCAGGCAGGTGCGGCCGTTGCTGCCGCGCTGGCCAGGGCCGACAGGCGCAGCGCGGATTGGCTCGACGAGGGGGAACGCATAGAGGTCTCCTTGGCAAAGACGAATGGCACCGGCCCCGCATCGGAGCGGGAGGTGCCCTTGGGGTTTACAGGGATTCGTAGCGGGTGGTGCTGTAGCAGGCGCCGTTCTCTCCGCCTCCACCACTTCCGCCTCCGCCCCCGCCACCACCGCCACCTCCGCTGTTTTCGGAATCGCCGGCAAAACTGAAGCGCCAGTCGGTAGTGGGCTGCGGCGGATCGCCGAAGCCACGGCCTTCGGGGGCCGTGGCGGTCACCGTGGCCGTATAGGCGGTCGCCTCGGCCAGGTTCTGCGCCCGGCCGTTGGCATCCAGCGTCAGGCGCAGCCGCTCGGGGTAGGCGATGCCGACATCGGGCGGCGGGCTGTCTGGGTCGAACACCGGCTGCTTGCTGATGACGGGCCCATAGACCGAGTACGACGAGCCCGACAAACCGTCGCTGCTCTGCCATTCCACCGTGTACAGCGCCTGGCTGGTGTCGCAGGCCACCTCGGGGTCGCTGGTGACCGTGATGCTTTGCGGTGGTGGTGGAGGAGGAGGTGGTGGTTCGGCAGCAGGAGGCGGCGGCGCAACCGGTGGCGGCGGGCAGACGGCCTGCGTGGTGCAGGTGCCGTTGGGTGCCAGCTCGGCATCCACCGTGCAGCTACCGGTCTCGGCCGCATTGTCATTGCTGGTGATGCGCAGGCGCACGCCGCTGGTGTTGGTGACGGTGATCAGCGGCGCCGGGTCGGCAGCAGGAATGTCGTTGTAAGCCAGCGTGCCGCCCTTGGGGTCGCTCAGCTCGTAGGCGCGTGCGGCCTGGGCCAGGCTGTCGCTGCCATGGGCCAGCAGCAGCCCGGCCGATGCGAGCAGCGCGGCCGAGAGGAACTGGCGGCCGTTGCGGCCGGCGGCACGGCTCTTGTGCCAGGCCACCACGCCGACGGTGGCGGTCAGCAGGCCGATGGCCACCATGCCCATGCCGGGCACGGGTGACGGCGCAGGTGGTGGCGAAGTGACCAGGGGGCCATAGCCCAGCGATATCTGGCACATGGCCTCTTGCGCCCAGGCGGGCGCGGCCGCTGCTGTCGCGCTGGCCAGGGCTGTGAGGCGCAGCACGGGGCTTCTCCAGGGGATGGGATACATGAATCGCTCCAGAAGGTGACAGGCCGTGGCGTTGGGCGCTACGGCAAACGGAGCGGAAGGTATCGTAGAGTTCCCTGGATTTTTTCAAATCAATCAGTAAAAGCTATCAAATGCGGCGTTGTTCATTCGCGGTTGCCCGATGGACCTCAACATAGTTAACAGTGTGCCCGGCGCTTGGGCTGTGGTGTCCGCGCTGGCGATAGCGTTGGGTAGCAGCGCGTCAGGCCGCGTTGGCCCACTGCTCGGCCGCCTGCCAGCGGGCCAGGTGCGGTGGCGGCAGGGCCTGGCCCGCCGGACCGGTCCGCCAGGCTTCGGTGGCTCGGGCTTGCTGCAGGTAGGCCGCCAGCGGGCCGGCCTGCTCGTACAGCGCCTGCTGCACCAGCACGGGCAGGTGCAGGGCCGAGATGGCCTGGGATTCGTGGATCAGCGCCGCAGCCAGGGCCACCACGAAGGCGATGGGCTGGCCGTCGGCGTCCGACTGCTCGGCGGTGTAGCGGGCCTGCACGGCGGCCTGGCGGTCGAGCAGGCCCTGGGGGATGCGCGCATGGGTGACGGAGCGCATCATGTTGGCCCAGCGGCCGAGCTGCTGCGGCCCCAGGGTCTGCAGCATCTCGTCGATCGCCAGGCACTGGTGGGCGGCATCGAGGTGCAGCGAGCGCATCAGCCGCATCAGGTTGTAGGCCGGCACGGCATGGCGCTCGACATAGGCCGCCAGCGCAGGCCCGGCGGGCCGGGCCGCGAGCTGGCGCACCTGCGCCAGCGTGGGCACCAGGATACGGGCCGAGCCCACGGTGGGCCTCGCCACGGCAAAGCCCTGGAGCAGGTCGGCATGGTGCTCGCGCGCCAGCCGGAGCTGGGCGGCGGTCTCTATCTTGTCGGCGACCAGGGTCGCGGCCGAGCGGCGCCGCGCGTACTGCATCAGCAGCACGGCCCGGTCCGGCGTCAGCACCGACAGGTCGATCTTGATGAAGTCGGCCAGCGGCAGCCAGGGGGCGTAGGCGCCGTCCAGCACGAAATGGTCGAAGGCCAGCCGGAAGCCCCGCTGGCGCAGCGCCTGCAGCACCGGCAGGCGGGTCTGCACCTCGTGGCCGGCCGCATGGCCCAGCGAGGGGATCTCGAGCACCACCTGGCGGATGGGCAGCAGCGCCAGGTGCTCGCCGGCCAGGGTTTCGTGGGTGCAGTTGAGGAACAGCAGGTGCTTGCCGACGAGCACGTCGGGCTCGACGTGCGAGAGCACGGTGAAGGCCAGCGCCACGTCGGAGTCCAGCGTGTGGCCGTTGCCCGGGCGCGAGCGGTTGAACAGCTCGTAGCCCACGATGCCGCCATCGGCCTGCATGATGGCCTGCCGCGCAATGGGCATGGTCTGCAGCATGCTGGGGTTTCCTACGGCTGTCATCATGGTCATGTTGCTTGCGAGAGGGGCTGGCGCGGGCTGGAAGCTGCCGGCAACCGGATGCTGCCCGAAATCCCTTTGATCTTGTTATCAACCACCGCAGTATCTGGGTGTGCGAAAGGAAACTTTTGTCAGCTATTGTCTATTCCTGCAGCCAGCGCAGCTCGGTTTCGGTGAAACCGGCCGCCCGGCGCGCCTGGGTGTTGAAGGGCGGCCGGGGCCGCGGCGCCTGGTGGCGCAGCACCAGCTCGGCGTAGTGCGCCTCGGCGTCCAGGCCCTGCCGGTCGCACAGGTGGCGGTACCAGCGGTTGCCGATGGCCACGTGGCCGACCTCCTCGCGCAGGATGATATCCAGGATGGCGATGGCCGCCAGCGCGTCGTCGGTGCCGACCTGGTGCAGTTTGGCCTGGATCAGCGGCGTGGCGTCCAGCCCGCGCGCCTCGAGCGTGCGCGGCACCAGCGCCATGCGGGCGACGATGTCGTGCGCGGTGCGCTCGCACATGGTCCACAGGCCCTGGTGGGCGGGAAAGTCGCCGTAGTCGTAGCCCATCGTCTGCAGGTGGGTGCGCAGCAGGCGGAAGTGCTTGGCCTCCTCGCCTGCCACCTGCAGCCAGTCGCGGTAGTAGGCCTCGGGCATGCCGGCAAAGCGCCAGATCGCGTCCAGCGCCAGGTTGATGGCATTGAACTCGATGTGCGCGATGGCGTGCAGCAGCGCGGCGCGGCCCGGCAGCGTCGCCGGCGAGCGGCGCGCCACCTCGGTGTGGGCCTTGAGCTCGGGCCGCTCGGGATGGCCGGGCAGCGAGGCGGGCGGCGGCACCGGCAATTCCATGTCGGTTGCTATGTTTAAGTGAGCGCTTTGCGCATACAGGTCGAGCGCCATCTGGGATTTGGCCTCGGGATCGCTCAGGCGCAGCGCGGCAAGCGCTTGTTGACGTAACTCCATCTCTACAATTCTAGGTTGCGCAGCTGCATGGAATTGGATGCAGGACAACCCCACGGAGACGGCATGGCAAGGTACGAATTGAATGGTGTGGCACCGCAGATCGCGGATTCGGCTTGGGTCGCGGACAGCGCCCAGGTCATGGGCAACGTGCGCCTGGCGGAGGACGCCAGCGTCTGGTTCGGCGCGGTGGTGCGCGGCGACAACGAGCTGATAGCTATCGGCCGCGGCTCGAACGTGCAGGACGGCAGCGTGCTGCACACCGACCTGGGCAAGCCGCTGACCCTGGGCGAGAACGTGACCATCGGCCACATGGTGATGCTGCACGGCTGCACGATCGGCGACGGATCGCTGGTCGGCATTGGCGCGGTGGTGCTCAACGGCGCGAAAATCGGCAAAAACTGCATTGTTGGCGCAGGTTCGCTGGTGACCGAAAATAAGGAGTTTCCCGATGGCAGCATGATCATGGGCTCGCCAGCCAAGCTCGTGCGTCCGTTGACCGAGGAGCAGATCGCCGGCCTGCAGCGCAGCGCCGCGGGCTACGTGGCCAACGCCCGGCGATTCCGCACCACGTTGAAAAAGATGGATTGAAGGCAATAGTGTCCGAATTACACAAGTTTCTCTTTGAAGGCTTGCCCGTGCGGGGCGCGATCGTGCGCCTGACCGATGCATGGCAGGAGATTTTGCGCCGCCGCGCGAACAACACCGCGTCCGGCCCCTACCCCGAGCCGGTGCGCGAGCTGCTGGGCCAGATGGCGGCAGCCAGCGTGCTGATGCAGTCGAACATCAAGTTCAACGGCTCGCTGATCTTTCAGGTGTTCGGCGACGGGCCGGTCAAGCTGGCCGTGGCCGAGGTGCAGTCCAGCCTGGGCCTGCGCGTCACCGCCACGGTGGTGGGCGAGGTGGCCGAGGACGCCCGCCTGTCCTCCATGCTGAACGCGCATGGCGGCGGGCGCTGCGCCATCACGCTGGACCCCAAGGACAAGCTGCCGGGCCAGCAGCCCTACCAGGGCGTGGTGCCGCTGTCGGACGCGCAGGGGCGCAAGATGGACAGCCTGGCCCAGGTGCTGCAGCAGTACATGCGCCAGTCCGAGCAGCTCGACGCCGTGCTGGTGCTGGCCGCCGACGACCAGGTGGCCGCCGGCCTGATACTGCAGCGCATGCCCATGAAGGGCGAGGCCAACCTGGCGCGCGGCGACCTGTCGGTCGAGCACGCCGACGCCATGGACTTCAACGAGGACTACAACCGCCTCGCGCACCTGGCCGCCAGCCTCACGCCGCAGGAACTGCTGGGCCTGGACGTGGAAACCATCCTGCGCCGCCTGTTCTGGGAAGAGAAGCTGCTGCGCTTCGTGCCCGAGGACGGCGAGGGCGGACCGCACTTCGCCTGCACCTGCAGCCGCGAGCGCGTGAGCAACATGCTGCGCAACCTGGGCCGCGACGAGGCCGAGAGCATTCTTGAAGAGCAGGGCGTGATCGAGGTGGGCTGCGAATACTGCGGCCAGCAGTACCGCTACGACGCGGTGGATGCGGCGCACCTGTTCACCGAGCCGGGCAACGACCCGCCGGCGCCCAAGCTGGTGCAGTAGCGCCGTGGGCTGCCTCGCTTCCATGAAACCAACGCACGGCCTGCCGCGCCGGCGCCTGCTGGCAGCCCTGGGCGCGGCGGCCCTGCTGCCGGCTTGCGGCAAGAAGGCGCCCCAGGCCCGGGCAGTGGCGTCGGGCGCCGCCGTGCTGGCGCTGGGCGATTCGCTGACCTCCGGCGTCGGCGCCGCGGCGGATGCCGCCTACCCGGCGGTGCTGCAGGAGCTGACCGGCTGGCAGGTGGTGAACGGCGGCGTCTCGGGCAACACCACGGCCCAGGCGCTGGCGCGGCTGCCGGCCCTGCTGCAGGAGCACCGGCCCGCGCTGGTCATCGTGGGCATTGGCGGCAACGACTTCCTGCGCCAGATGAGCGCGGCGGACGCCAAGGACAACATCCGCGCCATCTGCCGCGCGGCGACGGACAGCGGCGCCCAGGCGCTGCTGGTGGCGGTGCCGCAGTTCTCGCTGCTCGCGGCCACCACCGGGCGGCTCAGCGACCACCCGCTCTATGCCGAGCTGGCCGGCGAGCTGAAGCTGCCGCTGCACGCGGGCGGCTGGTCGGCCGTGCTGTCGGACGCCAGCCTGCGCTCCGACCAGATCCACGCCAACGCCGAGGGCTACCGCCGCTTCGCCGAAGGGCTGGCGGCGCAGCTGCGCCAGAGCGGCTTGCTGGTTTAGCTCCTGAAATAATAGCTGCTAGCGCTTGATGGATAAGCGCTACAGCCTGTTTTTACCAAAATCTACAAGCCCTGCGCGCCTTCTACCAGGAACTGCACCTTGCGCTGGCCCTGCCACTCGTTGATGTCGAGGCGGTAGGCCAGCAGCACGCGCGCTGGCAGCGGCTCGGTGTGGCCGAACCAGATCGCGTCCACCAGCTCGCCGTGGTGGCGCAGCTTGAGCGACAGGTGCTTGTCGCCCTGGCCGACGAGGCGCTGCGAGACGACCTCCATCTCCTCGCTGAAGGTGGGCGGCGCAAAGCCCTGGCCCCAGACCTGCTGGTTCAGGGCCTCCACCGTGTCGGTGTGGCGGTACTGCACGGGCAGCGGGCCGTCGGTTTCGAGCTGGCGGGTGAGGGTGCGCTCGTCCAGCCATTCCTGCGCCACCTGGGACAGCGCCTGCTCGAAGACTTCGAAATGCGCCTCGGCGATGGTGCAGCCGGCCGCCATCGCGTGGCCGCCGAACTTGAGCAGCACGCCCGGATGGCGCTTGGCCACCAGGTCGAGCGCGTCGCGCAGGTGAAAGCCTGCAATGGAGCGGCCCGAGCCCTTGAGCTCGTGCTCATGGCCGGGCGCGCCGCTGGCGGCGAAGACGAAGCAGGGGCGGTGCAGCTTGTCCTTGATGCGCGAGGCGACGATGCCGACCACGCCTTCGTGGAAGTCGGCGTCGAACACGCTCACGGCCGGCGGCGGCTCGCTGCCGGGCTCGAACAGGTCCTCGGCTAGCAGCATGGCGTGCTCGCGCATGCCGCTCTCGATGTCGCGCCGCTCGCGGTTGATGGCGTCGAGCTGGCGTGCCAGCTCGTCGGCGCGCAGCGCGTCGTCGGTCAGCAGGCACTCGATGCCGATGGTCATGTCGGCCAGGCGGCCGGCGGCGTTGATGCGTGGGCCCAGCGCAAAGCCCATGTCGAAGGTGGTGGCCACCGTGGCGCGCCGGCCGGCGGCCGAGAACAGCGCGCCCAGGCCCGGCGGCAGGTGGCCGGCGCGGATGCGGCGCAGGCCCTGGGCCACCAGGCGGCGGTTGTTGGCGTCGAGCCGCACCACGTCGGCCACGGTGCCCAGCGCCACCAGCGGTAGCAGCGCGTCGAGGCGCGGCTGCGGCAGCTGGTCGTAGGCGCCGCGCTGGCGTAGCTCGCCGCGCAGCGCCAGCAGCGTGTAGAACATCACGCCCACGCCGGCGATGGACTTGCTCTCGAAGCCGCAGCCCGGCTGGTTGGGGTTGACGATGGCGTGCGCCGCCGGCAGCTCGGGGCCGGGCAGGTGGTGGTCGGTGACGATGACGGTGAGCCCCAGCTCGCGCGCCCGCTCGACGCCGGCCACGCTGGCGATACCGTTGTCCACGGTGATGAGCACGTCGGCGCCCTGGGCATGCACGCGCTCGGCGATGGTGGCGGTGAGGCCGTAGCCGTCGACCACACGATCCGGTACCAGGTAGCCCACCTGGGTGGAGCCCAGCATGCGCAGGCCGCGCACGGCCACGGCACAGGCGGTGGCGCCGTCGCAGTCGTAGTCGGCCACGATGACGAGGCGGCGCTGGGCGGCGATGGCATCGGCCAGCAGGCGGGCGGCCTCCTGCACGCCGGCCAGGCCCGAGGGCGGCAGCAGCTGGGCGAGGGCGTCGTCCAGCTCCTCCTTGGCCTGCACGCCGCGGGCGGCGAACAGGCGTGCGAGCAGCGGGTGGATGCCGGCCTGCTCCAGCGCCCAGGCGGTGCGGGGTGGAATATCTCTTGCAATGATTTTCATAGCGTTTGCAGCAGATCGGTAGCGCGCTGCGGCTTGAATTGGTTCTTGATGCGGGTCCACAGCGGCTGGGCGGTATTGTCCAGCGTCACGGCATGGCGTTCGCCGCACAGGGTCAGCCGCGCGGGGCGGCCGGCGGCCAGCGCCTCCCACAGCGGCGCGAGGCCGGTGGCGTCGAGCTGCTGCCAAGCGCTGCGCCAGGCGGCCCAGTCGCTGGCCAGCGCGGGGGCGCGCAGCGCGTCCAGCACTTGAGGTCGGTTGGCCGGCGGCTGGTAGCCCGCGGGCAGGGCGCCAGCGCCATGCACCCAGAAGGCGTTGACCGGCGGCAGGCCACGCTCGGCGCGGCGCTCGGTGAACGGGTGGGTGTAGAGCAGCATCTGCATCTCGCTTTGCAGGCGCTGCAGCAGCCTGGCCTGGGTCACCTCGGGCAGCCACAGGCGCACGTCGCGGCCGATGGCGCGGTCGAGCGAGGCGCAGTCCAGCCCGCGGAAGGGCTCGCCACGCGCCAGCCAGCGGCCAGAGCCGCCGGGCTGCAGCTCCATGCCGTCCTCGGCGAACCAGGGCGCGAGCAGCGCCAGCAGCTCGTCCGATTCGGCGGCCGAGAGCTGCAGCTGCGCCGGGTCGTCCATGCGCACCTGGTCGGCGCCTATGCGCCAGTGGCAGGGGGTGATGAAGGCCCAGGCGTCGTTGCCGGGCTGGGGCTGTTGCTGAAGCGCGGCCCAGGGCGTGGCCGTGGCGGGCAGGCCCAGCGCGCGGGCCAGGGCGTGCTCGTGCGGCGGGGCGAACTGCTGCTCGTCGCCGCGGTCGGTATCGGTGGTGGAAAGGGTTTTCAGCGCCTGGCCGAGCCGGGGCAGCGTGAGGGTGGCAAGGCCGGCTAGGCCGGGATCTGGGGCGTTGGCATAGGGAACGATGAAATGGGCGAATTCCGGCATGCGGCTATTGTCGGGGATGCCACAATGCGGGGCTATGCAGATTCCCTACGAACTGGCCCTGGGCTGGCGCTACACCCGGGCGGGGCGGGCCACGCGGCGCAATGGCTTCATCTCGTTCATCTCGGGCGTGTCCATGCTGGGCATCGCGCTCGGGGTGGCGGCGCTGATCGTGGTGCTGTCGGTGATGAACGGCTTCCAGAAGGAAGTGCGCGACCGCATGCTCAGCGTGGTCTCGCACGTCGAGATCTTCACGCCCACCGGCGAGGCGCTGCCCGACCCGGCGCGCACCATGCGCGAGGCGCGCGCCAACCCCAACGTGGTGGGCGCCGCGCCCTTCGTGGCGGCCCAGGCGCTGGTGGCGCGCGGCGAGGATATGCGCGGCGCGCTCTTGCGCGGCATCGACCCGGCGCTGGAGCCCGAGGTGACCGACATGGCCACCGGCCTAGCCGCGAGCAGCCTGCAGGCGCTCACGCCGGGCAGCTTCAACGTGGTGCTGGGCAGCGAGCTGGCGCGCCTGCTGGGCGTGCAAAAGGGCGACCAGGTGACGCTGATCGCGCCGAGCGGCCAGGTCACGCCCGCCGGCATCGTGCCGCGCCTCAAGCAGATGAACGTGGCGGGCGTGTTCAACTCCGGCCACTACGAGTACGACTCCACCCTGGTGCTGATGCACCACGAGGACGCGGCGCGCCTCTTCCACCTGGGCGGGCCCACCGGCATCCGCCTCAAGCTCAAGGACCTGCACCAGGCACCCGAGGTGGCGCAGCAACTGGCACGCACGCTCAGCGGCGACCTGCTGATCCGCGACTGGACGCAGCAGAACAAGACCTGGTTCGCCGCGGTGCAGGTCGAGAAACGCATGATGTTCATCATCCTCACGCTGATCGTGGCGGTGGCGGCCTTCAACCTGGTCTCGACGCTGGTGATGACGGTGACCGACAAGCGCGCCGACATCGCCATCCTGCGCACGCTGGGCGCCAGCCCCAAGAGCATCATGGGCGTGTTCATGGTGCAGGGCGCGATGGTGGGCGTGATCGGCACCTTCGGCGGCCTGTTGCTGGGCCTGCTCATTGCTTGCAACATCGACGTGATCGTGCCGGCTATCGAGCAGCTGCTGCACACCACCTTCCTGCCCAAGGACATCTACCTCATCAGCAAGATGCCCAGCGATCCGCAGAGCAGCGACATCGCGCCGGTGATCGTCATCTCGCTGATCCTGTCCTTCGTGGCCACGCTGTATCCGAGCTGGCGCGCCAGCCGAGTGAACCCTGCGGAAGCCCTGCGCTATGAGTGATTCGACCGTTGTTCTGCGGGCCCAGGGCCTGACCAAGCGCTTCACCGAGGGGCGGCTCGACGTCGAGGTGCTCAAGGGCATCTCGCTGCAGGTGCACGCGGGCGAGACGCTGGCCATCGTCGGCGCCTCGGGCTCGGGCAAGAGCACGCTGCTGCACTTGCTGGGCGGGCTCGATGCGCCCACGGCCGGCAGTGTCTGGCTGCAGGACCTGGAGATGAACCGGCTCAGCCCCGCGCGCCAGGGCGACCTGCGCAACCGGTATCTGGGCTTCATCTACCAGTTCCACCACCTGCTGCCCGAGTTCAGCGCACTGGACAACGTGGCCATGCCGCTGCGCATCCGCCGGATGCCCTATGCGCAGTGCCAGGAGCAGGCACGCGCCATGCTGGCCGCCGTGGGGCTGGAAAGCCGCGTGCAGCACCGGCCGGCCGAGCTGTCGGGCGGCGAGCGCCAGCGCGTGGCGATTGCGCGCGCACTGGTGACGCAGCCCGCCTGCGTGCTGGCCGACGAGCCCACCGGCAACCTCGATCGCGCCACCGCCGACGGCGTGTTCGCGCTGATGATGCGCCTGGCCCGCGAGCAGGGCACGGCCTTTGTCGTCGTCACCCACGACGAAGGCCTGGCCCAGCGCTGCGACCGCATGCTGCGCATGGACCAGGGCCGCCTGGTGGAGTGATTGAATTTGATAGCTGCTAGCGCTTGCCATTCATGGGTTTCAGTATGAAATCATCTGAAAAATAAGATGTGAAAAGCGCTGCCAGCTCCTGTTTTTGAAAAGCGATGTGGATAGACACCCACTGCCACTGGGACGCCCCCGAGCTTGACGCCGACCGCGACGCGCTGCGCGAGCAGGCGCGCGCCGTGGGCGTGGGGCACTGCGTGATCCCGGCGGTGGAGCGCGGCAACTGGCAGACGGTGCGCGAGCTGGCCCAGCGCTTTGGCGACAGCTATGCGCTGGGCATCCACCCGCTGTACACCGGCCGTGCGCACGAGGACGACATTGCCGCGCTCGACGCGCTGCTGCACGAGTGCCATGACGACCCACGCCTGGTAGCCGTGGGCGAGATCGGGCTGGACTTCTTCGTGCCGGGGCTCGATGCCGAGCGGCAGACCTGGTTCTACGAACAGCAGCTGGGCCTCGCCCGGCGCCACGGGCTGCCGGTGTTGCTGCACGTGCGTAAGTCCAGCGACCAGCTGCTGAAGGCGCTGCGCGCGCGCCCCGCCATCGGCGGCATCGCCCATGCCTTCAACGGCAGCGCGCAGCAGGCAGCGCACTTCGTGGACCAGGGCTTTGCGCTGGGCTTCGGCGGCGCGCTCACCTACGACCGTGCGCTGCACCTGCGCCGGCTGGCGCAGGACCTGCCGGCCGACAGCATCGTGATGGAGACCGACGCGCCCGACATCCCGCCGCACTGGCTCTACACCACGGCCGAACAGCGCGCCCAGGGCGCAGCGCAGGGCCGCAACACACCGGCCGAGCTGCCGCGCATCGCCGCCGAACTGGCGCAGCTGCGGCGCGTCGATCTGGACGGCTGGCGGCGGCAGACCACGGCCAATGCCTGCCGCGTGCTGCCGCGATTGGGGGCGCTGCTCGATGGCCGCTGAAATGCTGCAGGGCCTGCCGCCGGTAGTGGGCGCGGGCACGCGCGCGCTGGTGCTGGGCAGCTTTCCGGGCGGCATGTCGCTGGCGCAGCGGCAGTACTACGCCTATCCGCGCAACCACTTCTGGCCGCTGCTGGCCGCGCTGTGGCCGCAGCACCCGCAGCCGGCCGACTACGCCGGCCGCTGCGCCTGGCTGCTGGACCGCGGCCTGGGCTTGTGGGATGTGTACGCGAGCTGCGAGCGCGAAGGCAGCCTGGACAGCAATATCCGCAACGCCGTGCTCAACGACTTTGCGGCGCTGAAGGCGCACAGCCCGCAGCTGCGCGGCGCGCTGCACAACGGCGGCGAGAGCTTTCGCCACGCCAAGGCGGTGCGCGCCGTGTTGGGCCTGCCGGTGTGGCGCGTGCCATCGACCAGCCCGGCGAATGCCTCGTGGAGTTTCGAGCGCAAGCTCGCCGGCTGGCGCGAAGTGCTGGCGGAGCTGGAGTTGCTTTAGGGCTTCAGGCGGCCTTGTGGCCGGTGGCGGGCAGGCTGCCGCTGCGCGTCAGCAGCCACTGGGCCAGGCGCTGCACCGAGGGGCCGATCAGCATCACGATGGTGAAGGCTGCGGGCCAGGACATGAGGAACGCATGCTGCCAGCGGGAGAGGAAGTCCGCGGTGAAGCCCACGTTCAGCCAGATCACCCAGGCCGTCATCAGTGTCGAGAGCGTGATGGACATGATGGAGGACACGAGCAACCGTTGTTGCAGAGCGGGGGACATATTGAATTGCACAGATAACCAGTAAAAACCATAGTGTATACACATATCAAAAATGAGAAAATATGAGAAATAAGATTCTTAAATTCCATTTTTGAAATCATGCTCGATGATTTGGCCCTGTTTGCCGTGATCGTGGAGTGCGGCAGCCTCAGCGCCGCGGCCCGGCGCCTGCAACTGCCGGCGGCCACCGTCACGCGCAGATTGCAGCAACTGGAGCGCCAGCTGAACTGCCAATTGCTGCACCGCAGCGCCCGCCGCCTGCAGCCCACGCCCGAGGGCCTGGCCTATTACGAGCGCTGCAGCCCGCTGCTGCAGTCGCTGCAGCAGGCCACGCAAAGCCTGGAGGCCACGCTGACCGAGGTGCAGGGCCTGGTGCGCGTGCTGGCGCCGATGAACCTGGCCAAGGGCCTGCTCAAGCAGGTGTGGGGCGACTTCCTCACGCGCTACCCCGGCGTGCGCCTGGACCTGCGGCTGTCCAACGTGCGCGAGGACGTGTACGAGCAGGGCGCCGACCTGGCGATCCGCATAGGCGAGCAGCCGGACTCGAACCTGGCGCTGCGCCGCCTGGGGATGACGGCGATCGGCCTGGTCGCCTCGCCCGACTACCTGGCGCGCATGGGCGAGCCCGCGCACCCGGACGAGCTCGACCCGCACGCCTGGATCGTGTCCGACCCCTTGCATTCGGTGCGGATCCGCCATGTGTCCAGCGGCGAAAGCCTCGAATTCACCGTGCCGCCGACGCGGCGCTGCGTTGTCAACGACGTGGCGCTGGCGATCGAGCTGGCGCAGGCGGGCCAGGGGCTGCTGTGGTGCCCGCTGTGGGTGGGCGACGAGCCCTTGCGCTCGGGCGCGCTGGTGCGAGTGCTGCGCCAGTGGCAGGCCGACGCCAACCCCATCTACGCCGTCTGGCCGCAGCAGCGGCAGCTGCCGGCCCGCGTGCGCGCGCTGGTCGACATGCTGGACCACTGCGCCCAGGCCGAGCCGCTGCTGCAGGGCCGATAATCCCGGCCCATGGCCAAAAGAAAACCCGCTACGGCGGCAGACGAATTTCCCGAAGTCACCATTTCGGACTACGACGGCGTGCGCTATCTGCACCTGGGCACGCCCTGGGTGCAGGGCTCGATGCGCATCAAGAAGCCTTTCGACATCGACCTGGAGTACGTGCAGCGCATGATGGCGTGGCTGCTGTTCGTCGAATGGGACTCGGTGCCCCAGCGGCATGCGATGCAGCTCGGCCTGGGCGCGGCCGCCATCACCAAGTTCTGCTGCAAGCAGCTGCACATGCGCACCACGGCCATCGAGCTGAACCCGCAGGTGATCGCGGTGTGCCGCCAGTGGTTCAAGCTGCCGCCTGACGGCGGCCTGCTGCAGGTGGTGCAGGGCGATGCGGGCGCCGAGGTGCAGCGCGCCGAGCGGCTGGCCAGCGTCGATGCGCTGCAGGTTGATCTGTACGACCACGAGGCCGCCGCGCCGGTGCTCGACGATGCCGACTTCTACGCCCACTGCCGCGCGCTGCTGACGGACGACGGCTGCATGACGGTGAACCTCTTCGGCCGCACCAGCAGCTACGAACGCAGCCTGGAGCACATCGTGCAGGCCTTCGGCCGCGACGCGGTCTGGGCCTTCCGGCCAACGAAGGAGGGCAACACCGTGGTGCTGGCTGGGCGCCAGCCGCTGCGGCTCACGCGCGAGCAGCTGGACCTGCGCGCGCGCCAGGTCCACGAGGCCACGGGGCTGCCGGCGCACAAATGGCTGCGCGTGTTCAAGCCCCTGGAGCCGGCTTGAGGTAAGGTAGCGAGACAGATAGATAAATACAGAGAGGGGCGCAGCACACCATGACTTCACCACAGCGCAAGATCGTGCAGGGCGGCCCCGCGTCGGTGCCCGCCGAGGCCGGGCCTGCCACGCTGGCGCAGCGCCCGCTGGAGCTGGTGCAGATCGTGCACTGGCTGCAGGCCGACGGCTGGGTGACGGCCGAGGTGGCGCACGACACCATTGCCCGCTGCACCCACG
The DNA here is from genome assembly GCF_054782535.1 of Comamonas humi. Taxonomy (NCBI): domain Bacteria; kingdom Pseudomonadati; phylum Pseudomonadota; class Betaproteobacteria; order Burkholderiales; family Comamonadaceae; genus Comamonas; species Comamonas humi. The sequence goes on along the minus strand of NZ_BAAGSH010000013.1, from coordinate 160,932 downwards.
CGCACAGCAGCCAGCATCCCATCGTGCGCCTGGCCGCCGTGGTCGTGCCGCGCGCGCAGGACGGCAAGGCGCTGGACGTCGAGATGCTGACCGAGTTCGTCGCCAAGCGCTGCGGCCTGCCGTACTACCGCATCGATCCGCTGAAGGTCGATGCGGCCAAGGTGGCCGAGTCCATGGGCGCGCCCTATGCGCAGCGCCACGGCATCCTGCCGGTGCAGATCACGCCGCAGGAGATCATGGTTGCCACCAAGGAGCCGTGGCTGGACGACTGGGTCGCCGAGGTCGAGCGCCAGGCGCGGCGCAAGGTGCGCCGCGTGCTGGCCAATCCCAAGGACATCGACCGCTACCGCGCCGAGTTCTTCTCGCTGGCCCGTTCCGTCAAGGCTGCCAACAAGCTGGGCGGCTCGCTCAGCGGCATGGGTAACTTCGAGCAGCTGGTCGACCTGAGCAACACCAACCAGCAGTACGACGCCAACGACCAGGGCATCGTGCGCCTGGTCGACTGGCTATGGCAGTTCGCCTTCGCGCAGCGCGCCAGCGACATCCACCTGGAGCCGCGGCGCGACCAGTCGGTGATCCGCTTTCGCATCGACGGCGTGCTGCACAAGGTCTACCAGATGCCGCTGGGCGTGCACAGCGCCATGATCTCGCGCATCAAGCTGCTGGGCCGCATCGACGTGGTCGAGAAGCGCCGCCCGCAGGACGGCCGCATCAAGACGCGCAACACGCTGGGCGATGAGGTGGAGATGCGTTTGTCCACGCTGCCCACGGCCTTCGGCGAGAAGATGGTGATGCGCATCTTCGACCCCGAGAACACCGTCAAGGAACTGGCCGAACTGGGCTTCACGCCGCACGACGCGCGGCGCTGGGAGCAGCTCACCGCGCGGCCGCACGGCATCATCCTGGTGACCGGGCCCACCGGCTCGGGCAAGACCACCACGCTGTACTCCACGCTCAAGCGCCTGGCCACCGAGGCGGTGAACGTGAGCACGGTGGAAGACCCGATCGAGATGATCGAGCCCAGCTTCAACCAGACCCAGGCCCAGCCGCAGATCGGCTTCAGCTTTGCCGAGGGGCTGCGCGCGCTGATGCGCCAGGACCCGGACATCATCATGGTCGGCGAGATCCGCGACCTGGAAACGGCCGAGATGGCCGTGCAGGCGGCGCTCACCGGCCACCTCGTGTTCTCCACGCTGCACACCAACGATGCCCCGAGCGCGGTGAGCCGGCTGATGGAGCTGGGCGTGCCTGCCTACCTGATCAATGCCACGCTGCTCGGTGTGCTGGCGCAGCGCCTGGTGCGCACGCTGTGCGTGGCCTGCCGCGAGCCCGACGGCGAGGCGCAGCTGCAGCCGCTGAACGACGCCATCAAGCCCTGGCGCGTGAGCCGTGAGCACAGCCCGTACCGCGCGGTGGGCTGCGACGAATGCCGCGGCACCGGCTTTCGCGGGCGCCTGGGTCTCTATGAACTCTTGATGATGACCGAGCCGGCCAAGGAACTGGTGAACGGCGCGCCGTCGATCTCGGCGCTGCGCCGCCAGGCGGTGAAGGATGGCATGCATCCGCTGCGGCTGGCCGGTGCGCTGCGCGTGGCCGAGGGCCTGACCACGCTCGACGAGGTGTTGGCCAACACGCCGCCCATCGACCTGCCCGACAAGCCTGCGTAGGCCTTTGCCACTGCATGCGCGGCGCATGGCATGTAAGCACCACGTCAGGGTTTTCCTGTGTCGAAATGTAGGTGGTATCCACATCCGATCTGGTGCCTTCGGCAGGGACAATGCCGTGTCGTTGTATCCACTTGGAGACGTGTTCGTGAAAATCAAGAGCCAGAAAGACTTTTGGGCTGGCCTGATGTACATGGCAGTAGGCATTACGTTCGCCGTAGGCGCGCAGAACTACACCATTGGCTCAGGCGCCCGCATGGGGCCCGGTTATTTCCCGCTGCTGCTGGGAATCTTGTTGACCGTGATCGGGGCACTCATTTCGGCCAAGAGCCTGACCTCGGGTCCCAAGGATGGCGACCCCATCGGCAAGTGGGCCTGGAAGCAGATCTTCTTCGTCATCGGCGCCAACCTGCTGTTCGGCGTGCTGCTCGCGGGCCTGCCCTCGTTCGGCGTACCGGCCATGGGCCTGATCATCGCCATCTTCGGCTTGACCTTCGTGGCCAGCCTGGCAGGCCATAGCTTCAAGTTCCTGGAAGTATTCATTCTGTCCGCCGTGCTTGCAGCGGGCAGCTACGTGGCATTCGTGTGGGCGCTGAATCTGCAGTTCCCCGTGTGGCCCAGCTTCATCACGGGCTGAATTGGAGGGTTTTTGAACCATGGAACTGCTTGATCATCTGGCGATTGGCTTCGGCGTCGCCTTCACTTTTCAAAACCTGATCTACTGCTTCGTCGGCTGCCTGCTGGGCACGCTGATCGGCGTGCTGCCCGGCGTGGGTCCCGTGGCGACCATCGCCATGCTGCTGCCCGCCACCTACGCGCTGCCCCCGGTGGCTGCGCTGATCATGCTGGCCGGCATCTACTACGGTGCGCAGTACGGCGGCTCGACCACTGCGATTCTGGTGAACCTGCCGGGCGAATCCTCGTCGGTGGTGACCGTGATCGACGGCTACCAGATGGCGCGCAAGGGCCGGGCTGGTCCGGCGCTGGCCGCGGCGGGCATAGGCTCGTTCTTCGCGGGCTGCGTGGGCACGCTGATCCTGGCTGCGTTCGCGCCGCCGCTGACCGAAGTGGCCTTCATGTTCGGCCCCGCCGAGTACTTCTCGCTGATGACCCTGGGCCTGATCGGCGCCGTGGTGCTGGCTTCGGGCTCGCTGCTCAAGGCCGTGGGCATGATCGTGCTGGGCCTGCTGCTGGGCCTGGTCGGTACCGACGTGAACTCCGGTGTCGCCCGCTACAGCTTCGACATCCCTGAGTTGACCGATGGCATCAGCTTCACCGTGGTGGCCATGGGTGTGTTCGGCTACGGCGAAATCATCGCCAACCTGTCGAAGTCCGAAGACGAGCGCGAAGTGTTCGCAGCCAAGGTGACCGGCCTGTTCCCGACGAAGGAAGACTTCAAGCGCATGTTCCCCGCGATGATCCGCGGCACGGCGCTGGGCTCCGCACTGGGTATCCTGCCCGGCGGTGGCGCCATGCTGTCGGCTTTCGCTGCCTACACCATCGAGAAGAAGACCAAGCTGAAGCCCGGTGAAGTGCCGTTCGGCCAGGGCAACATCCGCGGCGTGACCGCTCCGGAATCCGCCAACAACGCTGGTTCGCAAACCTCGTTCATCCCGCTGCTGACGCTGGGTATTCCTCCCAACGCCGTGATGGCGCTGATGGTGGGTGCCATGACCATCCACAACATCCAGCCCGGCCCGCAGGTGATGACCAGCAACCCCGAGCTGTTCTGGGGCCTGATCGCTTCGATGTGGATCGGCAACGCCATGCTGGTGATCCTGAACCTGCCGCTGATCGGCATGTGGATCAAGCTGCTGTCCGTGCCTTACCGCTGGCTGTTCCCGTCCATCGTGCTGTTCTGCGCGGTGGGGGTGTACTCCACCAACAACAACACGTTCGACGTGTGGCTGGTGGGCGTGTTCGGTTTCGTCGGCTACATGTTCTACAAGCTGGGCACCGAGCCTGCACCGCTGCTGCTGGGCTTCATCCTGGGCCCGATGATGGAAGAGAACCTGCGCCGTGCGCTGCTGCTGTCGCGCGGCGACTGGAGCGTGTTCCTGACCCGTCCGATCTCCGCCGGCCTGCTGATCGCGGCCCTGATCCTGCTGATCATCGTCTGCCTGCCTGCCGTGAGCAAGAAGCGCGACGAGGCCTTCGTGGAAGATTGACAAGCGTTTCTGCACACTCCCTTCAGAGCGGCACCCTCGGGTGCCGTTTTTTTTCGTCCCGCCGCGCGCATACCAGGATGGAATAACTGTTTTTTGCCCGCCGGCGGCCGGGGTGGCCAGGCGCGGTCCGCAGGCGCGATACCATCGCGCGATAGTACGGAAGATCCCATGAGCACCCTGGCCTCGCTGACCCAGCATCCCCAACGCCTGCCGCTGCACAACGAGGTGCACGCCCGCCCGCCCGAGCCGGTGGAGCAGCACACGGCTGTCTCCTGCATCGTGATGTGGGCCGACGCGGCGCAGCGCGAGGCCAGCCGGGCCGTACTGCATCAGCTGCTGCACGAGATGCGCCTGCCGGTGCCGGCACCCGATGCCACCCACCTGCGCATCGACCTGGGCAGCTGCCGGCTGCGCTGGGAGCTGCACACCGAGTTCGTCTCGTGGACCTGGATCCGCCCGCTGCCCACGCCGCTGGGCGACGTCACCGCGCTGCCGCAGGCCAGCGATGCCGCGCCGGTGCAGTGGCTGGCGTCGCTGCCCGGCCAGTGCATCCTGGCGCAGCACCTGTGGGTGCTGGGCGGCGAGTCGCAGCCCGCGCGCGGCGTACCGCCATGGCTGCAGGAGGACAAGCTCGTCGCCTCGCGCGCGGCGGGCGAGCTGGCTAACGTCTACACCGACTTCACCGTCTACCCCGATGGGGCCTCGCGCATCTTCGTCTGCAACAAGGGCCTGCCGCCGCGGCGCATGGGCCGGCTGGTGCAGCGCCTGCTCGAGATCGAGACCTACCGCATGGCGGCGCTGCTGGGCCTGCCGGCCGCGCGCGATAGCATGCATGCGCTGGCCGGGCTGGAGGGCGAGCTGGCGCAGCTCGCCGGCGCCATCCGCAGCGCCGAGCCCGAGAGCGAGCCGCAACTGCTCGACCGGCTGACGCGCCTGGCTGGCCAGGTCGAGAGCCAGTACGCCGCCTGCCATTCGCGCCTGTCGGCCAGCGCCGCCTACTTCGCGCTAGTGGAGCAGCGCGTGGCCGACGTGCACGAGCAGAGGCTGGAGGGCAACCAGACCATCGGCGACTTCATGGAGCGGCGCCTCAGCCCGGCGCGAAACACCTGCGCCTCGGCGCTGCTGCGGCTGGAGGCGCTGTCGCAGCGCGTCTCGCGCATGAGCAACCTGCTGCAGACCCGCGTGGACATCAACCAGAAGCAGGGCCGCCAGGCGCTGCTGGCCGCTATGAACGAACGCCAGGGGCTGCAGCTCAAGCTGCAGTCCACGGTCGAGGGGCTGTCGGTCGCGGCGATCACCTACTACATCGTCGGCCTGGTCAGCTATGTCGCCAAGGCGGCGCAGAAATGGGGATGGCCGCTGTCGCCAGAAACGACGGCGGCGCTGGCCATTCCGCTGGTAGCCTTTGGCGTGTGGTGGTCGATCCGCAAGACGCACCAGAAGCTGCTGGGCGGGTCGCACATGCATTGACGCACGGGATCGCGCGGCAGCGCATGGCACCACAGGCGGCGGCATACGCCGGCGCCTGGCTTTTTTCCTCGCTTGCCGTGACTGCATCCCTGACCACCGGCGCCGCGGCGCCTGCCTCGCAGCGGGCCGGCTTCTTGCTGGCCTTCCTCGGCGCCATCGCCTTCAGCGCCAAGGCCATCATCGTCAAGCTGGCCTACCGCCACGGCGTGGACGCGACTACGCTCATCATGTACCGCATGCTGTTCGCGCTGCCGCTGTTCATGGCCATGGCCTGGTGGGCCGGGCGCGGCAAGGCGGCGCTCACCGGCCGCGACTGGCTGGGCGTGCTGGGCCTGGGCTTCAGCGGCTACTACCTGTCGAGCTACCTCGATTTCGCCGGGCTGGCCTACGTCAGCGCCAGCCTTGAGCGGCTGATCCTCTACCTCAACCCCACGCTGGTGCTGCTGCTGGGCTGGCTGCTGTACCGCCGCGCGCCCAGCGGCCGGCAGATCGCGGGCCTGGCGCTCGGCTACGCGGGCATGCTGCTGGTGTTCGGCATCGAGTTGCAGGCTGAGGGCCCGCAGGTGCTGTGGGGTTCGCTGCTGGTCTTCCTCAGCACGGTCAGCTACTCGGTCTACCTGGTCTGCAGCGGGCAGTTCGTGCAGCGGCTCGGTTCGCTGCGGCTGGTGGGGCTGGCCACCTCGGTTGCTTGCGTGCTGTGCATCGCGCAGTTCCTGCTGCTGCGGCCGCTGTCGGCGGCGCTGGTGCCCGCGCCGGTCATCGGGCTGTCGGTGCTCAATGCCGTGCTGTGCACCGCCGTGCCGGTGCTGATGGTGATGATGGCGGTGGAGCGCCTGGGCGCGGCCGCCGTGGCGCAGACCGGCATGGTCGGGCCGCTGTCCACCATCCTGATGGGCGTGTGGCTGCTGGGCGAGCCGTTCACGCCGGCCATCGCTGTGGGTACCCTGCTGGTGCTGGCGGGGATCTATGTCTTTTCCCGCAGGCCGGCAGGCTAGGCGGGTTTGGGCTACAAACGAAGGCTTTGCAGATTACAAGGAGTTGAGCATGGACTTGGGCATTGCAGGCAAGTGGGCGCTGGTGTGCGCGGCGAGCAAGGGACTGGGCCGGGGCTGCGCCCAGGCGCTGGTGCAGGAGGGCGTGAACGTGGTCATCAACGCCCGCGGCGCCGAGGCGCTGGAGGCCACGGCCGCGCAGCTGCGCACGCTGGCCGCCGAGTGGGCCGCGGCCGGTGCGGGCCGCGCGGCGCCGCTGGTGATCGCGGTGGCGGCCGACATCACCGCCGAGGCCGGGCGCGAGGCCGTGCTGGCCGCGCCGGGCGGCCCAGGGCGCGACTTCGACATCCTGGTCAACAACGCCGGCGGCCCGCCGCCCGGCGACTTCCGCGACTGGAACCGCGAGGCCTGGGTGAAGGCGCTGGACGCCAACATGCTGACCCCGATCGCGCTGATCCAGGCGCTGGTGGACGGCATGGCCGCGCGCGGCTTCGGGCGCATCGTCAACATCACGTCCAGCTCGGTCAAGGCGCCCATCGACATCCTGGGCCTGTCCAACGGCGCGCGCAGCGGCCTGACGGGTTTTGTCGCTGGCATCGCGCGCAGCCCGCTGGCGGCGCGTGGCGTGACCATCAACAACCTGCTGCCCGGCAAGTTCGACACCGACCGCATTGCCAGCACCATCGCCGCGGCGGCGAGCAAGACCGGCAAGCCCGAGGCCGAGATCCGCGCCAGCCAGCAAAAGCAGATTCCCGCCGGCCGCTTTGGCACGCCCGACGAGTTCGGTGCGATCTGCGCCTTCCTGTGCAGCCGGCAGGCGGCCTACCTGACGGGGCAGAACATCCTGCCCGACGGCGGCTCGTACCCGGGCACGTTCTGATCTGGGGTTATTGAATTTGATAGCTGCTGGCGCTTGCTATTGCTGAGATTCAGCTATTTTTATATCTGAAAACCACAATTGGAAAGCGCCAGTAGCTATCAAAATGGATAGCCCTCAGTGCCGCGACGACACCACGATCCCGCCGACGATCAGCACGAAGGCGATGCCGTGGTACAGCCGCGGCGGCTCGCCGAGGAAGGCCGCCGACAGCACGGCCGCGAACAGCGGCGTGAGGTTGGCGAAGAAGCCCGCCACCGTCGGCCCCACGCGCTGCACGCCGGCGCCCCAGGCGCGGTAGGCCAGCACGGCCGGGCCAATGGCGATGTAGGCCACGGCGGCCAGCAGCACCGGCGTCCACTCGAAATGCAGCTGGCCCACGGCCCATTCGCCGGCGCTGAAAGCGCCCGACCAGAGCCAGCCGAAGGCGAGCTGCGCGGTCAGGAAGGCGGCCCAGTCGCCACGTATGGACGCGGGCTCCTGTGTGCGCACCAGCAGCCAGCTGTACAGCGACCAGCAGGCCGTGGCCAGCAGCATGTACAGGTCGCCCGGCACCAGGCGCAGCGCCATCAGCTGCTCCCAGTCGCCGTGGCTCAGCACCGTCAGCACGCCGGCTACCGACAGCAGCGCGCCCAGCATCTGTGCGCCGGTGATGCGCACGCCGAACAGCAGCGTGCCGAAGGCCAGCATCCACAGCGGCATGCTCGCCGCCACCAGCGTGACGTTGATCGGCCCCGAGGTCTTCAGCGCCAGGTACTGCAGCGCGTTGTAGCAGCCGATGCCCAGCAGCCCCATCAGCGTGTAGCGGCGCCAGTGCAGCCACAGCGGGCTGTCACGGCGCAAGACCCGCCAGCTGAACGGCAGCAGCAGCGCCAGCGCCAGCGTCCAGCGGATGAAGTTGAGCGTCATCGGCGAGGCCAGGTCGTGCACCAGGCGGCCCGTCACCGCATTGCCCGCCCACATCAGCGGCGCAAAGGCCAGCAGCAGGACGGTGGAAGGAGTCAATCGCATGGCCGCACTGTAAACCGGGAGCGCTGCAGGCGCGTGCGAATCGTGGCAGGATGCGACACGCACGCGACGGAGCCGCCGCCTCGCCGCCACTTTCCCCAAGGAGCCAACCCATGCCTTTAGCCGTACAGATCCAGCAGACCGGAGGCCCCGAGGCCATGCAGCTCGTGCAGGTGCCGGTGGCCGAGCCGCAGCAGGGCGAGGTGCGCATCCGCCACCATGCCATCGGGCTGAACTTCATCGACGTCTACCAGCGCACCGGCCTGTACCAACTGCCGCTGCCGCTGCAGCTGGGCATGGAAGCCGCCGGCGTGGTCGAGGCCGTGGGCCCGGGCGTTGCGCACCTCGGCGTGGGCGACCGCGTGGCCTATGCGACCAACCCGCCCGGCAGCTACAGCGAGCAGCGCACCATGCCCGCGCAGTTCGTCTGCCGCCTGCCCGACGGCATAGCTTTTGAGACCGGCGCGGCGATGATGCTCAAGGGCATGACGGCGCAGTACCTGCTCAAGCGCTGCAAGCCGGTCGAGGGCCTGGAGGCCGGTGACCATGTGCTGTTCCACGCGGCCGCGGGCGGCGTGGGGCTGATCGCCTGCCAGTGGGGCAAGGCGCTGGGCCTGCAGGTGATCGCCACCGCCGGCTCGGATGAGAAATGCCAACTGGCGCTGGCCAACGGCGCGGCCCATGCCATCAACTACCGCACCGAGAACTTCGCCGAGCGCGTGAAGGAAATCACCGGCGGCCAGGGCGTGAAGGTGGTGTACGACTCGGTCGGCAAGGATACCTGGGAAGGCTCGCTGCAGTGCCTGCGCCGCTTCGGGCTGATGGTGTCGTTCGGCAACGCCTCGGGGCCGGTGCCGCCGTTCGCGCCCGCGACGCTGGGCCCCAAGAGCCTGTACGTCACGCGCCAGACGCTGTTCGCCCACCTGGCCTCGCGCGAGGCCTGCCAGGCCATGGCCGACGACCTGTTCGCGGTGGTCGAATCGGGCCAGGTCAAGATCCACATCGAGCAGCGCTTTGCGCTGGCCGATGTGCAGGCGGCCCATCGCGCGCTCGAGGCGCGCCAGACCACGGGCAGCACCATCCTGATCCCGTGAAGGACTTCATGAGCGATGTGAACGCCGCGCCCGCCTGGGCCGTGCAGGCCCGCCAGACCCTGCAGGCCGCGCCGCTGCAGCCGCGCATTCCCTTCGTGGTAGACGGCCATGTGGTGGGCTCGCTGCTCGAGCACTTCCTGCTCGAAACCGGCCTGCCCGGCCGGTTGGCCGAAGGCGTGCTGCTGATCAAGCGCGAGCATGCGGGCCAGGCCGTATGGGTGCTGGAATATGAACGCGGCGATGCGACGGCCGCGCTGAATCACTTGGCGAAAGCCCTGCACGAGGCCGGTCGCAGCGGCGCCTGGCGCAGCGAGCAGTTGCTGGTGCGCTCGGCCGATGGCCACATCGTGGGCACGGTGGAGCGCGGCGCGGTGCGCCCGCTGGGCATTGCCACGCAGGCGGTGCACCTGGTGGGCCTGGCGTCGCAAGGCGACGGCTGGGTGCAGCAGCGCTCGGCCCGCAAGGACAGCTACCCCAACCGCTGGGACACGCTGATGGGCGGCATGGTCTCGGCCAGCGACACGCTGGAGCAGGCGCTGGCGCGCGAGACCTGGGAGGAGGCCGGCCTGCGCGTGGCCGAGCTGCAGGCGCTGCACTGGGGCGGCGTGCTGCGCTTTCGCCAGCCCGCCACCGATGGCGACCGCGATGGGCGGGGCCTGAGCTACATGCACGAGGACATCCACTGGTACCGCTGCACGGTGCCCGATGGCCTGGTGCCGGACAACCAGGACGGCGAGGTGCAGCAGTTCGCCTGCTGGCCGCGCGACCGGCTGCTGGAGCAGCTGGCGGCGGATGCCTTCACGCCCGAGGCCACCTTGGTGTGGGCCGGGCATTTCGGATGGTGATCGGGGTGGGGGTGAATGTGGTGAATGGAGAAAACGGGCCGTCGCGCGTCGCGGTCATCGGCGCCGGCGTGGTGGGCGTGAGCACGGCGCTGGCGCTGCGCAGCCGGGGCGTCGAGGTCACGCTGCTGGAGCGCGGCGAGCCGGGCATGGCCTGCAGCTGGGGCAACTCGGGCGCGATCAGCCCCGGTTCGGTGGCGCCGCTGGCATTGCCCGGCGTGCTCAAGACCGTGCCGGGCATGCTGCTCGATGCCGACGGGCCGCTGTCGCTGCCGCTGCGCTATCTGCCGAAGGCGGCCTCGTGGCTGATCGCGTTCGCGCAGTCGGCTGACCCCGCCAAGGTGAAGGCCGCGGCTGCGGTGCTGAACGAGCTGTACCACGGTGCCGTCGATGCGCACGAAAGCATGGCCCGCGCGCTGGGTGTGCCCGAGCTCTTTGTGCGCCACGGCCACCTGCACCTGTACCCGGATGCGGCGGCCGCCGCCAAGGACGCGATGGGCTGGCAGCTGCGCGAGCAGTACGGCTACGCGGTGCAGCAGCTCGACCGCGCCGGCATCGAGGCGCTGGAGCCGCAGGCGCCGCCTGGCTATGCGCACGGCCGCTTCCTGGCGGACCACGGCACCATCCTCAACCCCTACCGCTATGTGCAGGCCATGGTGCAGGCCTTTGTGCGCCGGGGCGGCCAGCTAGTGCAGGCCGAGGTGCGGAGGCTGCGGCCCGAGGCCGAGGGCTGGCGCATCGACACGGCCGGCGCGCCGGCCTGGCCCAAGGAGCAGCGTTGGAGCCATGTGGTGGTGGCGAACGGTGCCTGGGCGGCGCAGCTCGTCCATCCGCTGGGCATGTGGCTGCCGCTGGAGTCGCAGCGCGGCTACCACGTGCAGTTCGCCGGCGCGCAGTCGCTGGTGCAGCGCACCGTGGTGCTGGCCGACAAGAAGGTCTTCGTCGCGCCGATGGAGGGCGGCCTGCGCGTGGGCGGCACGGTGGAGATCGCCGGGCTGAAGGCGCCGCCGAACCAGCGCCGCGCGATGCTGCTGGAGCGCATCGCGCGCGAGGCTTTCCCGGCGCTGGGCAGCCAGCCGGCCGAGTCGTGGATGGGGCACCGGCCCTGCCTTCCCAACTCGGTGCCGGTGGTGGGGCATGTCGATGCGCTGCCGGGCCTGTGGCTGGCCGTGGGGCATGGGCACCTGGGGCTGACCGGCTCGCTGCCGACGGCGCAGCGCATTGCCAATGCGCTGTGCGGCGGGCAGGGGGAGCCGTTCTGGGCCTTGCCGCAGCGCTGAGTTTTTGAGGGTGGAGGCCGGGACTCGCCCCGGCGGGCGACCTACTTTCTTGTTCGCACAAGAAAGTAGGCAAAGAAAGCGCCCCGACTGTCTGCGACCCCGCTGCTCAGCAGCGGGGCAACCTGCGGCGTGACGTTTGCGGGGTGCGCCGTGGAACTCACTGCGCGCCAAGGCGCTCCGTTCGAACATCCCCGGCGAGTCAGATGACGAAGCATGCGCGCTCCGACGCGCATGCCCACACCGCAAACGCCCCGCCACAGGCGCAGACAGAAGGGGTGGGCAAACCATACGGGCCGTCGCGTTGCTCGGCCTTTGATGCTGGAGAAAGAAGACTCAGGCCAGAACCCAGCCGGCCAGCGCACAGCCCAGCACCACCACCCAAGGTGGCAGCTTCAGCTTCATCAGCGCTGCGCCGGCCACCGCAACGACCGCGACATCGGCCGCGCCATGCACGGAGGAGGTCCACAGCGGGTTCCACAGCGCCGCGAGCAGCAGGCCCACCACGGCGGCGTTGATGCCGGCCAGGGCCATCTGCGCGGCGGTGTAGCGCTTCAGGCGCTCCCACCAGGGCAGGGCCGCGGCCAGCAGCATCCAGCCGGGCGCGAAGATGCATGCCAGCGCCAGCGCGCTGCCGGCCATGCTCTGCGGCGCAGTGGGCCACAGCGCGCCCAGGAAGGCCGCGAACGTGAACAAGGGGCCGGGCATGGCCTGCGCCGCGCCGTAGCCGGCCAGGAAGGTGTCGGCGCCGATGTGACCGCCGGCCACTACCGACTCCTGCAGCAGCGGCATCACCACATGGCCGCCGCCGAACACCAGCGCCCCGGCGCGAAAGAAGATGGCCGCCATCTGCGCCGCAGTATTGCCGCTGGCCTGCGCCAGCCAGGGCAGGCCCAGCAGCAGCGCCGCGAACAGCACCAGCCACAGCCAGGGCGCGATGCCGGCGCGCGGCGCGGCGGGCGTCTCGCTGGCATCGGCCGGTGTGGTGCCGGGCCGTGGCCGCAGCAGCAGGCCGCCCAGCAGGGCGCTGGCGGCTATCACCACGATCTGTGTCGCGGGCGAGGCCCAGTACAGCGCCGTGGCGGCGGCGGCCAGCATGAGGGCCAGGCGCGCCGGGCCGCGGCACAGCTGCCGGCCCATGCCCCACACGGCCTGGATGACCACGGCCACCGCGGCGAGCTTGAGCCCGTGCAGCAGCCCGGCGGGGACGCGGGCCGATGCGTGCTCCAGGCCCAGCGCGATGGCCAGCATCAGCAGCGCTGACGGCAGCGTGAAGCCCAGCCACGCCGCGAGCGCCCCGCGCCAGCCGGCGCGCTGCAGACCTATGCCCATGCCCACCTGGCTGCTGGCCGGGCCGGGCAGGAACTGGCACAGCGCCACCAGGTCGGCATAGGCGCGCTCGCCCATCCAGCCGCGCCGCACGACGAACTCCTCGCGGAAGTAGCCCAGGTGCGCGATCGGCCCGCCGAACGAGGTCAGCCCCAGGCGCAGGAAAGTCCAGAAAACCTCGGAGGTGCAGCGGTGCGGTGGCATGGCGGTGGAGCGAAGGCGAAGCCGTGATCGTAAGCGGAGGAAGTGCCGGGTTTGCCTGTTTTTTGGGCAGGGGTTGGCGTTGCCTTGCAGATCAATGACTTAACCTGGTTATCGACAGAGCTGCAGCAGGATGTCCACAGGCTTTTGCCCGGGCTATGGGGAAAAGAGCAGGCCCCGGTTTCAAAGCACCGGCCCCAGCGTGGCCATCAGGTTGTTCCACATGCGGCGGGGCCAGGGCCACTGGCGCACCTCGGCCAGCGTCACGGGCTGCGACTGCGCGAGGTAGGCGAGCTGGCGCTGGCGGATGGCGGCGGTGGTGGCGTGGTCCTGCAGCAGCACGTTGTTCTCGAAGTTCAGGTCGAAGCTGCGCAGGTCGAGGTTGGTCGAGCCGAGCATGGCCACCTCGCCGTCCACGCACAGGGTCTTGGCGTGCAGCAGGCCGCCGCGGTATTCGGCGATGGCCACGCCCGCGCGCAGCAGCTGGTAGTAGGTGCTGCGGCTGGCGGCGGCCACGATCCACGAGTCGTTGCGCTGCGGCAGGACCAGCGTTACCTGCACGCCGCGCCAGGCGGCGGCGCACAGCGCCTCGAGCACCGTGGCGTCGGGCACGAAATAGGGCGTGGAGACCAGCAGCTCGCGCTGCGCGCTGGCAATCAGCGTGGACACCAGGTGCGGCGTGGCGCGCGGGCGCTCGGTGGGGCCATCGGCCACCACCAGCGCGGGAAAGCCGCCGCCGTGCGGCTCGGCCATGGCGGCCGGCGCGGGCGTGAACGGGTCGTACTCTTCGCCGGTGGACTGCATCCAGTCGCTGGCGAACAGCAGCTGCATCTGCGTGACCACCGGCCCCTGCAGCCGCAGCATGATGTCCACCCAGGGCGCATACCGGGCCTTGACGCGGAAGGCCTCGTCGGCGCAGTTCTGGCTGCCGCAGTAGGTGATGGCGCCGTCGATCAGCGTGATCTTGCGGTGGTTGCGCAGGTCGAGCCGGCTGGTGAGCAGCACCTTGGCGAGGTGGTCTATGGGCAGGGCCACGGCCAGCTGCACACCGGCTTCGCGCATCGCGCGCCAGCGGGCCGAGCGCAGGAAGGCGCGCGAGCCCAGGCCGTCCACCATGGCGCGGCAGGTCACGCCGCGGCGCGCCGCGCGCATCAGCGCCTCGGCGATGCCCTGGCCGGTGTCGTCGTCGAGCCAGATGTAGTACAGCACGTTGATCTCGCGCCGGGCGGCGTCCATGTCGGCCAGCATGCGGGCGCGGGCCACGGCGCCGTCGTCCATCAGCTCGGCCCGGTTGCCCGGCACCGGCAGAAAGCCATTGACCGAGGTGGCATAGCGGAACGCCGCCTGCCACGCGGGGGCGATCTGCGCCGCCACGTCGGCGGGGCGCCCGAGCAGCTGCATGGCCACCGGATCGTCGGGCAGGCGGCTGGTGATGAAGTCCTCGAAGCGCTTGCGCCGCCCGAGCACGCGGTGGCCGATGTCCACCTCGCCCAGCAGCCAGTACAGCACGGCGCCAGCATAGGGCAGCACCACGATCACCATCAGCCAGCCCATGCGCACGTCGGGCGAAAGGTTGTTGCGCAGCAGCACGCGCGAGCCGAAGCCCAGGACGATCAGGGTGTGCAGCGCAAGCAGCAGCATGGTTCAGCGCGGAGAGTGGGGCTGCTGCATGATAGCTATTCGGCGGCCGCGGCGAGGTGGTCGATCAGTGCGCGCACCTTCAGCGGCACATGGCGTGTGGGCGCGTACACCGCATGCACCACGCGCGGCGCATATTTGCCGCACAGTGCCCAGCCGGGCAGCACGGGCGCGAGCTGCCCGGCCTGCAGCGCCTGCGCGGCAGCGAAATCGGCCACCATGCCTATGCCCTCGCCGGCCTGCAGGGCCTGGATCAGCCCGAGGCTGCTGGAGATGGTCAGCGGCGTCTTCACCAGCAGCCGCACGGGGCGCTGGCGCGAGCCGGCTGGGGCCTGCGCGGGCAGCAGTTCCAGCTCGTTCTGGAACTGGCCATAGCCCAGGCTGTAGAGCGGGTGCTCCAGCAGCTGCCCGGGTTCGGTGAGGGGCGCATGCCGTGCCAGGTAGCCGGGCGCGGCCACCAGCACGTAGCGGATGGTGTGCAGCGGCCGCGCCACCAGGCCCGGCGCTACCTGGCCCGGCGTGCTGATGCGCAGCACCAGGTCCAGTCCCTCGGCCACCAGGTCGGCGATGCGGTCGGTCAGGTCGACCTGCACGCGCACCTCGGGCCAGCGCCGGCAGAAGGCGGGCAGGCGCGGCGCCAGCCACAGGTCGCCCCAGACCGCCGGCGCGCTGATGCGCAACTGCCCGCGCGGCTGCTGGCGGTGCTGGCTGGCCAGCGACTGCACCTGCTCGGCGGTGGCCAGCAGCTGGGCGCAGCCCTGGTAGATCTCGGCGCCGGCCTCGGTCAGCGACAGCGACCGGGTCGTGCGGTGCAGCAGCTTGAGCCCGAAGTGCGCCTCCAGCCGCGCCACGCTGCGGCTCACCGCCGAGGTGGTCTGCTGCAGCTCGCGCGCGGCGCCGGCAAAGCTCTGCTGCTCCACCACGCGGGCGAAGACCAGCATCTCGGTCAGCAGCAGGTGGTCATGGGGCATGGCGATTGATTGTTGCTTGTGGATCAATACTTCGTTGAATGGTAACCGTATTGTTGTTTATATCGCTTTACTGAATCATGGGAGCCATCGACATGCAATGGTTCACAGGAGATTCGACATGACAGCGATGCAATCGTGCGGCCCGGCCGCTGCGGCCGCAACCGCTCCCGCCGGCCCACGGCAGGCCTTGTCCGGCGGCGCCTGGCGCATGCTGGCCGCGATGGTGCTGTCGGGCACCATCGGGCTGGTGGTGGTCGAAAGCGGCCTGCCGCCGCCGCTGGTGGTGCTGGCGCGCTGCGTGCTCGGCGCCTTGGGCCTGGGCGCCTGGGTATGGTGGCGCCGCCAGTGGGTGGCGGTGGGGCGCGGCGATGCCCTGTGGATCGCCGCGGGCGGCCTGGCCCTGGTGTTCAACTGGGTGGCCCTGTTCAGTGCCTACCGCTACACCAGCATCGCCGTGGCCACCGTGGTCTACCACGTGCAGCCGCTGATGCTGCTGGCGGTGGCAGCCTGGCAGGGCGAGCCGGTGCAGGCGCGCAAGCTGCCGTGGCTGCTGCTGGCGCTGCTGGGCGTGGCGCTGGCCAGCGGCGCGGTCACGGCGGATGGCATGGCTGCCGGTTCGTGGACGGGGGCCTTGCTGGCCCTGCTGGCGGCCGCGCTCTATACGGTGACCACCGTGGCCACGCGTCGCGTGGCCCACATCCCGCCGGCACAGGTGGCGATGCTGCAGATGGCGCTCGGTGGTGGGGTGCTGGCGCTGGCCGCCGCCCCGATGCTGCTGGCCGGTTCGGAGCAGGGTGCGCTGCAGCTCTCGGCCAGGGTGGGCGCGCTGATGCTGGTGCTGGGCCTGGTGCATACGGCCTTCATGTACACGCTGATGTATGCGGCTTACCAACGATTGGCGGCACCGGCCATCGCGGCGCTGTCATTCGTCTACCCGGCGGTGGCGCTGGCGGTGGACCTGCTGTGGTTCGGGCATGTACCCACTCCGGCGCAGTGGCTGGGCATGGGCGGCATCGTGGTGGCGGTGCTAGTGCACCGGCTGGGGCGGTAACGGCCTGGGCGGCTCAGATCATCCGCGCCGCGTACAGCTCTTTCTTCAGGTAGGCGTAGAACAGCGGCGCTGCCACCAGGCCGGCGGGCCCGAAGATGGCCTCGGACACGAACATCACCGCCAGCAGCTCCCACACGCCCATGTGCGTGCGTGCGCCAACCACCTTGGCATTGATCACGTACTCGGCCTTGTGGATCAGGATCAGGAAGGCCAGGCAGGCCACGGCCGTCAGCGGCGACACCGACAGCCCCACGGTGGTGATGACGGCATTGCAGATCAGGTTGCCGACGATGGGAATCAGCCCGCCGATGAAGGTGAGCAGGATCAGCGCACCGCTGTAGGGCAGCCGCGTGCCCATCATCGGCAGCACCGCCAGCAGGAACAACGCCGTCAGGCAGGTGTTGAACAGCGCGATCCAGAACTGCGCCGCGACGATCTGGCGGAAGGCGTCACCGAAGCGCTGCACGCGCAGCGACAGCTGCACCGCCAGCGGCGCATGCGACTGGCGGCCGTGGTAGACGGCGGCCAGCGAGCCGATCAGCAGGCCGACGAAGGCATACAGCAGGCCGCCCAGCCAGGCCCGGCCGGCATTGGCCAGCGCGCCCGACTTGGTGCGCAGGTAGTCGGCGGCGCGCTGCTGCAGCTCCTGCGCGCCGTCGGGCAGCATGCCGGCCATCTCGGGCGGCAGCTTGGAGCGCAGGTCCAGCAGGGTCTTGGCCATCGAGTCCAGCATCTCGCGGTACTGCGCCGGCGCATTCAGCAGGTAGCCCTGCGAATGCATCAGGCCCACGGTGAGCAGCAGCAGCGGCGCGAGCAGCACGATGGTGACGGCCGCGTACTCGGCCCAGCGGGGGATGGTGGCCAGCGCCCGCACATGGGCCGTGCCCGTGGTGCTGGGCGTGCGCGAGAGCTTGCGCGCCAGGAATTGCGTCAGCGCATAGCCCACGCAGGCACTGAGCAGGCCTACCAGCAGGCCGTAGCGCATGATGATGAACAGGCCCCCCGCCATCAGCAGGTACGACGCCAGCCGCACGCCCCAGTGCGAGGCCGGCGGCCGCCAGGGGCGGGCGGTGTGCTCGCCTTCGGAGGCCGGGCTGTGGGATGGAGCGGAAGAAGAATCCTGTTGCATCAAAAACGGCCAGTCAGAAAAAGAGCCAGGCGGCAGGTGAGTGGCCGGTACCAGGAGCTTAGCGCACGACGACCGCTGCGCCGTCGCCGCGCGGCGCAATCGCGCCGATGGCGTACACCTTCTCGCCGGCCTGGGCCAGCGTGGCCTGCACGGCGGCCGCTGCCTCGGGCGACACGACCACGACCATGCCGATGCCGTTGTTGAAGGTGCGGTTCATTTCGATATCGTCAATACCCGCCGTCTTCTGCAGCCAGGCGAACAGCTCGGTCTGGGGCCAGCTGTCCTTGGCCAGGTGCGCGGCCAGGCCGTCCGGCAGCACGCGGGGGATGTTCTCCAGCAGGCCGCCACCGGTGATGTGGGCCAGGGCCTTGATCTGCTCGGGATGGGCGGCCAGCGCGGCCAGCACGTTCTTCACGTACAGGCGGGTGGGCTCCATGATGGCGTTCTTGAACGGCTTGTCGTCCAGCGTGGCGGGCAGGTCGCTGCCGGCGCGCTCGATGCACTTGCGCACCAGTGAGAAGCCGTTGGAGTGCACGCCGCTCGACGCCAGGCCCAGCACCACGTCGCCGGCCTGCACGTTCTGGCCGGCCAGGATCTTGGATTTCTCGACCGCGCCGACGGCAAAGCCGGCCAGGTCGTATTCGCCGTCGGGGTACATGCCCGGCATCTCGGCGGTCTCGCCGCCGATCAGCGCGCAGCCCGACAGCTCGCAGCCCGTGGCGATGCCGCCCACCACCGCGGCGGCGGTGTCGACGTGCAGCTTGCCGCAGGCGAAGTAGTCCAGGAAGAACAGCGGCTCGGCGCCCTGCACCAGCACGTCGTTCACGCTCATGGCCACCAGGTCGATGCCCACGGTGTCGTGCATGTTCCACTCGAAGGCCAGCTTGAGCTTGGTGCCTACGCCGTCGGTGCCCGAGACCAGCACCGGCTCCTTGTAGCGCTTGGGCACTTCGAACAGCGCGCCGAAGCCGCCGATACCCGCCATCACGCCTTCGCGCAGCGTCTTCTTGGCCAGCGGCTTGATCCGTTCGACCAGCGCGTCGCCCGCGTCGATGTCCACGCCGGCGTCTTTGTAGGAAATGGGGGTAGAGGAATGGGAAGAGCTCATGGGGTTTGCAAAGCCAGGTCGGCAGGTCGGCACAAGGGGGGGATTTTAAGGCGGCGGCGCGGCCCGCCCCAAGAAAAAGCCCTGCCACCGGGGCAGGGCTGTTGCTGCGGCAGGGGCAGGGTCAGAGCGCGCCGTCGCCCAGCACGATGCCTTCGCGCCGCGGGTCGGCGCCGCCTTGCAGCATCGGCTTGCCATCCTTGGTCACCCGCATGATGGTGGCCACGCCGCTCGACTGCGCGCCGCTGGAGACGGTGTGGCCCTTGGCCTTGAGGCCATCGACCAGGCCCGTCAGGTCCAGCGTGGTGTTGGAGCCGTCCACGCCGGTGGTGGGGCTGTTGGAGGCGCCGAAGTTGACCAGCGACGTGGCCTGCTGGGCGTCCAGGCCCCAGTCCAGCGCGCCGACCACGGTCTTCATCACGTACTGGATGATGGCGCCGCCGCCCGGCGAGCCGGTGGCCATCACGAACTCGCCCGGCGCATTGCCCTTGAACACCAGCGTGGGCGCCATGGTGCTGCGCGGGCGCTTGCCGGGGGCCACGCGGTTGGCCACGGGATTGCCGCTGCCGTCCACCGGCGCGGCGGAGAAGTCCGTGAGCTGGTTGGTCAGCAGGAAGCCCTCGACCATGTGGAACGAGCCCATGCTCGACTCCACCGTCGTCGTCATCGACACCGCGTTGCCGTAGGCATCCACCACCGAGATATGCGTGGTGCCGTGCTCCACGGTCTTGTCCACGCCCTGCGGCACCGGGCCGAAGTCGCCCGCGGCAGCCGTGCCCATGCTCTTGTCCGGGTTGATCAGGCTGGCGCGCTGCTGCAGGTAGCTGGTGCTGAGCATCGAGGCCAGGCCCTGGGCCGGCAGTGGCACGAAGTCGGTGTCGGCCACGTACTTGTCGCGGTCGGCGTAGGCCAGGCGCTCGGCCTCGGACACCAGGTGCACGCCCATCACGCTGGGCACGCCGCCTTCGTTGGCAGGATTGGTGGGGGCGTACTGCGCCAGGTTGAACTGGCCGAGGATGCCCAGCGACTGCGCGATCGCGATGCCGCCGGACGAGGGTGGCGACATGGTGCACACATGGTAGGTGCTGCGGTAGTTGGTGCAGACCGGATCGCGCTTCTTGGCCTGGTAGTTGGCCAGGTCGCTCAGCGTGATCAGGCCGGGGGTGATAGGCGTCTTGGCGGCGTCGTCGCCCACGGTCTGGCCGGCCTTGGCGACGATGGCCTTGGCGATGTCGCCGGTGTAGAGGGCGTCCGCGCCCTGCGTGGCCAGCGCCTTCAGTGTCTTGGCATAGGGCAGGTTGGTCATGGTCTCGCCGGTCTGGCGCGGCGAGCCGTCGGCATGGAAGTAGGCCGCCATGGCATTGGCGTCCAGCGCCAGGCTGCTGGCATTGCTGGCGATGGCGGCACCCATGCGCCCGGGGATCTGGAAGCCGTCGGTCGAGAGCTTGATGCCGTAGTCGAACAGGCCACCCCAGGCCAGCTTGCCATGCTCCTTGTGCGCCAGGTCGAGCATGCGCATCACGCCCGGCACGCCGATGGAGCGGCCGCTGCGCCGTGCCGAGGGCACGGGGGCGGGCGAGTTGGGATCGGCCTGGTCCTGGCGTGCCAGGTAGTAGCCGGTGGCGGCCGCGGGCGCGGCCTCGCGGCCGTCATAGGCCGTCACCTTCTTGGTCTTGGCGTCGTAATAGACCATGAACGCGCTGCCCGCGACCGTGCTCGACTGCGGCTCGACCAGGCCCAGCACGGCCTGCATGGCGATGGCCGCATCCACGGCCGAGCCGCCGGCCTTGAGCACATCGCAGCCGGCCTTGGTGGCCAGCGGCGTGTTGGCGATCGCCATGTACTTGCTCGAATGCTTGGCGGTCAGGCCCAGGCGGTAGCCCGAGGCCTTCTCGGGCGCGGCAGGGTCGCCATTCACGCCGGAGCCGACGACCACCGAGCCGCCGTTGCTGCCCTTCACCGAGCAGCTGGTGGGGTCGTTGTCGACGATCAGGCCGCCGATCCCGCTGCCACTGCCACCGCTGCCGCCGCAGCTCACCAGAAAGGCCGCCGCTGCCAGCGGCACCATGACTCCTAGTATTCTTTTGCGCATATTCCGTCCTTGGTGTGGGTTGTCGTGGCCAGTGCGAAGCCGCGCGAATTCGGGGCGCCGCATGACTTTGCAAAGGTTAACCATGGGTATACACGACCCCGGTTGGTAAATACCCGCGCACGGTGTCCCTGGCGAGATTCGTGCCGGGCATCCCGGCAAGCCACGCGGCTCGGTCTAAAATCCCCGCTTTGCTTTACCTTTGCTGGCGAAAGCCATAGCCTGTTGCGCGATTCCGTTGTGTCCCCCCCTTTGCTCCTGCAGCCCCGTCGCCTGCCTGTGATTGATGGCCGTTTTGTGCCGCAATCCGGCTATGGATGTGCGCTGCGTGCTATCTATTTGGGAGCAATCCAGCCATGAAGCAGATGGCGCTCGACCTGGGTCTGGCCCCGGGCCCCGGCCTGCACCGCTTCTTTGCCGGGCCCAACGAGGCCGCGCTGCGGCACCTGCGCCTGCAGATCGAAGGCGATGGCGGCGTGCATCGCTCGCCCGTGCCGACCTACCTGTGGGGCGAGACCGCCAGCGGCAAGACCTACCTGCTGCGCGCCGTGCGCGAGGCCCTGCGCGAGCAGGGCGGCATCGTCGGCTGGATGGATGCGTCCACGCGCTTTCCGGTGGCTTTCGACGAGCGCTGGGCGGCGGTGATCCTGGACGAGGTCGATCTGTACAACCCGGCCCAGCAGGCGGCGGCGTTCAACTGGTTCGTCAATGCCACCAGCCCGGCCACCGGTGCGCAGCGCTGGGTGCTGGCCGCCGGCACCGTGCCGCCCTACGACATGAAGCTGCGCGAGGACCTGCGCAGCCGCGTGGGCTGGGGCGAGGTCTACCAGCTGCACGTGCTGGACGAGGAGCAGCGCCGTTCCGTGCTCAAGCGCGAGGCGCAGACGCGTGGCCTGGCGCTGCCCGACGACGTGATGGACTTCATGCTGCGGCGCTTCTCGCGCGACCTGGGCAGCCTGGTGCAGTTGCTGGACCACCTCGACGACTTTGCGCTGCGCAACAAGCGGGCGATCACCATCCCGCTGCTCAAGAACATGCTGGAGACCGAATAACCGGCACACCCCTATTCATGACTGACACCTCTTCCTCCACCCGCCCGCGCCTGGCGCTGTTCGATCTGGACCATACGCTGCTGCCGCTGGATTCGGACTACGAATGGGGCGAATTCACCATCCGCAAGGGCTGGTGCGACAGCGCCGAATTCGGCCGCCGCAATGCCGAGTTCTTCTCCGACTACCAGAGCGGCACCCTCGACATCCATGAATACGTGCGCTTTGCCACGCAGGCCGCGCGCGAGCGCGGGCAGGCCGCGGCCGATGCCGCGCACGCCGAGTTCATGCAGGAGGTGATCGCACCCGCCATCCGCCCGCAGGCGCGGGCGCTGCTGCAGCGCCACCGCGATGCCGGCGACGAGATCGTCATCATCACCGCCACCAACGAATTCATCACCCGCCCCATCGCCGAGGCGCTGGGCGTTGCCGAGCTGCTGGCCGTGAACCTGGAGCGCGACGCCTCGGGCTGGATCACCGGCGAGATCGACGGCACGCCCACCATGCGCGCCGGCAAGGTCACCCGCATGGAAGCCTGGCTCGCCGAGCGCGGCTGGGACTGGGGCGCGGTGGACACCACTTTCTACAGCGACTCGATGAACGACGTGCCGCTGCTCGAGAAGGTGAACCACCCCGTCGCCACCAACCCCGACGGCCGCCTGCGGGTGCTGGCGGCCGAGCGCGGCTGGCGCATTCTGGACCTCTTCAACGCGCAACCATGATCAAGAACATCATCGACAAACTGATCGGCAAGGCCACCGGCGGCGCGCGTGCACGCGCCAATCGCTTCGGCAAGCGCGAGGAGGTGCCCGTGTCCGTGCACGGCATCGACCCGCAGCTGGTGGACCGCCGCGCCATCGACGTGGTCAGCACGCTCAAGCAGGCCGGGTTCGAGGCCTACATCGTCGGCGGCGCCGTGCGCGACCTGCTGCTGGGCCTGCGCCCCAAGGACTTCGACGTGGCCACCAATGCCACGCCCGAGCAGGTCAAGAGCCTGTTCCGCCGCGCCTTCATCATCGGGCGGCGCTTTCGCATCGTGCACGTGGTCTACGGCCGCGGGCGCGAGCACGAGGTGATCGAGGTCTCCACCTTCCGCGCCCACTTGGACAACGCCGCGGCCGAGCAGGTGCAGGGCAACGAGAAGACCAGCAAGGCGGCGCTGGCCGGCATGAAGCATGCGGTGGACGAGAGCGGCCGCGTGCTGCGCGACAACGTCTGGGGCCCGCAGGACGAGGACGCCACGCGGCGCGACTTCACCGTCAACGCCATGTACTACGACCCCGAGACGCAGATCGTCGTGGACTACCACAAGGGCATCCGCGACGCGCAGAAGCACGTGCTGCGCATGATCGGCGACCCGGCCACGCGCTACCGCGAAGACCCGGTGCGCATCATCCGTGCGGTGCGCTTCGCGGCCAAGCTCAGCAAGAAGGGCTTCGCGCTCGACGCCAAGACCGCCAAGCCGCTGGTCGAATCCGCCGCGCTGCTGCGCGAGGTGCCGCAAAGCCGCATGTTCGACGAAATGCTTAAGCTGCTGCAGACCGGCCACGCGCTGGCCTCGGTGGAGCAGCTGCGCAAGCTCGGCCTGGCCAAGGGCATCTACCCGCTGCTCGACGTGGTGGTCGATCGCGCCGACACGCCCTTCGTGCAGGCGGCGCTGATGGACACCGACCGCCGCGTGGGCGAGGGCAAGAGCGTGGCGCCCAGCTTCCTGCTCGCCTGCGTGCTGTGGCAGGACGTGAAGCAGGGCTGGGACGCGCACCTGGCGCGCGGCGAGCACCCGTTCCCGGCGCTGCAGGATGCCATCGACGAGGTCTTCAACGAGCGCATCGGCGACGTGTCCGGCCGCGGCAAGCTGGCCGCCGACATGCGCGAGATCTGGGTGATGCAGCCGCGCTTCGAGAAGCGCACCGGCAGCACGCCGTTCGGCATGGTGGCGCAGGTGCGCTTCCGCGCCGGCTTCGACTTCCTGCGGCTGCGCGCCGACATCGGTGAGGTGGACGAGGCGCTGGCCAACTGGTGGCAGGAGTTCCAGCAGGCCGACGAGGCGCGGCGCGAGGACCTGATCGCCCAGGCGCGCGACGAGCAGCGCAGCCGCCAGCGCGCCGAAAAGGGCGCGGACAAAGGCACGGACAAGCCCGCCGCCAAGCGCAAGCCCGCACCCAAGCCCATCACCCAGCCGGCGACCCAGCCCACGGCCGAGCCGGCCGATGAGCAGGACGAATCCGCCGAAGATTCCAGCATCGACGAGATCATGACGGCGCCGGCCAAGAAGCGCCGCCGCCGCCGCCGCAAGCCCGCGGGCGGCGGTGCAGCCGGTGGCGAAGCGCCCGCCGGCGAAGCATGATCCTGCTCGCCGACGGCGACGTGGCGCCGCCGCCCGGCGGCAGCGTCCGTGCCTACATAGGCCTGGGCGCCAACCTGGGCGAGCCGGTGGCGGCCATGCTCGGCGCGCTGCGGGCCCTGCAGGCCACGCCGGGCGTGCGGCTGCAGGCCGTGTCGTCGCTCTACGTCACCGCGCCCATCGATTCGAGCGGGCCGGACTACCGCAATGCCGTGGCCGAAGTGGCCACCAGCCTGTCGGCCCACGCGCTGCTGCTGCAACTGCAGCAGCTGGAGCTGCAGGCCGGCCGCGAGCGGCCTTACCGCAACGCGCCGCGCACCCTCGATCTCGACCTGCTGCTGTATGGCGATATGGTGCGCGGGGGGGGACTCGAACCCCCATACCAACGCATCGCCATGCCCGACCTGCTGGTGCCGCACCCCCGCATGTGGGAGCGCGCCTTTGTGCTGGCCCCGCTGGCCGAGCTGCGGCCCGAGCTGGTGCCGGCCGAGCGGCTGGCCGCCGTGGCCGGGCAGGGCGTGCAGCAGGTGCGCGATGGCGTATGGGATGGTACGGTGGCGCAGATTTTGCAGTGAAAATGGCCTCTAGCGCTTATGCAGTAAGCGCTAGTAGCTATATTTTTTGAATATCTGCCGGCATCTGTTCCGGCAGGCGCCGCAGCCCGGACACGCTGCCGGCCCCCAGGATCAGCACCGCCTGCAGCAGGAAGCCGGCCAGCGCCGCCAGCAAGCAAGCCGCTTCTCCCCAGCCCGCGCCTATCCACGCGCCCAGCGCCGCACCCAGCGGGCGCGCCCCGGCATTGGCGCAGAGGAACACCGCGGACACCCGGCCCAGCAGCGGCGCGGGCGTCATGCTCTGGCGCAGCGTGGTCGTGGTGATGGTCCAGACCATGGGGCCGGCGCCCAGCAGCGCAAAGCACAGCCCCGCCAGCCAGGCGCCGGGCCATACCAGCGTGGCCGCCAGGCTGGCGGCAGCCAGCACGCCGGCCACCGGGCCGATCTGGATGGCGCGCCCCAGCGGCAGCGCCGCCGCGATGCGCGCGCTGAGCAGCGCCCCCGCGACCATGCCCGCGCCATACAGCGCCAGCGTGGTGCCGACGGCCGCGGCATCCAGCCCCAGCGTGCGTATCGCATAGGGCACATAGGCCGCCTGCAGCACGAACCAGGCGAGGTTGAAGACCACGCCGGTCAGCAGGATGGGGCGCAGCAGCGCACTGCGCCAGACAAAGCCCGCGCCGTCGGCCATCTCGCGCAGCGGATGCCGCCGCACCGGGGCGGTGGGCTCTGTGGCCGGCAATTGCAGCCGCAGCAGCAGCGCGATGGCGCCGGCCGACAGCATCGCCGCGAGCACAAAGGCCGCCGAGGCGCCGGCCCACGATACCAGCGCCCCCGCCACCGCCGGGCCGCCGGCATAGGCCGCGCTGCGCGCCAGCTCCAGCCGGGCATTGGCCCGCGCCAGCAACTCGCGCGGCACCAGCGACGGCACCAGGCCCGGCGCCGACACGCTGAAGCCCACGGTGCCCACGGCCCCCAGAAAGCCTAGCGCCGCCAGCCCGCCCATGCCCAGCGTCCCGGTCTGCAGCAACAGCAGCATGGCCAGCAGCGAGGCCAGGCGCAGCCCTTCGCCCCAGAGCATCAGCCGGCGGCGCGGCAGCCGGTCGGCCAGCACGCCCAGCGGCAGCGCCAGCAGCAGGAAGGGCAGGGTCTGCAGCGCGGCCAGCACGCCGATCCCGCCGGCGCCCGCGCCCAAGGCCAGCACCGCGATCAGCGGCGCGGCCGCCAGGCCCAGCTGCTCAGCGGACTGCGCGGCCAGATTCGACCAGGCCAGGGGACGGAAGCTGCTGGGAAGGGGATGGGGGGCTTGCATGGTGCCGGCAGTGTGGCAGGGCGGCGCGGCGCGTTCATCCCGTTTTTTGCGGTCGAATGGGCGAGCACGTGGTGAACCAATGGCGAGCAAGGGCGGGCATACTGCATCCATGGATTCGCTTCTCGCCTTTGTCAGCCCCCAGGGCAGCGGCACAGACCATGCCGGCAGCGTCGAGCAGGCGCTGGCCTGTCTGGACCGCTTCACCGCAGCCTTCAATGCGCAGGACCTGGCCGGCATGGACGCGCAACTGCACTTTCCCCACACCATGCTCTCGGGTGCCGGGTCGCTGGTGTGGCCGCAGGCGGGCTGCCATCCGCTGGATTTCTTCGAGCAGCTGCGCAGCACCGGCTGGGCCTCCACCCGCTACGAATCCCGCGTGCCGGTGCTGGCGAGCGCGGACAAGGTGCACCTGGTGGTCAGCTACACGCGCCGCTCGCAGCAGGGCGAGGAGCTGAGCCGCCACACCAATCTGTGGATCGTGGTCCGCAGCCAGGGCACCTGGGGCATTGCCCTGCGTTCGTATTGAGCGCCGCGGCGAGCCAGGCACCGCTATTTGATTTTCAGGGACTGCATGTACTCCTCGACCTTCATCTTTGCCAAGAAACAGTACGACGACGACTTCCACCGCCTGGACCAGGCCATTGC
The DNA here is from genome assembly GCF_054782535.1 of Comamonas humi. Lineage (NCBI taxonomy): Bacteria > Pseudomonadati > Pseudomonadota > Betaproteobacteria > Burkholderiales > Comamonadaceae > Comamonas > Comamonas humi. The sequence goes on along the minus strand of NZ_BAAGSH010000013.1, from coordinate 134,123 downwards.
CGAGGTGGCCCGGCTCATTCCCGGCTACCTGGGCGAAGAGGCCTGGGAGAGCGCCGGGCTGGTCTCCAATGTGTACTACTGGGACAGCCTCGAAGCCCTGCAGGCGCTGATGCAGCACCCGCGGCACCTGGAGGCCAAGGCCCGCCAGGGCGAGTGGCTGGCCGGCTACCAGGTGGTGATCTCGCAGATCCTCAAGACCTATGGTGACGGCAGGCTCACCGGGCTGCCTTTGTCTAATCGGGCCGGCGGATAGAGACGATGCAGCACTCGTTTCTCGATCACATCACGGTGACCGCGTTCTCGCTGGATGCCGGAGCCGCCTTGCTGCGCGAAACCCTGGGCGCTACCCCGCAGGTGGGAGGCGAGCATCCCAGCATGGCCACCCACAACCTCCTGTTGCGCCTGGGTGATGCCATGTTCCTGGAGGTCATTGCGCCGCATCCGACCATGCCGCCTCCTGCGCGGCCCCGCTGGTTTGCGTTGGACGATTTGAAACCGGGCTCACCCGCATCGCTTTCCACCTGGGTGGTTCGCACCACCGATATGCAGGCATCCATGGCGGCGGCATCCGAGCCACTGGGCGCCATGGTGCCGGTGAGCCGGGGCAATCTTCGCTGGCTGATGGGTTTTCCTTCTGACGGGACTATTGCCTTGAATGGCGCGGGTCCGGCATTGATCGAATGGCAGACCGATCAACATCCCGCTGCAGGCCTGAAGGACCAGGGCCTGTCGCTGGACCACCTGGAAATCCTGCACCCGGACCCCCAGCGTGTCTCCCAGCTGTTGGCGTCGCTTCATCTGGATGCGCCGGTGACGGTGCAGGCTGCTGCGCCGCAGGGCGGCGTCCGCTTGCGTGCACATATCCGTACGCCCCAGGGGCTGCGGGTGCTCTCCACAGATTCCGCCCTGGCTCCCTATCCATGATTGCCATCCAATCCGCCCGCATCCCCGACGACCTGCCCGAGGTCGTCTCGATCTTCCGCGAATACGTGCTGAGCCCGACGGCCGACCTGGGCTTCCAGGATTACGAAACCGAGTTCGCCGCGCTGCCCGGCAAGTACGCCGAGCCCCAGGGCCGGCTGCTGCTGGCCTGGCTGGGCGGGCAGGTCGTGGGCTGCGCGGCCCTGCGGCGCGTGGATGAACAGCGTTGTGAGCTCAAGCGGGTGTATGTGCGGCCGGCGGCGCGCGGCCACCAGGCGGGCCGCCAACTGGTCGAGCGCATGCTGCAGGAGGCCAGGGCCGCGGGCTACCGCCGCATGTGCCTGGATGTACTGCCGGAGTTCACGGCCGCCCGCGCGCTGTATGCGTCGCTGGGCTTTGTGCCGGCCGAGCCGGTCAGCCACAACCCGGTGCCGGGCACGCAGTTTCTGGCGCTCGATCTCGGAGGCTAGCCGCCGGCCGGCGGCCGCTCCTTCAGCAGCGATTGGAAGAGCTGGTGCTCGCAGTCGGGGTCGCTGCATTTCTCGCAGGGGCCGGTCCAGCGCCGTCGGGGCGCTTCGGCCTGCGGCTGCGCGGGCCAGGATTGCACCCAGTCGGCACCCAGCTGCTGCGCAATGACCGACAGCGCCTGGTGCAGCTGCCGTTCCGGCGGCGCGGCGTGGATCACCTGGAAACCCAGGCCGTGCCGCTGCAGCGCTGCGCGCAGCGCCAGGTCGCGGGCGGCTTCGGCAGATGCCGCACCGGGGCGCAGCGCCTGGCCCAGCAGCAGGTACAGAGCGCCGGGTTGGGGAGCGACCTGCGCCGCTTCGGCAGTGCAGTGCAGCTGCGCCTGCCGCCCGCTTGCCAGGTGCGTGCGCACGCCGGCGGCAAAGGCCTGCAGCGGGCCGGGGCTGGCTCCGAGAAGAAAGACGGCGGGTGGGCTGTGCATATGAAAAAACGCTCCTGATTCAGGAGCGTTTGGCGCTGGTAGTTATTGGGCTGTTGGCGAAAATGATGCTTATTTTCGCGTGTATTGCACAAAAACCTCGTTGGGCTTGACCATGCCCAGCTCGGCGCGGGCCTTGGCCTCCACCATGTCCATGCCTTGCTTCAGGTCCTGCACCTCGGTCTCCAGGCGCGCATTTTCGCGCTTGGCGGCCTCGTTGGAGGTCTTCTGCTCGGCGATCTGCTGTTTCAGGTCGTGGACGTAGGGGACGCTGCCGCGGCCGCTCCACAGTTGCGCGTGCACCGTCACCAGCAGAGCCAGCAGCACGAAGGGGACGATGCGCGAAGTCATGGGAAGCGGTCAGGGCGATTTGCTAAATCAATCAGCGCAGATTGTAGAACGCCGCGCGGCCGGGGTACACGGCCACGTCGCCCAGGTCTTCCTCGATGCGCAGCAGCTGGTTGTACTTGGACATGCGGTCCGAGCGCGACAGCGAGCCGGTCTTGATCTGGCCGGCGTTCAGGCCCACCGCGATGTCGGCGATGGTGTTGTCCTCGGTTTCGCCCGAGCGGTGCGAGATCACGGCGGTGTAGCCGGCGCGCTTGGCCATCTCGATGGCGGCGAAGGTCTCGCTCAGCGTGCCGATCTGGTTGATCTTGATCAGGATGGAGTTGGCGATCTTCTTGTCGATGCCTTCCTTCAGGATCTTGGTGTTGGTGACGAACAGGTCGTCGCCCACCAGTTGCACCTTGTTGCCCAGGCGCTCGGTCAGCACCTTCCAGCCGTCCCAGTCGCCTTCGTGCATGCCGTCTTCGATCGAGATGATCGGGTACTTGTCGCACCAGGCGGCCAGCATGTCGGTCCACTGCTCGGCGCTGAGCTTGATGCCGCCTTCGCCTTCCAGCACGTACTGGCCGTCCTTGTAGAACTCGCTCGCGGCGCAGTCCAGGGCCAGGGCGATCTGCTCGCCGGCGGTGTAGCCGGCCTTGTCGATGGCTTCGAGGATCAGCTGGATCGCGGCTTCGTGGTTCTCGACGGACGGAGCGAACCCGCCCTCGTCACCCACGGCGGTGGGCATGCCGCGGCTGTCGATGATCTTCTTGAGCGCGTGGAACACCTCGGCACCCCAGCGCAGCGCTTCGCGGAAGCTCGGCGCGCCCACGGGCACGATCATGAATTCCTGCAGGTCCAGGCTGTTGTTGGCGTGGGCGCCGCCATTGATGACGTTCATCATGGGCACGGGCAGTTGCACGCCACCCATGCCGCCGAAGTAGCGGTACAGCGGCAGGCCGGCTTCTTCAGCGGCGGCGCGGGCCACGGCCATGGAGACGGCCAACATGGCGTTGGCACCCAGGCGGCTCTTGTTGTCGGTGCCGTCCAGGTCGATCAGGGTCTTGTCCAGGAAGGCCTGCTCGGCGGCGTCCAGGCCCAGGATGGCTTCGGAGATCTCGGTGTTGATGTGCTCGACGGCCTTGAGCACGCCCTTGCCCAGGTAGCGGCTCTTGTCGCCGTCGCGCAGCTCGATGGCTTCGCGCGAACCGGTGGAGGCGCCCGACGGCACGGCGGCGCGGCCCATCACGCCGGATTCCAGCAGCACGTCACATTCCACGGTCGGGTTGCCGCGGCTGTCCAGGACTTCACGACCTACGATATCAACGATTGCACTCACTTTGAGCCTTTCAGAGTTTTGAAAACGGGAGCGCCGTGCACACCACGGCCGGGTCAACGGAAAGCGATGGGATCAGGGCTGAAAACGGGTTTGCGGGCCCTCGACCGGAACCATGCGCATGATAGCGGCACCTTCCCTTGTGGAGCATGCCTTGGTGCATTCCGGCGGGTTATAAAACTTATGTGCGCCTCCGGCGCAGTCCGGGTGCGGCCCGGGATGGCGGGCGAAGGCGGACGGCATGGTCGTTGCTCTCAGGGTTGGAAGTCGTTTTCGAGGAAGCCGTTCTTCTTGGTCACGTCGTCCAGCGCCACCAGGGTTTCGAGCAGCGCCTTCATGTGCCTGAGCGGCACGGCGTTGGGGCCGTCGGACAGCGCGCAGGGCGGGTTGGGGTGCGTTTCCATGAACACGCCGGCCACGCCCACGGCGATGGCCGCGCGGGCCAGCACCGGCACCATCTCGCGCATGCCGCCGCTGCTGGTGCCGTTGCCGCCGGGCAGCTGCACGCTGTGGGTGGCGTCGAACACCACCGGCGCACCGGTCTCGCGCATGATGGAGAGGCTGCGCATGTCGGAGACCAGGTTGTTGTAGCCGAAGCTCGCGCCGCGCTCGCAGGCCATGAAGCTGTCCTCGGGCAGGCCAGCCTCCTTGGCGGCCGCGCGCGCCTTGTCGATCACGTTCTTCATGTCGTGCGGCGCGAGGAACTGGCCCTTCTTGATGTTGACCGGCTTGCCCGACTGCGCCACGGCGCGGATGAAGTCGGTCTGGCGGCACAGGAAGGCGGGGGTCTGCAGCACGTCGACCACGGCGGCCACGGCCGGGATCTCGGACTCGGTGTGCACATCGGTGAGGATGGGCACCTGCAGTTCCTTCTTGACCTTGGCGAGGATCTCCAGCCCCTTGTCCATGCCCGGGCCACGGAAGCTCGTGCCCGAGCTGCGGTTGGCCTTGTCGTAGCTGCTCTTGAAGATGAAGTTGATGCCGAGCGCCGCCGTCATCTCCTTGAGCTGGCCGGCCACGTCCATCTGGAGCTGCTCGGACTCGACGACGCAGGGTCCGGCGATCAGGAAAAAGCGCCGGTCGAGGCCGACGTCGAAGCCGCAGAGTTTCATGGTGGGTTCCTCGGGAGATTAAAAAAATAATAGCTGCTGGCGATTGCTGTTGGAGGGTTTCAATATGAAAAGTATTGGAAACCTTTGCAATACAAGCGCTGGCAGCTCACTTTTTTCAGGCTTTTTTACCGGCCTTGTGGTGTTGTACCGCCGCCTTCACGAAGGCGTTGAACAGCGGGTGGCCGCTCCAGGGCGTGGACTTGAACTCGGGGTGGAACTGCACGCCGATGTACCAGGGGTGCACGGCCTGCGGCAGCTCGACGATCTCGGTCAGGTGCTCGCGCTGGGTCAGCGCCGAGATCACCAGGCCGGCTTCGCGCAGCTGGTCCAGGTACTGGGTGTTGGCCTCGTAGCGGTGGCGGTGGCGCTCGGTCACCACGTCGCCGTAGATGCTGTGGGCCAGCGTGTCCTTTTGCACATCCGAGGACTGCGCGCCCAGGCGCATGGTGCCGCCCAGGTCGGAGTTCTCGTTGCGCGTCTTGATCGTGCCGTCCTCGTCCTTCCACTCGGTGATGAGGGCGATGACCGGGTGCTTGCAGCGCGCATCGAACTCGGTGGAGTTGGCGCCGTCCAGACCGGCCACGTGGCGGGCATACTCGATGGTCGCCACCTGCATGCCCAGGCAGATGCCCAGGTAGGGAATCTTCTGCTCGCGGGCGTAGCGGGCGGTGGAGATCTTGCCTTCCACGCCGCGGCTGCCGAAGCCGCCGGGCACCAGGATGGCGTCGTACTTCGACAGCTGCTCCCGGGCATTGGCGTCGGAGATGGTCTCCGAGTCCACGTGCGTGATCTTCACGCGCACATGGCTCTGCATGCCGGCGTGCTTGAGCGCCTCGTTGACCGACTTGTAGGCGTCCGACAGCTCGACGTACTTGCCCACCATGGCGATCTGCACCTCGCCCTGCGGGTGCTCGGTCTCGTAGACCAGGTCGTCCCAGCGCTTGAGGCTGGCGGGCGGGGTGTTCAGACGCAGCTTGTCGCAGATCAGGCCGTCCAGGCCCTGCTCGTGCAGCATGCGCGGCACCTTGTAGATCGTGTCCACGTCCCACATGGAGATCACGCCCCAGGCCGGCACGTTGGTGAACAGCGAGATCTTGTCGCGCTCGTCGCCCGGCACGGCATGCTTGGCGCGGCACAGCAGCGCATCGGGCTGGATGCCGATCTCGCGCAGCTTCTGCACCGTGTGCTGCGTGGGCTTGGTCTTGAGCTCGCCGGCCGCCTCGATGTAGGGCAGGTAGGTCAGGTGCACGAAGGCCGAGTTGTTCGGGCCGTGCTTGAGCGCCAGCTGGCGCACGGCCTCCAGGAAGGGCAGCGACTCGATGTCGCCCACCGTGCCGCCCACCTCGCAGATGGCCACGTCCACGGCATCGGGCGTGCCGAGGCCGGCGCCGCGCTTGATGTACTCCTGGATCTCGTTGGTGACGTGCGGGATCACCTGCACCGTCTTGCCCAGGTAGTCGCCGCGGCGCTCCTTCTCGAGCACGCTTTGGTAGATGCGGCCCGTGGTGAAGTTGTTGGACTGCTTCATCCGCGTTTCGATGAAACGCTCGTAGTGGCCCAGGTCCAGGTCCGTCTCGGCGCCGTCGTCGGTGACGAACACCTCGCCGTGCTGGAAGGGGGACATGGTGCCGGGATCGACGTTGATGTACGGATCCAGCTTGATGAGGGTGACTTTGAGGCCGCGCGATTCGAGGATCGCGGCGAGCGAGGCAGAGGCGATTCCCTTGCCCAGGGAAGACACCACACCGCCGGTAACGAAGACAAATTTGGTCATGTCTTTGAGGTGGTGGGAAATTGCGATTATAGATGCCCGCCGATCACCCGCATGCCTCGGGGGCATGTGGCGGCCGGAAGGCCTCTCGGCGTCTGCTACATTCGGCGCCATGAACCAGCTCAGCGGCAAACACATCGTTCTCGGCCTCAGCGGCGGCGTGGCGGCATTCAAGTCGGCCGAACTGTGCCGGCGCCTCATCAAGGCAGGCGCCACGGTGCAGGTGGTGATGACCGAGTCGGCCCAGCAGTTCATGACGCCGGTGACCATGCAGGCGCTGTCCGGGCGGCCGGTCTACCTGTCGCAGTGGGACACGCGCGAGCCCAACAACATGCCGCACATCAACCTCAGCCGCGAGGCCGACGCCATTGTCATCGCGCCGTGCAGCGCCGATTTCATCGCGCGGCTGGTGCAGGGCCGCGCCGACGAGCTGCTGAGCCTGCTGTGCCTGGCCCGGCCCATCGAGCGCGTGCCGCTGCTGCTGGCGCCGGCGATGAACCGCGAGATGTGGGCCCACCCCGCCACCCAGCGCAACCTGCGCCAGGTGCAGGCCGACGGCGCGCAGGTGCTGGGCGTGGCCAACGGCGACCAGGCCTGCGGCGAGACCGGCGACGGCCGCATGCTCGAGGCCGCCGAGATCGAGGAGGAGCTGCAGCGCTTCTTCGCTCCCAAGCTGTTGCGCGGCCAGCAGGTGCTGGTCACGGCCGGCCCCACGTTCGAGGCCATCGACCCGGTGCGCGGCATCACGAATCTTTCCAGCGGCAAGATGGGCTTCGCCATCGCGCAGGCCGCCAGCGCCGCGGGCGCCGAGGTCACCCTGGTCGCCGGGCCGGTGCATCTGCCCACGCCGCGCGGCGTGCGCCGCATCAACGTGCGCTCGGCGCAGGACATGCACGACGCCGTGATGCAGCAGGCGCCGGCGGCGACCATCTTCATCGCCACCGCTGCGGTCGCCGACTGGCGCCCCGCCAACGCCGCCGAGCACAAGATCAAGAAGGACGGCAGCGGCCAGGTGCCGCAGCTGGCCTTCGTGGAGAACCCCGACATCCTCGCCGGCGTGGCGCGGCTGCCCCGCGCGCAAAGCGGCGAGCTGTACTGCGTGGGCTTCGCCGCCGAAAGCCAGGACCTGCTGGCGAACGCCGATGCCAAGCGCAGGCGCAAGCAAGTGCCGCTGCTGGTGGGCAACATCGGCCCGGCCACTTTCGGCCAGGACGACAACGCGCTGCTGCTGGTGGATGAGCATGGCCACCGCGAGCTGCCGCGCGCCAGCAAGCAGGCGCTGGCGCAGCAGCTGGTGCAGGAGATTGCCGCCCGGCTGAAGGGTGGCGCGGGAGCCTGAGCATGAACATGGTCGTGCACAACCATTCCTCCACCGTCATCGGCAGGATGTACGAGGGCCCGAAGAACGGCGACTTTGTGCGCTATGTGGACCAGCTGCTGGCGGACAATGCGCGCAAGGCGGGTGTGGTGGCCACGCTGCCATCGCTGCCTGCCGCCGCCCGGTCGCCCGGCGCCATCCGCCAGCCGCAGGCCGGCAGCACGGTGGATGCGGCCACGCAGCTGCTGGAGCGGCTCAAGCAGGCCGCCAAGGCCAAGGAGGCTGCAGGCAAGCCGCGCACCGAGGTGTGGGGCCGCGAGCCCGTGGCGCAGGCGCCCGCAGGATCGTTCAACTGGGCCAAGCTGCTGGGCTGGCTGTTCATGCTGGGCCTGGCGATTGCACTGCCGCCCGTGGGCATCCTGCTGATCCTGCACTTCGTCGGCAAGCACCTGCGCGCGGCGAAGAAGTGAAAAGCGCGCGTGAAGCGCGCCGCGCACAGGCGTAAGCACCGGTAAAAGTGGGGCTGTGCGGCGGTGCCTTGCCGCATTGCCCCTAGCATTGCGTGCACGCGGCGCGGCCTTCGCGCGTTGTCTGTTTGATTGAACCTAAAAGCAAGAGAAATCCATGATCGTTGATATCAAGGTGCTGGATGCGCGCATGCGCGACCAACTGCCCCAGTACGCCACCCCCGGCAGCGCCGGCCTGGACCTGCGCGCCTGCCTGGATGCCCCGCTCACGCTGGCGCCCGGCGCCTGGCAGCTGGTGCCCACGGGCTTGGCCATGCACCTGCGCGACCCGGGCTACGCGGCCATGATCCTGCCGCGCTCGGGCCTGGGCCACAAGCACGGCATCGTGCTGGGCAACCTGGTGGGGCTGATCGACAGCGACTACCAGGGCCAGTTGATGGTGAGCGCCTGGAACCGCAGCCCCGAGACCTATGTGCTGCAGCCCATGGAGCGGCTGGCGCAGATGGTGATCGTGCCGGTGGTGCAGGCGCGCTTCAACCTGGTCGAGGACTTCGACGACGTGTCCGCGCGCGGCGAGGGCGGTTACGGTTCCACCGGAACCAAGTAGGCCCGGCGCCTTTCCAACCCATTTAGGCATCGCACAGGAGAAGAAGATGATCCATAACATGCAAGCAAAACGCAGCGCCCGCCTGGTGGCCGCATTGGGGCTGGCCGCCGCCCTCAGCGCCTGCGTGCAGGCGCCGCGCCAGCAATATCCTGGCGGCTATCCCAACCAGCCGCAGAGCTACCCCAACTATCCGCAGCAGCAGTACCCGCAGCAGGGGCAGCCCGGCTACCCCTCGTACCCGCCATCCGCGCAAGCGCCGCAGGGTGTTGAGTACGGCTATGTGGCCAATATCGAGGTGCTGAATGCCCAGGCCCCGCGCGGCGGCAGCAGCGGCATCGGGGCGATCCTGGGTGCCGTGGTGGGCGGCGTCGTCGGCAACCAGATCGGCGGCGGTTTCGGCCGTGCCGCGGCCACCGCTGCGGGCGCCGTGGGCGGCGCGGTGGCGGGCAATGCCATCGAGCAGTCGCAGACCCCGCGCTACCAGCAGCAACAGGGCTACCGCATCGTCATCAACCTGCAGAACGGCGGCCAGCGCATCTACGACGTGCCCCATCCGGGCGATCTGCGCCAGGGCGACCGCGTGCAGATCAATCAGGGCCAGATCTCGCGCTACTGACGCTGCCACGCCGCGCTGTCCGGGTTCGCCGCTACCATGGATGCTTTTGGAGGCAAACGATGAAAGCAAAAATGGCAGGGGCGGCGCTGGCCGTGGCAACCGTGGTCATGGCGATGGCCGCGCCAGCGCAAGCCGGGCCGCGGCTTGACCGCATCCTCGAGACCAAGGTGCTGCGCGTGGGTACGCCGGGTGACTACCGGCCCTTCGCCATCAAGGCCAACGGCGCCTACAGCGGCCACGACATCGACCTGATCGAGCGCATGGCCAAGGACATGGGCGTGAAGGTGCAGTACGTGGACACCTCGTGGCCCAAGCTGATGGAAGACCTGCAGGCCGATAAGTTTGATGTGGCCGTGGGCGGCATCACGCGCAACGTGGCGCGCATCGCCAAGGCCGAGATGCTGCCGGGCTATGCGCCGTTCGGCAAGGTGGCGCTGGTGCGCGCCGCCGACAAGGACAAGTTCGCCACGGCGCAAAGCCTGAACCAGCCGGGCGTGCGCGTCATCAAGAACCCCGGCGGTACCAATGAGGCCTATGTGCTCGAGAACCTCAAGAGCGCCCAGGTCAGCACGCACGACAAGAACGCCGAGATCCCCGGCTTGATCGCCGAGGGCAAGGGCGACGTGATGATCACCGAAACCTACGAGGCGCTGCACTACAGCAAGGCCGATCCGCGCCTGGCCGCGGCCTTCGTCGAGCAGCCGCTCACGCCGGTCAACCAGCTGGGCTTCATGCTGCCCAAGGACGATGCGGACTACACCCGCGTGATGCAGTTCGCCTGGGGCCTGCAGGACAGCCGCGGCGAGCTGCGCAAGGCCGCGCAGCAGTGGCTGAAATGAAGCGGTTCAGGGCATAAAAAAATGGCGCCGAGGCGCCATTTTTCATGCAGGCCGGCGGGCCTTCCATTGCTGCTTACTTCTGCGTCAGCACCCAGGTGGCGAGCTTCTTCGCATCGGCTTCGTTCACCTGCGCATTGGCAGGCATGGGCACCGGGCCCCAGACGCCGGAACTGCCCTTCAGGATCTTCTGGGCCAGCTTGTCGACGGCGTCCTTCTGGCCGGCGTACTTGGCGGCCACATCCTTGTAGGACGGACCCACCACCTTCTTGTCCACCGCGTGGCAGGCCATGCAGTTCTTCGATTGCGCCAGGGCTTGGTCGGCCCATGCGGGCGCCGATGCGGCAATGGCCAGAACCGAGGCAACCAAAATACGCTTCATCGTGTGTTCTCCTATGCTTGGGTTACATTGCATTCTACCGTCATCAAACGGACCGGTGTGGCGCAGGCGCACCGGTCGAAAACAGGGAGGATGCCCATGTATTTGCTGGGTCTGGGAGTGGTGTTGCTGCTGATGAAGGTCCTGGAATTCGGACCGGTGGCGCAGTGGTCGTGGGTGGCCGTGCTGGTGCCGTTCGCGTTGGCCGCGCTGTGGTGGGCCTGGGCCGACTGGTCGGGCTACACCAAGCGCCGTGCCATGGAAAAGGAAGACGCCAAGAAGGCCGCGCGCATAGACCGCAGCAAGAAGGCGCTGGGGCAGGGCGTGCGCCGCCGCTGAGATATCTGTTATTCCGGCCGGGCGGGCGCCTCGCCCATAAAAAACGCCAGCCCGCGGGCTGGCGTTTTCGGTGGGGGCGGTCAGCCGCCGGCCATCAGTCCAGCAGCGACAGGTCGCGCACCGCGCCCTTGTCGGCCGACATCACCAGCTTGGCGTAGGCCTTGAGCGCGGCCGATACCTTGCGTGGGCGCGGCTGGGCCGGCTTCCAGCCCTTGGCGTTCTGCTCTTCGCGGCGCTTGGCCAGTTCCTCGTCGCTCACCAGCACGTCGATGGTGCGATTGGGGATGTCGATGCGGATGCGGTCGCCATTCTTCACCAGGCCGATCGCGCCGCCGGCTGCCGCCTCGGGCGAGCAGTGGCCGATCGACAGGCCCGAGGTGCCGCCCGAGAAGCGGCCGTCGGTCAGCAGCGCGCAGGCCTTGCCCAGGCCCTTGGACTTGATGTAGCTCGTGGGGTAGAGCATTTCCTGCATGCCGGGGCCGCCCTTGGGGCCTTCGTAGCGCACGACGACCACGTCGCCTGCCTTGACCTTGTCGGCCAGGATGTTCTCCACGGCCTCGTCCTGCGACTCGACCACATGGGCCGGGCCCTCGAACACCAGGATGGAGTCGTCCACGCCCGCGGTCTTGACCACGCAGCCGTCCTTGGCGATGTTGCCGGTGAGCACGGCCAGGCCGCCTTCCTTGCTGAAGGCGTGGTCGTACGAGCGGATGCAGCCCTCGGCACGGTCCAGGTCCAGGCTGGGCCAGCGCGTGTTCTGGCTGAAGGCCACCTGCGTGGGGATGCCTGCGGGACCTGCCATGTAGAAGGTCTTCACGGCCTCGTCGCTGGTGCGGGTGATGTCCCACTGGTTCAGCGCGTCGCCCAGCGTGGCGGCATGCACGGTGGGCACGTCGGTGTGCAGCTTGCCGGCGCGCTCCAGCTCACCCAGGATGGCCATGATGCCGCCGGCGCGGTGCACGTCTTCGATGTGGTACTTGTTGGTGTTGGGGGCCACCTTGCACAGCTGCGGCACGGTGCGCGAGAGGCGGTCGATGTCGGTCATGCCGAAGTCGATCTCGGCTTCCTGCGCGATCGCCAGCAGGTGCAGGATGGTGTTGGTCGAGCCGCCCATGGCGATGTCCAGCGTGATCGCGTTCTCGAAGGCCTTGAAGCCCACCGAGCGCGGCAGCACGCGTGCGTCTTCCTGCTCATAGTACTGGCGGGCCAGCTCGACGATGCGGCGGCCGGCGCGCTTGAAGAGCTGCTCGCGGTCGGCGTGCGTGGCCACCACGGTGCCGTTGCCCGGCAGCGCCAGGCCCAGCGCCTCGGCCAGGCAGTTCATCGAGTTGGCGGTGAACATGCCCGAGCAGGAACCGCAGGTGGGGCAGGCGGAGCGCTCCACCTCGGCCACGTCGGCGTCGCTGACCTTGTCGTCGGCGGCCATCACCATGGCGTCGATCAGGTCGAGCTTCTTGATCTGGATGGTGGAGGTGCCGGGCACGGCCAGGCGCACCTTGCCGGCCTCCATCGGGCCGCCCGAGACGAAGACCACCGGAATGTTCAGGCGCATCGCGGCCATCAGCATGCCGGGGGTGATCTTGTCGCAGTTGCTGATGCAGACCATGGCGTCGGCGCAGTGCGCGTTGACCATGTATTCCACGCTGTCGGCGATGATCTCGCGGCTGGGCAGCGAGTACAGCATGCCGTCGTGGCCCATGGCGATGCCGTCGTCCACCGCGATGGTGTTGAACTCCTTGGCCACGCCGCCGGCGGCCTCGATCTCGCGGGCGACGAGCTGGCCCAGGTCCTTCAGGTGCACGTGGCCGGGCACGAACTGGGTGAAGGAGTTGACCACCGCGATGATGGGCTTGGAGAAGTCGTCGTCCTTCATGCCGGTGGCGCGCCACAGCGAGCGGGCGCCGGCCATGTTGCGGCCGGCGGTGGAGGTCTTGGAACGGTAGGCGGGCATCGTGGGTCTCGAATGGTTGTAAAAAACAGCAGCTCCTAGTATGCGACGCTGGTGTAATTTGATCCAATACCTTTCAAATTCTTGATTAATATGTTTTGCATATGAGTCAGCCCTTCATCGACATCCGCGCCTGGCGCCAGTTCGCCATGGTGGCCGAGGAATTGCACTTCGGCCGCGCGGCGCAGCGCCTGAACATCACCCAGCCGCCGCTGACCCAGGCCATCGCCGGCCTGGAGCGGCAGCTCGGCGTGCGCCTGTTTGATCGCAACAAGCGCAGCGTGCAGCTCACGCCGGCCGGCGCGGCGCTGCTGCCGCAGGCGCAGGACCTGATCGCCCGCGCGCTGGCCCTGCCTGAGCAGGCGCGCGCCGCCGCCGCCGGCGAGGTGGGGCGGCTGCGCCTGGCCTTTGTCTCCACCGTGGGCTTTGGCGGGCTGCCGCAGTGGGTGCGGGCCTTTCGCGCCGCCAGCCCCGGCGTGCGCCTGGAGCTGACCGAGGCCACCAGCGATGTGCAGCTGCAATGGCTGCGCGAGGGCAGCATCGACGCCGGCATCGTGCTGCATGCCCGGGACGAACCTGCGCCGCCCGGCATGGTGCGGCAGGTGATCGGCCAGGAGCCGTTGTGGCTGGCGCTGCCCGAGCGGCACCCGCTGGTGAATGCGCAGGCCAAGGCGCGCGCGCTGCGTTTCGAGCAGGTCTGCGACGAGCCGCTGGTGCTGTTCCCGCGCGCCATCCTGCCTGCCGTGCACGACGGCCTGCAGGCCCGCTACGCGGCGGCCGGTCGGGCGCTGAACGTGGCGCAGGAGGCGATCCAGATGCAGACCATCGTCAACCTCGTGTCGGCCGAGCTGGGCCTGGCCTGGGTATTGCAAAGTGTGAGCCGGTTGCAGCGTGCCGGCGTGGTCTACCGCGAGCTCAAGGAGTCGCCGGGCGCGCCCGCCATGCCCGTCTGCGAGACCAGCGTGATGTGGCAGGCCGGCCACGACGCGCCGGTGCTGCGGCGCTGGCTGCAGGTGGTGCAGGCCGTGGATGGATAGGGCTACAGGAATTTGGAGTCAAATTGGCATCCAGCGCCCGCCAGTCAAGCGCCAATAGCTCTTTTTTCTATAGTGGGCCGAGGCTCACTGTGGCTCGATCCTGGCGTCGATCGCGCGCTGGGTCCAGATCCTGCGCTGGGCCTGGGTGAAGTCCGCATGCTCGGCCAGCGTGTTCGGCGCCACCTGCATGCCCAGCGACTCCAGGCGTTGCAGCACGTCGGGCTCGCGCAGGATCGCGGCAACTTCATGGTTCAGGCGCTGGGTGATGGCGTCGGGCGTCTTCGCGGGCACGGCCACGCCGACCCAGACCACGAGGTCGAAGTTCTGGTGGCCCAGCTCCTCCAGCGTGGGCACGGCGGGAAAGCCCTTGGCGCGCGTCTTGCCGGTGAACGCCAGGCCGCGCAGGCGCCCGGCCTGCATGAACGAGGTGACCACCGACAGGTCGGCGAACAAATAGTCCACCTGGCCGCCGAGCAGGTCCGTCACCGCCGGCGGCTGGCTCTTGTAGGGCACGGCGTTGGCGTCGCCGCCGGTCAGGCGGTTGAAGGTGGCGCCGGCGATCTGGCTCGTCGGCGAACCGTAGGCGTAGGCCAGCGGTTTGGTCCGCGAGGCCTCGACCAAGTCCTGCAGCTGGCGGTAGGGCGCCTCGCTGCGCACGACCAGCATCATCGGGATGGTGGCGATCCGTATCACGTGGACGAAGTCGCCCGTCGGGTCGAACGAGAGCTTGCGGAACAACGCGGGCGTGGCCGAATGGGTGGAGCTGCTGGTGAGGATCAGCGTGTAGCCGTCGGGCTGGGCGCGGGCGGCGAACTGCGAGCCTATGGTGCCCGAGGCGCCGGGCTTGTTGTCGACGATGACCGGCACGTTCAGCCGCGGGCCCAGCTTCTCGGCGATGAGGCGCGCGCTGGTGTCGGTGGCGCTGCCCGGCGAGAAGGGCACGACGATGGTGATGGGCTTGCTCGGCCAGGGCGACTGGGCAGCGGCGCTGCCGGACAGCGCACCCAGCGCGGCCAGGGTGCCGGCGGCCAGTACATCGCGGCGCGAAAGAAAGGATGGCTGGGTCATGGGGTTCGTCTCCTGCGGGGCGGGGATGGGGCCGGATGATGCGCCGGGGTGCTCATGCCAACAAGGGATGAATATTCATGAACCCATTCCGGAATCGGATCAATGCGGCTGGTCCTGCGCCTCGCGTGCGCGCAGCTGCGCCTCCGCGAGCTGCACGAACACTGCGGCGGCCCGCGACAGGCGCGCGGTGTGCCGCTGGATGAGCAGCAGCTCGTGCCCCTGCCGGTCCGCATCGCCGATGGGCAGCACCTGCAGGCCCAGCTGGCGCGCGAGCGCGCAGGCATAGCCCGGCACCACGGTGATGCCCAGGTTCGCGCCCACCAGTTGCAGCACGGACAGCAGCATGCCGGCCTCGATGCGGTAGCGAAAGCGCAGCCCGCGGTCGTGGGCAACCCGGTCGAGGCTGCTGCGCACGCTGTAGACGTTGCGCAGCATGATCAGGTCCTGCGCGGCCACGTCGGCCCAGCGCACGGCTTGGCGTGCGGCCAGTTCGTGGCCAGGGGCGCAGGCCGCGAACATGGTGTCGCGGTAGATCACCCGTGCGGAAAGGTCTTCCACGGCCTGGTGGTGCGAGACGATGCCGAAATCGGCGCGGCCGTGGCGCACGTGGGCGATGGTGTCGTCGGTGGACAGCTCGAACAGCTCCAGCTGCACCTTGGGGTGCGCACGGTGGAAGGCAGCCACCACGTCGCCCAGCAGGCCGACCATCATCAGCGGCGATGCCGCGACGCCCACGGTGCCGCGCTCCAGCGAGCGCAGGCCCGACATGCTGCGCTCGGCGGCGCGAACGGTGCCCAGGATCTCCTGCGCATAGGCATAGAAGTCCGCCGCGCCCTCGCAGGGCGTGACGCTGCGCGTGGAGCGCTCGAACAGGGGCTGGCCCACTTCGGACTCCAGCTCGGCCACCAGCTTGCTGACGGCGGACTGGGTAACGAATGCCGCCCGCGCCGCGGCGGTGAAGCTGCGCAGCTCGTAGAGCGCGCAGAACACGCGCAGCTGCTTGAGCGTGAGGTTCTTCACGGGTCCGTGCCGGGCGCGGCCGGGCCGGCATCCTGCGCCGGCGCCAGCCGGGCTATGGCCCCGGGCGTGCGCGAGAAGCGCACCGGAATGGACGGCATGCGCAGCGTGCCCTCCGTCGGGTGCTCGACCTGCTGGAAGAAGCCGGTGGCCTGCAGGTGCGGGTCGTCGAACAGGTCCTCGGGCGCATTCACGCGCGAGTGCGGGATGTCGGCCGGCGCCAGCAGGTCCAGCCATTCCTGGGTGCCGCGCAGCGCGACGATGTCGGCCAGGTCCTGGTACAGCGCATCGAAGTGCCCGGCGCGTGCCGCGGCCGTGGCGTAGCGCGCATCCCGGGCCAGGTCCTCGCGCTGCGCGAGCGCAAAGAAGCGCTGCCATTGCGCGTCGGTATAGGGCAGCAGCGCCAGGAAACCGTCGCGCGTGCGGTAGGGCCGCCGTTGCGGCGAGAGCACGCGGCTGTAGCCCATGGGGCCGAGCGGCGGCACGAAGCTGTGCCCGCCCAGGTGCTCGACGAGGGTGAAGGACACCAGGGTCTCGAACATCGGCACCTCGAGCGCCTGGCCGCGCCCGGATTTCTCGCGCTCGTACAGCGCCATCGGAATGGCATAGGCCAGCGTGAGCCCGGCCACCTTGTCCGCGAGGATGGTGTTCACATAGGCGGGCGCACCCGCGTTGCGGCCCTGCAGGTCGGCCAGCCCGCTCATGGCCTGAATGATGTCGTCGAACGCGGGCTGGGCGGCATACGGGCCGTCCTGCCCGAAACCGACGGCCGAGCAATAGACCAGGCGCGGATGGCGCGCGCACAGGGTGTCCGCGTCCAGCCCCAGCCGGGCGAGCGCCTTGGGGCGGACGTTGGTGACGAAGACATCGGCATCGGCGATCAGCGCCAGCAGCCGGGCATGGTCTTCGGGCTGCTTGGCATCCAGCGTGACGCCGCGCTTGTTGCGGTTGAGGTTGAGGAAGGCATGGCCCATGCCCGCGTGGCGTGCGGGCGCGGAGCTGCGGAACACATCGCCCTCGGGCGGCTCGATCTTGAATACCTCGGCGCCCATGTCGCCGAGGATCTGCGTCGCGTAGGGGCCCATGCCCACCGAGGTCATGTCAACCACGCGCACGCCTTGCAGCGGACCGGGCATGGTCAGCCTCCCTTGGCGTGGCGGCGAGCCAGGAACGGCGCCATGTACTCGCGGGGCTCGGCGGTGGTGAAGGCATCGCCGAATACCTCCACGCTGCGGTCCAGGCCGGCCTCTTCCGTCGCCTGGCTCCAGTAGCGCAGCAGCGCCTTCTGGGCGCGCACGGCGCGCGGGCCGCTGTGGACGATGGGGGCCAGCGTGCGCTCCAGCAGCGCGTCCAGCTCGCCTGGCTCGCAGGCAAACTGCAGGTAGCCCCAGCGCAGCGCCTGCTCGGCATCCACGTTCTCGCCCGTCAGCAGCAGCCAGTTGGTCGCGCCCGGCCCGATCAGTGCGGGCAGCAGCACGGCGTGGATCACCGAAGGGATGCCCACGCGCACCTCGGGCATGCCGAAGACCGCGTCGCGCGAGCCCAGGCGGATGTCGCAGGCGGCGGCCAGCTCCATGCCGGCGCCTAGGCAGAAGCCGCACAGGCGGGCGATCGTCGGCACCGGGATGTCGGCCACCGCCTCGCACAGGCGGCGCAGGTTGGTGATGAACTCGCGGCCGCCCTGGGGATCGAGCTCGGCCATCTCGTAGATGTTGGCGCCGCCCACGAAGGCCTTGTCGCCGGCGCCGCGGATCACCACGGCGCGCGCATCGGGCTGTGCGGCGATCCAGCGCACGGCCTCGGTCAGCCCCCGGGTGACGGGCGTGGCCAGAATGTTCAGGCTCTTGGCATCGTGGATCTGCAGGGTGTAGACGCCGCGCGCGTCGCGGGTGACGAGGCTGTGGGCGAAGGCGGGAATACTGGGGATAGGGGCGGCGGTCATCTCGGGCAGGCTCCTGCAGGGGGACAAACCTGCATGCTAGCGCCGCACATTGATCACGACAAACGCATAATTTTCATGGAGTCAGTCTGAAATGGAATGAGTGGCGCCCCCGCCACCGCGCCTCACTCCAGCGGCGAGTCGTCTTCGGTGCAGGCGCGGCCCAGCGAGCGGGCCTGGTAGCGCAGGGTCTGCTTGAGCGAGCCGAACAGCTTCGCATCCACCGTCAGGTCGAAGTTCGCCCCGCGGTTGACCTGCGCGGCCTCGGCCGTGAGGCTGCGGCCGCAGGCCACGGTCCATTCCTTGCTCTGCTTGCCATTGGCCTTGCTGCGCGTGACCTTGCAGCTCTTGAAATGCGCGGCCAGCAGTTGGTCGGGGTACAGAAAGCCCTGCCTGTCGATCAGCGCCGGGCCGATGCAGCGGTTCTTGGTGCGCGGCGGCTTGGGCTGGGCCGAGCCCAGCGCGCTGCGGGTTTCGGTCACCTCGAAGGCACCCGGCTGCGCCGCATGGGCTGCGGCGGCGCTCCCCAGGAGCAGGGCGATGGCGATCAGGCGATGGGTGGCGGTCTTGGTCATCAATAGCTGGAAGCCTCGGGCTTGATGTCCTGCAGGATCACGGTGGCGATCTCCTCGATGGACTTGTGCGTGGTGGACAGCCACTGGATGCCGGCGCGGCGCATCATCGCCTCGGCCTCGGAGACTTCCATGCGGCAGTTGGCCAGGCTGGCGTAGCGCGAGTCGGGCCGGCGCTCGTTGCGGATCTGCGAGAGCCGCTCGGGCTGGATGGTCAGGCCGAAGATCTTCTTGCGGTGCGGCACCAGCGCCGGCGGCAGCTGCTGGCGCTCGAAATCCTCGGGGATCAGCGGGTAGTTGGCCACCTTCAGGCCGAACTGCATGGCCAGGTACAGGCTGGTCGGCGTCTTGCCACTGCGGCTCACGCCCACCAGGATCACGTCGGCGCCCGCCAGGTCGTGGTTGGTCTGGCCGTCGTCGTGCGCCAGGCTGAAGTTGATGGCCTCGATGCGGTCGAAGTATTCCTTGCTCTCGCTGATGTCGGAGAAGCGCCCCACGCGGTGCAGCGATTTCTCGCCCAGCTCTTCCTCCAGCGGCTGCACGAAGGTGCCGAACATGTCCAGCAGCTTGGCCTTGCAGTGGTCCTGCACCACCTGCATGATCTCGGGGCTGACCAGGGTGGTGAAGACGATGGGCCGCTTGCCCTCGATGTCGGCCACGTGGTTGATCTGGCGCACCGCCTGGTGGGCCTTGTCCTCGGTGTCGATGAAGGGCATGCGCACCGCTCGGGTGGTGATGTCGAACTGCTTCATGATGGCGCGGCCAAAGGTTTCCGCCGTGATGCCGGTGCCGTCGGAGATGAAGAAAATCGTGCGCTGGTGCATGGGAAAAGAGGGGGTTAACCGAGAAACAAGCAATCGGGGATTGCCGCGCCTACAATGGCGCCCATTATTCCCAATTTCCAGCATGCACTCCGGCCTACAACCACAAATCCAAAGCCAGAAGGAGTGTCTGCGCGCGTGCCATCGCCTGCAGGGGGATGGACGCACGGGCCAGTTTTTAACTTCCGGAGCTTTGACATGTCCAACCTCTACAGCCCGACCGCCCTGGTCGTACCGTTTGAGAACCTGAGAATGAGCGACGTCGAGGTCGTGGGCGGCAAGAACGCCTCGCTCGGCGAAATGATCTCGCAGCTGCCGCAGGGGGTGCGCGTGCCCACGGGCTTCGCCACCACCGCCCATGCCTTCCGCCAGTTCCTGGCCCACGAAGGCCTGTCCGAGCGCATCAGCCAGCGCCTGGCCGCACTGGACATCGAGGACGTGCGCGCGCTGGCCGTGGCCGGCGCCGAAATCCGCGGCTGGATCGAGGCCCAGCCCTTCCCGGCCGATCTGGAGCAGGGCGTGCGCGACGCCTTTGCCACGCTGTCGGCGGGCAATGCCCAGGCCAGCTTCGCCGTCCGCTCGTCGGCCACCGCCGAAGACCTGCCCGACGCCTCGTTCGCCGGCCAGCAGGAAACCTTCCTGAACGTCGTCGGCATCGAGGACGTGCTGCACAAGATGAAGGAAGTGTTCGCGTCGCTGTACAACGACCGCGCGATCTCGTACCGCGTGCACAAGGGCTTCG
The DNA here is from genome assembly GCF_054782535.1 of Comamonas humi. Lineage (NCBI taxonomy): Bacteria > Pseudomonadati > Pseudomonadota > Betaproteobacteria > Burkholderiales > Comamonadaceae > Comamonas > Comamonas humi. Next base: position 114,004 of record NZ_BAAGSH010000013.1, on the reverse strand, counting down.
CGCACGACGTGGTGGCGCTGTCCGCCGGCGTGCAGCGCATGGTGCGCTCCGACCTGGGCGCGGCCGGCGTGATGTTCACCATCGACACCGAATCGGGCTTCGACCAGGTGGTCTTCATCACCTCCAGCTACGGCCTGGGCGAGACAGTGGTGCAGGGCGCCGTGAACCCGGACGAGTTCTACGTGCACAAGCCCATGCTGCAGGCCGGCAAGAAGGCGCTGATCCGCCGCAACCTCGGCTCCAAGCTGATCCAGATGGTGTTCGCCACGCCCGAGGAGAAGGCGGCCTCCGGCAAGCTGGTCAAGACCATCGACGTGAGCCCCGAGCTGCGCAACCGCTACTCGCTGACCGACGCCGAGGTGCAGGAGCTGGCGCGCTACGCGCTGGTGATCGAGCAGCACTACGCCCGCCCGATGGACATCGAATGGGGCCGCGACGGCACCGATGGCCAGCTCTACATCCTGCAGGCCCGCCCCGAGACGGTGAAGAGCCAGTCTAAGGGCCAGGCCGAGCAGCGCTACAAGCTCAAGGGCGAAGGCCAGGTGCTGGCCGAGGGCCGCGCCATCGGCCAGAAGATCGGCACCGGCCCGGTGCGCCTGGTGCACAACATCAGCGAGATGGACCAGGTGCAGCCCGGCGACGTGCTGGTCACCGACATGACCGACCCGAACTGGGAGCCGGTGATGAAGCGCGCCAGCGCCATCGTCACCAACCGCGGCGGCCGTACCTGCCATGCGGCCATCATCGCGCGCGAGCTGGGCATCCCGGCCGTGGTGGGCTGCGGCGACGCCACCAGCCGCCTGAAGGACGGCACGCTGGTGACGGTGAGCTGCGCCGAGGGCGACACCGGCCGCATCTACGACGGCCTGCTGGAAACCGAGGTCACCGAGGTGCAGCGCGGCACCATGCCCGAGATCGCCACCAAGATCATGATGAACGTGGGCAACCCGCAGCTGGCCTTCGACTTCGCCCAGCTGCCGAACGAAGGCGTGGGCCTGGCCCGCCTGGAGTTCATCATCAACAACAACATCGGCGTGCACCCCAAGGCCATCCTGGACTACCCGGCCGTCGATGCCGACCTGAAGAAGGCGGTCGAGTCGGTGGCGCGCGGCCATGCATCGCCCCGCGCCTTCTACGTCGACAAGATCACCGAAGGCGTGGCCACGATCGCCGCGGCGTTCTACCCCAAGCCGGTGATCGTGCGCATGTCCGACTTCAAGTCGAACGAGTACCGCAAGCTGATCGGCGGCAGCCGCTACGAGCCCGAGGAAGAGAACCCGATGCTGGGCTTCCGCGGCGCGGCGCGCTACATCTCGGCCGAGTTCGGCGAGGCCTTCAAGATGGAGTGCGAGGCGCTCAAGCGTGTGCGCGGCGAGATGGGCCTGTCCAACGTCAAGATCATGATCCCGTTCGTGCGCACGCTGGGCCAGGCCAAGCGCGTGACCGAACTGCTGGCGGCCAACGGCCTCAAGCGCGGCGAGAACGGGCTGGAGCTGATCATGATGTGCGAGGTGCCGTCCAACGCCATCCTGGCCGATGAGTTCCTCGAGTACTTCGACGGCTTCTCGGTCGGCTCGAACGACCTGACCCAGCTCACGCTGGGCCTGGACCGCGACTCGGGCCTGGAGCTGCTGGCGGCCGACTTCGACGAGCGCGACCCCGCCGTCAAGAAGATGCTGTCGCGCGCTATCCAGGCCTGCCGCGACCAGGGCAAGTACGTGGGCATCTGCGGTCAGGGCCCGTCGGACCACCCCGACTTCGCGCTGTGGCTGGCCGAGCAGGGCATCTCGTCGATCTCGCTGAACCCCGACAGCGTGATCGACACCTGGCAGCGCCTCGCGGCGCAGTGATGCCGAGAGGCTGAGCCAACAAACACAAAGCCCGCTGCGAAGCGGGCTTTTTTGCTCCTGAAAAAAGAGCTGCTAGCGCTTGTTTTGTATGAGTTTCAATATGAAATATATTTGAAACCAAGGAATATCAAGCGCAAGCAGCTCTCTTTTTTGATTTACACCGTGCGGTTACGCGCCATCGGCGGGTTCTTGGCGAAGTAGCCCAGGATGCCGCGCATGATCGCGTCGGCCAACTGCTGCTGGTAGGCGGACGAGCGCAGCTTGGCCTCTTCCGCGGGGTTGCTGATGAAGGCGGTCTCGATCAGCACGCTGGGGATGTCCGGCGCCTTGAGCACCGCAAAGCCTGCCTGCTCCACGCGCGGCTTGTGCAGGCGGGCGAACGAGCCCAGCTCGCCGAGCAGCTTGGTGCCCAGCTTGAGGCTGTCGTTGATCTGCGCGGTGGTGCTCATGTCGAGCAGCGCGCGCTGCACATGCTGGTCCTTGTTGCTCAGGCCAGCCACGTTCAGGCCGCCGACCAGGTCGGCCTCGTTCTCCTTGTTGGCCAGCCAGCGCGCGGCCGAGCTGGTGGCGCCGCGCTCGCTGAGCGCGAACACGCTGGCGCCGTTGGCCGCCGGGTTGGTGAACGCGTCGGCGTGGATGCTGACGAACAGGTCGGCCTGCACGCGGCGCGCCTTGTCCACGCGGGTCTTCAGCGGCACGAAGAAATCGTCGTCGCGCGTCATGAAGGCGCGCATGGGGTTGCCGCCCACCGAGGAGTTGTTGATGCGCTCGCGCAGCAGGTGGGCGATCTTCAGCACCACGTCCTTCTCGCGCGTGCCGTTGGGGCCCGAGGCGCCGGGGTCTTCGCCGCCATGGCCGGGGTCGAGCGCGACGATGATCAGGCGGTCGGTGCGCTGGATGGGACGGCGCGGGCTGGGTGGCGGCGCTGCGGGCGGCGGCGGGGCCGGGCGGGGCGGTGGCGGAGGTGCCACGGCCACCACGGCGGGCGGCGGCACCGACGGGATGGACGGCGAAGGCGAAGGCGCCCCCGGGCGGCTGCCCTGGCGGGCGATCAGCTCGCCCAGCGGGTCCTGCGGCGCCGGCGCCACGCCGGCCACGGCCGGCGGCGGGGTGTCGATGACGGAGCCGGTCACCGCGGGGGCGACGGGATCGGGCAGCGGCGCCGAGGCGGTGGCCTGGCCGCCGGAATTCTCCAGCAGGCGCTCGGAGATCAGCGATTCCAGCGGATCGGCCGGCCGGGCCGGGTACAGGTCGAGCACCAGCCGGTGCTGGTAGGGCGAGATGGGCTTGAGCGTGAAGACCTGGGGCGAGGCGTCGTGCTTGAGGTCGATCACCAGGCGCACGATCTTCGGCGCGTTCTGGCCCACGCGGATGCCGGCGATGTTCGGGTCGTCCGCGCGCACCTTGCCGACCAGCTCGCGCAGCGCGGGGTTCAGGTCGATGCCCTCGATGTCGACCGCCAGGCGCGGCGGCGTGGCGACGAAGCGCTGCTCGGTCTTGAGCGGCACGTCGGATTCGATGGTGACGCGGGAATAGTCCTTGGCCGGCCACACGCGCACCGCCACGATGCTGGCGCCGAAGGCGAGCTGCTGGGTGCCCAGCAGCAGCGCCAGGCTGCCGCCGCCGCGCAGCATGTCGCGGCGCGACCAGCGGCTGGCGCGCGGCGCGGCCCGGTCGGTGGTGGATGGCGGTGGCAGAGGTGCGGGGGTGTCGCTCACGCAGATAGCCCTTGGAGGATGGACGTGCCCGCAGGGGTGAGTGCTTGCACGCAGACCAGACGTTGTGCGTCGAAGTTTACTTCAATTCTAATAGCGAGATCCGCCACGGGTGTTACCCCCGCGGCCTTTTCGGGCCATTCGGCCAGCTTCAGGCCGGGGCTGGCGAAGATGTCGCGGAAGCCCGCGTCCTCCCACTCGCGCGGGTCGTCGAAGCGGTAGAAGTCGAAATGCCAGATGGCCAACTGCGGCGTCTCGTGCGGCTCGACCACCGCGTAGGTCGGGCTCTTGATGCGGCCCTGCACGCCCAGCGCGCGCAGCAGGTGGCGCACGAAGGTGGTCTTGCCCGCGCCCAGGTCGCCATGCAGCGTGACGAAGGCATTGGCGATGGCGGGCTGAGCCGCGAGCGCCTCGGCGAAGGCCTGGGTCTCGTCCTCGCTGTGCCAAATGCAGTGGTAAGTTTCCAGGGGATGGGGGGAAGAAGAGGGTGGGGTGCTCACGGCAGTTTCTACAATGCGGGGCAATGACGCAAAGCGATCGATTGTTGTTGCAAATCCAAGGCTGGGCGCGCGAGTTGGGATTCTCTCAAATCGGCGTGTCCGGCGTGGACCTGTCCGGCGCCGAGCCCGGTCTGATGCGCTGGCTGGAAAAAGGTTTCCACGGCGAGATGCACTACATGCAGTCGCACGGCACCAAGCGCGCCCGCCCGGCCGAGCTGGTGCCGGGCACGGTGAGCGTGATCACCGCGCGCATGGACTACCTGCCCGCCGCCACGCCCGAGGGCTGGCAGGAGCGCGAATGGCAGCGCCAGGCCAACCCCGGCGAGGCCGTGGTCTCGGTCTACGCCCGGGGGCGCGACTACCACAAGGTGCTGCGCAGCCGGCTGCAGAAGCTGGCCGAGCGCATCGCGGGCGCCGTGGGCCCGCTGCAGCACCGGGTGTTCACCGACTCGGCGCCGGTGCTCGAGGTGCAGCTCGCCAGCCAGAGCGGCCTGGGCTGGCGCGGCAAGCACACGCTGCTGCTCAGCCGCGACGCGGGCTCGATGTTCTTCCTGGGCGAGATATTCGTGGACATGGCCCTGCCGGCCACGCCGGCGGTGAGCGCCCACTGCGGCGCCTGCACCGCCTGCCTGCAGGCCTGCCCCACGCAAGCCATCGTGGCGGCGGGCGAGGTGGATGCGCGGCGCTGCATCTCGTACCTGACGATCGAGCTGCACGGCGCGATCCCCGAGGAGTTCCGTGCCGCGATGGGCAACCGCATCTACGGCTGCGACGACTGCCAGCTTGCCTGCCCCTGGAACAAGTTCGCCGGGCGCAGCGCCTTGCCCGACTTCGATGCGCGCGGCGCGCTGCTCGATGTGCAGTTGCCCGCGCTGTTCGCGTGGGACGAGGCCACGTTTCTGCGCCTCACCGAGGGCAGCGCTATCCGCCGCATTGGCCACGAGCGCTGGCTGCGCAACATCGCCGTGGCGCTGGGCAACGCCTGGCGCGAGACGGGCGATGCGCAGTACCGCGATGCGCTGCAGAGCCGCGCGCAGGATGCGAGCGCGCTGGTGCGCGAGCATGTGGCCTGGGGTTTGAACCAAAATACCGTCTAGCGCTTATATAGCAAGCGCAAGCAGCTATCTTTTTTGATATTTTCGGGTGCCGGGTTCGGGCGGCGTGCTCGCGGCGATCATGGCGCGGGCGCTGGCCTCGATGCGGCCGCGCAGCCACTGGTGGGCGCCATCGCCATGGCTGCGCCCATGCCAGATCAGCTCCACCGGAAAGGACGGAAAGCGGAATGGCAGCGGGCTGCTCTGCAGCCCGAACAGCGCGGCATAGCGCCAGGCCACGAGCGATGGCACGGTGGTGACCAGCGGCGCCCGCGCGACGGTGGCGAACAGCGTGAGAAAGCTGGGCGCGGCGAGCACCGGGTCGATGGCCACGCCAGCGGCGTGGATGGCGTCCTCCATGTAGCCGTAGAGGCTGTCCTTGGCCGACAGCATGGCGTGGCGCGCCGACTGGTACTGCTCCAGGCTGAGCGGAGGCTCGAAGGGCAGCAGCTGCGGATGAAAGCAGCACAGCACGCCCAGGTCGAACAGCTGCGTGCGGTGGTGCCAGCCGCTGCCGCCGGGCAGGTAGCCGATGGCGGCATCGATGCGCTCGGCGTCCAGTGCCTCGTAGGCGTGCTCGCGGCTGGTGCGGCTGAGCAGCAGCTTCACGCGCGGCGCCGAGACCGCCAGGTCCGCGAACAGCTCCGACACCAGCTGCGACTCCGACTGGATCGACAGCGCGATGCGGAAGGTGCGCTCGTCCGTGGCCGGGTCGAAATCGGGGCGCGACAGCAGCAGCTGCTGCGAATCGTGCAGCAGCCGGCGGACCGGCTCGTGCAGCGCGCGCGCCTTGAGCGTGGGCTCCATGCGGTAGCCCACGCGCACGAAGAGCTCATCGCTCAGCAGCAGGCGCAGCGTGGCCAGCGCATGGCTCATCGCCGGCTGCTGGATGCGCAGGCAGGCGGCGGCGCGCGTCACGCTGCGCTCCTGCATCAGCGCGTCGAAGGCCAGCATCAGGTTCAGGTCGAAGGAGCGTAGATTGAAATGATCGATGCGAGACATTGGCTGTATCGATTTGATGAATCCAAAGGCCAACCATACACTGAATTCCAGAACGAACCTGGAGATTCCTCAGTGACAAAGAACAAGCGCATCCATTGGCTGGGCGCCGTGCTGGCCCTGTGCGGCGGCCTGGGCCTGGCCCAGGCGCAGACCGCATTTCCCAAGCAGCCCATCCAGATCGTGGTCGGCTTCACGCCCGGCGGCTCGGCCGACACCGCGGCGCGCATCGTGGGCGAGGGCCTGGGGCGCGAGCTGGGCCAGCCCGTCATCGTGGTCAACAAGCCGGGCGCGGGCACGACCATCGCGGCGCAGTTCGTCTCCAAGGCGCCGGCGGACGGCTACACGCTGCTGTTCGGCGGCACCTCGCTGGTGTACAGCCCGGGGCTGCTCTACCCGTCGATGAAGGAGAACCTGGCGACCGACTTCGCAGCCGTGGGCTCGGTGGTCAGCTCGCCGCTGCTGCTGGTGGTGCGGCAGGACTCGCCCTACCAGGACATCAGGCAGCTGATGGCCGCAGCCAAGAGCAAGCCGGGGCAGGTCAACTACGGCTCCACCGGCGCCGGCGTGAGCCCGCAGATCGCCATGGAGATGCTCAACGCCCGTGCCGGCGCGAGCATGCTGCACGTGCCCTACAAGGGTACCGCGCCGATGCTGACGGCCATCCTGTCCGGCGACATCGAGGTGGCGTTTGACGTGGCCAGCTCGTCGGTGCCCATGGTCCAGGGCGGCAAGATGCGCGGCCTGGCGGTTTCAGGCGCCAAGCGCATGAAGGTGCTGCCGCAGATCCCGACCGTGGCCGAGTCCGGCTACCCGGGCTTCGACGTGACGGCCTGGTACGGCCTCTCGGCGCCGAAGGGAACGCCCGCCGCCGTGGTCGCCAAGCTCAACGCCGCGCTGCAGAAGGTGCTGGCCAACCCCGACACGCAGAACAATCTTGCCGCCACCGGCAACGAGGTGATGCCGGGATCGCCCGCGGACTACCAGGCCTTTTTGAACAGCGAGCACCGCAAGTGGGGCGACGCCGTCAGGCAACTGAATATCAAGCTGGATTGAGCGGAGCACCCATGAATACGCATCCCGTGCATTCCAGGCTCGACGAAGTGGCGGCCGACCTGGCCGAAATCCAGGCGCTGCGGCACCAGATCCACAGCCATCCCGAAATCGCTTTTGAAGAAGTGGCCACGGCGCAGCTGGTGGCCGGCAAGCTGCGCGAATGGGGCTTCGAGGTGACGACCGGCGTGGGCACGACCGGCGTGGTCGGCACCTTGGCGGCAGGTTCGGGTACGCGGCGCATTGGCCTGCGCGCCGACATGGACGCGCTCGCCATGCAGGAGAAGACCGGGCTGCCCTATGCCAGCCAGATCGCCGGCAAGATGCACGCCTGCGGGCATGACGGGCATACCTCCATGCTGCTCGGCGCGGCCAAGTACCTGGCGCGCACCCGCAACTTCTCGGGCACGGTGCACCTGTACTTCCAGCCCGCGGAGGAGCGCGGCCACGACAGCGGCGCGCAGCGCATGATCGCCGACGGCCTCTTTGAGCGCTTTCCCTGCGACGCGGTGTTCGGCCTGCACAACCATCCTGGTGCCGAGGTGGGCAGCTTCATGATGCGCAAAGGCGCCTTCCAGCCGGCCACCGACAAGGTCAGCATCCGCGTGATCGGCAAGGGTGGCCACGTGGCGCGGCCCCACCTCACGGTGGACCCGTCGGTGGTCAGCGCCAGCATCGTGCTCGCGCTGCAGACCATCGTGGCGCGCAACGTCGATCCCACGCAGACCGCGGTGGTGTCCGTGTGCTCGCTGCAGTCGGGCGGCTTCTACGGCGTGATTCCGGACGAGGCCACGATCGAGCTGAGCGTGCGCTGCTTCGACCCGCAGGTCCGCCAGCAGCTGCGCGAGCGCATCGACGCCATCGTGCACGGCCAGGCGCAGTGCTACGGTGCCCAGGCGGAAGTCATCCACCAGGCCGGCTACCCGGTGCTGGTGAACACCGAGGCGGAGGTGGACTTCGCGGTGGCGGTGGCGCGTGAGCTGGTGGGGCCGGATCGGGTGGAGCCGGACTTCGGCATCATCACGCCGGGCGAGGATTTCGCCTTCATGCTCCAGCACCGGCCGGGCTGCTACTTCCGGCTGGGCAACGGGCTGTTCAGCGAGCACAGCCATCCGGTGCACCACCCGAAGTACGATTTCAACGACCAGAACCTGCAGATCGGCGCGGCCTACTGGAGCCTGCTGGTCGAGCGCTACCTGGCGCCGTGACACCGCGGCCTGGCGCGCCAGGCCGTCGCGGTCCGCTTTTCCCCCTTTCTTTCGCTCTCCGCACCACGCTGCGCGGGCCTGGCCCGCGCGCTCGCGTGCGTGCATTCATCTCCTGGAAACCACCATGAACAACCAACTTCTGGAACAGCGCCGCCAGCAGGCCACGCCCCGCGGCGTGGGCGTGATGTGCGACTTCTATGCCGAGCGTGCCGACAACGCCGAGATCTGGGACGTGGAAGGCAAGCGCTACATCGACTTCGCCGCCGGCATCGCAGTGCTGAACACCGGCCACCGCCACCCCCGGCTGGTGCAGGCCATGCAGCAGCAGCTGGAGAAGTTCACGCACACGGCCTACCAGATCGTGCCGTATGCCGGCTATGTGGAGCTGGCCGAGGCCATCAACCAGCGTGCGCCCGGCGCCGGGCAGAAGAAGACCGCCTTCTTCACCACCGGTGCCGAGGCGGTGGAGAACGCGGTGAAGATCGCCCGCGCCGCCACCGGCCGCAGCGGTGTCATCGCGTTCTCGGGCGCCTTCCATGGCCGCACGATGATGGGCATGGCGCTCACCGGCAAGGTCGTTCCCTACAAGGTCGGCTTCGGGCCCTTCCCGGGCGAGGTCTTCCACGTGCCTTTCCCGCAGGCGCTGCATGGCGTGTCGGTCGAGGACTCGCTGCAGGCGCTGGCGCAGCTGTTCAAGTGCGACATCGATCCCCGGCGCGTGGCCGCGATCATCTTCGAGCCGGTGCAGGGCGAGGGCGGGTTCAACGTGGCTCCGGCTGCGTTCGTCGAGGCGCTGCGCGCCATCTGCGACGAGCATGGCATCCTGCTCATCGCCGACGAGGTGCAGACCGGCTTCGGCCGCACCGGCAAGCTGTTTGCGATGGAGCACTACCGTGTCGCGCCCGACCTCATCACCATGGCCAAGAGCCTGGCGGGCGGCATGCCGCTGTCGGGCCTGGTGGGCCGCGCCGAGGTGATGGATGCGCCGGCGCCGGGCGGGCTGGGCGGCACCTACGCCGGCAACCCGCTGGCCGTGGCATCGGCCCTGGCCGTGCTCGAGGTGCTGGAGGCAGAAGACCTGCCCGCGCGCGGCGCGGCGCTGGGCCGGCGCCTGATGGATCGGCTCGAGGCGTTGAAGCCCCGGGTACCGCAGATCGCACAGGTGCGCGGCCTGGGCGCGATGGTTGCCGTCGAGTTCTGCAATCCCGACGGCTCGCCCGATGCGGCCTTCACGCGCGAGGTGCAGGCACGGGCTTTGGCGCAGGGCTTGCTGCTGCTGTCCTGCGGCGTGCATGGCAACGTGATCCGCTTCCTCTTTCCGCTGACCATCGGCGATGCGGTGTTCGAGCAGGGGATCGACATCCTGGCCGCCGCGCTGTGCGGCTGACACACCTGCAGGGGACATGGACATGACTCTCGACGATGCCAGCCTGCTGCGTTCGCAGGCACTGATAGACGGCGCCTGGGTGGGCGCCGATGACGGCGCGAGCTTCGCCGTCACCAACCCTTCCACCGGCGCGCGTGTGGCCAGCGTGCCGCGCATGGGCCCGGCGGAAACCCGCCGCGCCATCGAGGCGGCGCGCGTAGCGCAGGCCGCATGGCGCAACGTCACCGCGCGCGAGCGCTCCGGCGTGCTGCGCCGCTGGCACGGGCTGATGCTGGCGCATGCCGAGGACCTGGCCCGCATCATGACCGCCGAGCAGGGCAAACCGCTGGCGGAGGCGCGCGGCGAGGTGCTCTACGCGGCCTCGTTCCTGGAATGGTTTGCCGAAGAGGCCAAGCGGGTGAGCGGCGACGTGCTCACCTCCACCGACAACGGCAAGCGCATGCTGGTGCTCAAGGAGCCGATGGGCGTGTGCGCCGCCATCACGCCCTGGAATTTTCCGCTGGCGATGATCACCCGCAAGGCTGCGCCGGCGTTGGCCGCGGGCTGCGCCATGGTGCTCAAGCCCGCCGAGGACACGCCGCTGTCCGCGCTGGCCCTGGCAGCCCTGGCGCAGCAGGCCGGCGTGCCGGCCGGGGTGTTCAGCGTGGTCACCGGCGATGCCGCCAGCTCGATCGAGATCGGGGCGGAGCTCACGGCCAGCCCGGTGGTGCGCAAGCTGAGCTTCACCGGCTCCACCGAGGTGGGCCGCATCCTGATGCGCCAGAGCGCCGCCACCGTCAAGAAGCTCTCGCTGGAGCTGGGTGGCAACGCGCCCTTCATCGTGTTCGACGACGCCGACCTGGACGCGGCCGTAGAGGGCGCGATCGCCTCCAAGTACCGCAACGCCGGCCAGACCTGCGTGTGTGCCAACCGCCTGTATGTGCACGAGCGGGTCTACGACGACTTCGCCGCCAAGCTGGTGGCCGCGGTGCAGCAGCTCCAGGTGGGCGACGGCATGGAGCCGGGCGTGCTGCAAGGCCCGCTGATCAGCGACGCCGCGGTGGCCAAGGTGCAGCAGCACATCGCGGACGCACTGGCAAAAGGCGCGCGCGTGCTCACCGGTGGCGCGCCCCATGCGCTGGGCGGCCGGTTCTTCCAGCCCACGGTGCTGGCCGACGCGACGGGGGACATGCTGGTCGCGCGGGAGGAGACTTTCGGGCCACTCGCGCCGCTGTTCCGCTTCGGCAGCGACGAAGAGGTGATCCGCATGGCCAACGATACCGAGTCGGGTCTGGCGTCCTACTTCTACAGCCGGGACATGGGCCGCATCTGGCGCGTGGCGCAGGCGCTGGAGTACGGCATGGTCGGCATCAACACCGGCCTGATCTCCAACGAGGTGGCGCCCTTCGGCGGCATCAAGCAATCGGGCCTGGGGCGCGAAGGATCGAGCTACGGGATCGACGAGTACCTGGAGATGAAGTACCTGTGCATGGGCGGCCTCTGAGACCGTGATCCAAGCGGCTACACCGGCCACCACTGCAGCAGCATCAGCGCAAACGGCAGGCTGGCGATGCCGGCCAGCGTGGACAGCGTCACCAGCCCGGCCACGAAAGGCCCGTTGAAGCCCATGCGCGCGGCCAGCACATAGCAGGTCGAGGCCGTGGGCAGGGCCGAGAAGGTCAGCAGGATGGTGGCCTGCACGGCGGACAGGCGCAGCAGGTGCGCCAGCAGCAGGGCCAGCAGCGGCGATGCCACGTGCCGGATGGACAGCACCGACACGCTCAGCCACTTGCCCCGCGCCAGCAGGCCCAGCTGCATGCCCGCGCCCGCCGACATCAGGCCCAGCGCGATCGACGCCTGGCCGATGCGCGCCACCGTGGGTTCGACCAGCGCCGGCAGGCGGATGCCCAGCAGGTTGCAGGCCAGCGCCGCGACGGTGGCCACGATCAGCGGGTTGCGCGCCAGTTCGCGCACGAAGCCGGTCTGCGAGCCACGCGCCATCGGGTAGACGGCGGCGATGTTGAACATGGGCACGCACACGCCGATCAGCACCGAGATCAGCTGCAGGCCCTGGGCGCCGGCCAGCCGGTCGGCCAGCGCCAGCCCGATGAAGGAGTTGAAGCGAAACGCCACCTGCGCGCTGGCGGCGGCGTCCTGCGCATCGAGGCGCCGGCCGAGCCAGGGCAGGTGCGGCAGGCCGTAGGCCAGCGCGATCGAGGCCAGGCCGCCGAGCAGGCCAGCCGCCATCAGGTTCGACGCGCCCAGCCAGTCGATGGGCGCGCGGATGATCGAATAGAACAGCAGCGTGGGGAACAGGAAGTAGTAGACCAGCCCTTCCACCGGCTGCCAGATGCTGCGGTTGAGCGCAGTGAAGCGGCAGATGAGGTAGCCGATCAGGATCAGCGCGAAATCGGGGAACAGGAGCTGGGCGTAGGTCACGCCGCGAGCATAGCCGAAGGCCTTCGTGTCCTCGGGAAAACACTGTCTCCGGGATGCCGCACAAATGCCGCGCGAGGGGCCGATAGCTCCTAGGATGGGCGCATTTTTCCCTTGCCCGACCTGAGGAGCCTCCCATGATCAATCGCCGCCACTGCGTGGCCCTGGCGCTGGCCGCAAGCTGCGGCGCCGCGCTGGCGCAATCCGCCTACCCGAGCAAGCCCATCCGCCTGATCGTGCCCTTTGCGGCTGGCGGCACCACCGACATCATCGCGCGCGTGGTGGCCGAGCCGCTGGCCAAGGCGCTGGGGCAGCCGGTGGTGGTGGACAACCGCGGCGGCGGCGGCGGCACCGTGGGTGCGGCCGAGGCCGCGCGTGCCCAGCCCGACGGCTATGTGCTGAGCATCGCCACCGTGTCCACCACGGCCACCAACCCCGCGGTGAACCCCAAGATGCCGTACAACGTGCAGCGCGACTTCACGCCCATCATCAACATCGCCGCCACGCCCAATGTGATCGCGGTGCACCCCAGCTTTCCGGCCAAGGACTACCAGGGCTTCATCGCCGAGCTGAAGAAGCACCCGGGCAAGTACTCGTATGCGACGCCAGGCACCGGCAGCATCGCCCATCTGCTGATGGAGATGCTCAAGGGCGAAACCCACGTCGACGTGCAGCACGTGCCCTACCGCGGCGCCGGCCCGGCGCTCAACGACACCGTGGCCGGGCAGGTGAACATGATCTTCGACAACCTGCCGTCGGCGCTGCCTTTCATCAAGGAAAAGCGCCTGAACGCCATCGTTGTCGCCGCGCCCCAGCGCGTGGCCGGGCTCGAGGGCGTGCCTACCTTCAAGGAAGTGGGCGCACCCATGGTCAACCGCCTGGCCTACTACGGCGTGGTCGGCCCGCGCAACCTGCCTGCGGAGATCGTCGACAAGGTCAACGCCGCGATGCGCAAGGCCCTCGAGGACCCCGCCGTGCGCAAGCGCATCGAGGACACGGGCTCGGTCATCCTCGGCAACACGCCCGAGCAGTTCGCGCAGCAGATGAAGGACGAGTACGCGGCCTACAAGGCGGTGGTGGACAAGCAGGGCATCACGCTCGAGCAATAGGCTGGATCAATGAATTAGGGCCATGCCTGAATGGATACGCGCATTTCTCCGGTATAAATGCAGCTTGCACCAGCGTTCGCGGCCATGCAGCTCTGCGCTTATCCAGCCCGGGGCCATGGCCGCTTCTCACAATAAGGAGATCCTTTATGCAACGCAGAATCCTGATGGGCCTGACCCTGATCGCCGCCACCGCCGGCACCACGGCCTTCGCCCAGGCCAGCTACCCGAGCAAGCCGATCCGCCTGATCGTGCCCTTTGCGGCCGGCGGCACCACCGACATCGTGGCCCGCGTGATCGCCGACCCGCTGGGCCGCGAGCTGGGCCAGCCCGTCGTGGTTGACAACAAGGGCGGCGCCGGCGGCACCATCGGTGCGGTCGAGGCCATGCGCGCGGCGCCCGACGGCTACACGCTGAGCGTGGCCACCGTGTCCACCACGGCCACGAACCCGGCCATCACGCCCAAGTTCCCCTACAACCCCGAGGCGGACTTCGTGCCGATCATCAACATCGCGGCCACGCCGAACGTGATTGCGGTCAACCCGAAGTTTCCGGGGCATGACTACAAGAGCTTTGTGGCCGAGCTGAAGAAGAACCCGGGCAAGTACTCGTACGCCTCCACCGGCACCGGCAGCATCACGCACCTGCTGATGGAGCTGTACAAGAGCCTGAGCGGCACCTTCATGACCCACATCCCCTACCGGGGCGCGGGCCCGGCGCTGAACGACGTGGTTTCCGGCCAGGTGAACATGAACCTGGACAACCTGCCGTCGTCGCTGCCCTTCATCAAGGACGGCCGCCTGATCCCCATCGTGGTGGCCGCGCCGCAGCGCCTGGCCGTGCTGCCCAATGTGCCGACCTTCAAGGAAATCGGCCTGGAGCCGGTGAACCGCATGGCCTACTACGGCATCCTGGGCCCCAAGGGCACGCCCAAGGAAGTGGTGGACCGCATCAACGCCGCCGTCAAGAAGGTGCTGGCCGACCCGGCCGTGAAGAAGCGCATCGAGGACACGGGCTCGCTGGTCATCGGCAACACGCCCGAGCAGTTCGCCGAGCAGATCAAGAACGAATTCGCGATCTACAAGGAAGTGGTGAAGAAGCAGAACCTCAAGCTCGACTGAGCGCTTCACGCCCCCTGAAAACCGCCTTCCGTAGGAAGGCGGTTTTTTATGGGCGAAATTGCACCGCAAGGAGCGGAGTGCCTGGTGCGGCGAGGGTTTCTACACTGGTGCCATCCTGATCTCCTCTTCGTGCTGGCAATGACGACCCTTGAGTTTTCGCGCTTCGACTGGCCCCGCATCGGGCATGCGCTCGACGCTCGCGGCCACGCCGTGCTGCCGGGCCTGTTGACCGCGGCGCAGTGCGATGCCCTCGCGGCGCTCTATCCGCAGGCGCAGCATTTCCGCTCGCGCGTGGTGATGGCGCGCCATGGCTTCGGGCGCGGCGAGTACCAGTATTTCGCCTACCCGCTGCCGCCGCTGCTCGAACAGCTGCGGCAGGCGCTGTACCCGCAGCTCGCGCCCATGGCCAACCGCTGGAACCGGCAGCTGGGCCTGGCCGAGCAGTACCCGGATACGCTCGACAGCTTTCTCGCGCGCTGTCACCAGGCCGGCCAGACGCGGCCGACGCCGCTGCTGCTGCAATACGGCGAGGGCGACTACAACTGCCTGCACCAGGACCTGTACGGCGAGCACGTGTTTCCGTTGCAGGTGGCGATCCTGCTGTCCGAGCCGGGCCGGGATTTCGCCGGCGGCGAGTTCGTGATGACCGAGCTGGCCGGCCAGGCGCAGCGGGCCCACGTGGTCGCGCTGCGCCAGGGCGACGCGGTGGTGTTCGCCGTGCACCACCGGCCGGCGGCGGGCAAGCGAGGCATCCGGAAAGCGGCGCTGCGCCATGGCGTCAGCCGTGTCCACGGCGGCAGCCGCCATACCGTGGGCCTGATCTTCCACGACGCGAGGTGAGCTGCCATGCAAACGCCTGATCTGTTCGACACCGCCGGAGACCGGCATCGCCTGGGGCCGGGCGCCGTGGTGCTGCGCGGCTTTGCCTTGCCCTTCGTGGACGAGCTGCTGTCCGCGCTGGCGGGCATCGAAGCCGCGGCACCGTTCCGCCACATGGTGACGCCCGGCGGCTTCACCATGTCGGTGGCGCTGACGAACTGCGGCGTGCTGGGCTGGACCACCGACCGGCGCGGCTACCGCTACAGCGCCACCGATCCCGACAGCGGCCAGCCCTGGCCGGCCATGCCCGCGGCCTTTGCCCGGCTGGCCAGCGAGGCGGCGCTGGCGGCCGGGTTCGCGGGCTTCGAGCCCGATGCCTGCCTCGTCAACCGCTACCAGCCCGGGGTGCGGCTCTCGCTGCACCAGGATAAGGACGAGCGCGACTACGACGCGCCCATCGTCTCGGTGTCGCTGGGCATGCCGGCCACCTTTCTGTTCGGCGGCCTGGCCCGCACCGACCCGACCGCCAAGGTGCCGCTGGCGCATGGCGACGTGGTGGTCTGGGGCGGGGCCGACCGCCTGCGCTACCACGGCGTGGCGCCACTCAAGGACACGCCGCATCCGTTGCTGGGCAGCCGGCGCATCAATCTCACATTCCGCAAGGCGGGCTAAGGAGTTTTCACCATGACCTTTTTTCTGAGTGAACTGGAGTCGCCGTTGGGCACCATGCTGCTGGTCAGCGACGGGCAGCAGGCGGTGCGCGCCCTCGACTTCGCCGACCACCGCGCACACCTGCAGCGCGGCCTGCGCGAGCACTACGGCAGCGTGGAGCTGACCGAAATCGCTGCACCTAATGGGATCGCCGATGCACTGCAGCGCTACTTCGCGGGCGAGTTGAACGCGCTGGATGCGCTGCGCACCGAGACCGCCGGATCGGAGCTGCAGCGCCGCGTCTGGGCCGCGCTGCGTGGCATTCCGGCGGGCACGACCACCAGCTACGGCAAGCTGGCCAAGGCGCTGGGCTTCGACGACCCGCGCGCGGCCATCGACATCGGCGCGGCCAACGGCGCCAACCCCATCGCCATCATCGTGCCCTGCCACCGCGTGATCGCCAGCAACGGCGATCTCAAGGGCTATGCCTGGGGCCTGCCGCGCAAGCGCTGGCTGCTGGAGCACGAAAAGGCCCTCGCGCCCGAGCGGCCCGCGGCGGAGCGGGCACAGACGGCGGCGCTGCCGGGCTTCTGAGAATGGACGCCAGTTGCATGGACCGCCTCGATTGGGCGGCGATCAACGCGGAGCTGGACGCCGAAGGCTACGCGCTGCTGCCTGGCCTGCTGGGCGCGGAGGCGGCGCGCGGCCTGGCACATCGGATCCGGCACGAGGGCGCCGCACCGCGCCTGCTCCTGGCTGAACCGGAGCCGGGCGAGCAGCTGGCTTTCGGCGCCTGCCTGCCACAGCCGCTGCAGGCCTGGCGCGCGGCCTTCCTCCCGCACCTGGCGGCCATCGCCAACCGCTGGAGCGAGGCCCTGGGCGAGGGCCGCCGCTTTGCCGCGGCACCGGATGGCCCTTGGCCGACATCGCATGCCAGCCTGCTGGGCGCCGAAGGCTATTCGGCGCTGCGCCAGGGTGGTGGCGATGGGCAGGGCTTTCCATTGCAGCTCGTGCTGCTGCTGTCCGAGCCGGGCGTGGACTTTGACGGCGGCGAGTTCGTGATGACCGAGCAGCGCCCGCGCATGCAGTCGCGCCCCATGGTGCTGCCGCTGCGGCTGGGCGATGCGGCCCTCATCGGTGCCGCCGCGCGGCCGGTATGGGGTGCGCACGGCTGCTACCGGGTGCAGATGCGGCATGCCATCAGCCGCGTGCGGCGGGGCGAGCGCATTGGCGTGGAGCTGGGCTGGTGATGCCGCAGCCTTTCACCCTGGTGGGGGCGAACGGCCAGCCCTATGCCAGCGCCGTGCCCGGCACGCTGGGCGGCCACCGCGGCGGCAAGCTCTATGGCCGGCTCGACTGCCGCGCGGCGCTGCAGGCGCTGGCCCGTGGCGGCTATGTGAGGCAGCGTGTGTTCTTTGCCGATGAGGCCACGGCCGTCGCCGCCGGCTACCGGCCCTGCGCGGTCTGTATGCCCGAAGCCTATGCGCGCTGGAAGTCTGAGGCATCATCGCGGCATGTCCGTACACGCAACGATTGACGCCTTCATCGACGCGATCTGGCTGGAGGATGGCCTGTCGCGCAACACGCTGGCCGCCTACCGGCGCGATCTCGCCATCTACGCCGACTGGCTGAACGGCGAGGCACCGGGCGTGCCGCCTGAGCAAGGCACCGAGGCACACCTGCAGGCCTTCTTCGCCAGCCAGATGCAGCACAAGGCCACCACCGCCAACCGGCGGCTGACGGTGCTGCGCCGCTTCTTCCACTGGGCGCTGCGCGAGGGCCTGGCGCAGGCCGATCCCACGCTGCGCCTGCTGGCGGCCAGACAGCCCCTGCGCGTGCCCAAGACCATGACGCATGCCATGGTCGATGCCCTGCTGGAAGCGCCCGACACCAATCACCCGCTGGGCCTGCGCGACCGCGCGATGCTGGAGCTGATGTATGCCAGCGGCCTGCGCGTGTCCGAGCTGGTGGAGCTGCAGAGCGTGCAGATCGGCCTGGCCGAGGGCGTGCTGCGCGTGGTGGGCAAGGGCGGCAAGGAGCGGCTGGTGCCCTTCGGCCAGGAGGCGCAGCAGTGGCTGGAGCGCTACCTGGCCGAGGCGCGGCCGGCCATCCTGGCGGGGCGGGTGTCGGGCGACCTGTTTGTGACCCAGCGCGGCAGCGGCATGACGCGTGTGGCCTTCTGGATGATCGTGAAGAAGTACGCGCAGCTGGCGGGCATCACCGCGCCGCTGTCGCCGCACACGCTGCGCCACGCCTTTGCCACGCATTTGCTGAACCACGGCGCCGACCTGCGCGTGGTGCAGCTGCTGCTGGGCCATGCCGATATCTCGACGACCACGATCTACACCCATGTGGCGCGCGAGCGGCTCAAGGTGCTGCATGCGCAGCACCATCCGCGGGGCTAGGATGCTCTTGTATTGATAGCTTTTGGCGCTTTCTGTGCAATGGTTTTAGATATGAATCTATTTGAATCCATTGTTGGTTGAGCGCCAGAAGCTATTGTTTTTGATAGCGCCGGCCATGAAAAACGGGGCCCGAAGGCCCCGTCTGGGTTGGCGTGAAGCCGGCTCAGGCTCAGCCGCGGCGGGCGGCGGCGCTGGCCACGGCCAGGGCCGTCATGTTCAGCACGCGGCGCACGGTGGCGGCCGGCGTGAGGATGTAGGCCGGGGCCGAGACGCCCATCAGGATCGGGCCCACGGTCACGCCGCCGCTGGTCGTGGTCTTGAGCACGTTGTAGAGGATGTTGGCCGAGTCGAGGTTCGGGCACACCAGCAGGTTGGCCGAGCCGTGGAGCGAGGTGTCGGCCTCGCCCAGGTAGGTGGCGCGGATCTTGGGCTCGAGCGCGGCGTCGCCGTGCAGCTCGCCGTCGCACTCGATCTCGGGGTGGCGGGCCACGAAGATGTCGCGCGCGGCGCGCATCTTCTTGGCCGAGGCGCGCTTGGACGAGCCATAGCTCGAGTGCGACAGGAAGGCCACCTTGGCCGGCAGGCCGAAGCGCTGCACTTCCTGCACCGACATCCAGGCGATGTCGGCCAGCTGCTCGGCCGTCGGGTCTTCGTTGACGTAGGTGTCGGTGATGAACAGCGTGCCGTTGTTGGTCATCAGCGCGTTCAGCGCCGCGTAGTTCGCCGCCTCGGGCGCGTGGCCCAGGATGTTGTGGATGCGCTCGAGGTGCGTCTCGTAGGTGCCGACCAGGCCGCAGATCATCGCGTCGGCGTCACCCAGCTTGACCATCAGCGAGGCGATGATGGTGTTGGAGCGGCGCACCGAGGCCTTGGCCACTTCGGCGGTGGCGCCGTCGCGCTTCATCAGCTGGTGGTAGTGCTCCCAGTACTGGCGGAAGCGCGGGTCGTCCGACGGGTCGACGATCTCGAAGTCCTTGCCCGCCTGCATGCGCAGGCCGGCCTTCTCGATGCGGGCCTGGATCACGGCGGGGCGGCCGATCAGGATGGGGCGGGCGATGCGGTCCTCGATGGCGAACTGCGCCGCGCGCAGCGCGCGCTCGTCCTCGCCGTCGGCATAGGCGACGCGCTTTTGCGACTCGGCCACGGCCTTGGCGGCGCTGATCACCGGGCGCATCAGGATGCCGGTCTGGAACACGAAGCGCGACAGCTGCTCCTTGTAGGCTTCCATGTCGGCGATGGGGCGCGTGGCCACGCCGGATTCGGCTGCGGCCTGGGCCACGGCGGGCGCGATCTTCAGGATCAGGCGCGAGTCGAACGGCGTGGGGATCAGGTAGTCGGGGCCGAAGGTCAGCTCCTTGCCGGCGTAGGCGTTGGCCACTTCCTCGCTGACGTTCTCCTTGGCCAGCGCGGCGATCTGGCGCACGCAGGCGAGCTTCATCGCCTCGGTGATCTTGGTCGCGCCGCAGTCGAGCGCGCCGCGGAAGATGTAGGGGAAGCACAGGACGTTGTTGACCTGGTTCGGGTAGTCCGAGCGGCCGGTGGCGATGATGCAGTCCGGGCGGATGGCCTTGGCCAGCTCGGGGCGGATCTCGGGCTCGGGGTTGGCCAGCGCCAGGATGATCGGCTTGTCGGCCATGGTCTTGACCATCTCGGCGGTGAGCACGCCGGGGGCCGAGCAGCCCAGGAACACGTCGGCGCCGTCGACCACGTCGGCCAGCGTGCGGGCCGTGGTGTTCTGCGCATAGCGGGCCTTGGATTCGTCGAAGCCGCCGGGGCGGCCTTCGTAGATCACGCCCTTGGAGTCGACCACGTAGACGTTCTCGCGCTTGACGCCCAGGCCCACCATCACGTCGAGGCAGGCGATGGCGGCGGCGCCGGCGCCCGAGACGGCGATCTTGACCTTGTCGATCTGCTTGTTCACCAGCTCCAGGCCGTTGAGCAGCGCGCTGCTGGAGATGATGGCCGTGCCGTGCTGGTCGTCATGGAACACCGGGATGTTCATGCGCTTGGACAGCTCGCGCTCGATGTAGAAGCACTCGGGCGCCTTGATGTCCTCGAGGTTGATGCCGCCCAGCGTCGGTTCGAGCGCGGCGACGATCTCGATGATCTTGTCCGGGTCGCGCGCGTCCAGCTCGATGTCGAACACATCGACGCCCGCGAACTTCTTGAACAGGCAGCCCTTGCCTTCCATCACCGGCTTGCCGGCCAGCGGGCCGATGTCGCCCAGGCCCAGCACGGCCGTGCCGTTGGTGATCACGCCAACCAGGTTGCCGCGCGAGGTGTACTCGGCCGCCAGCGACGGGTCGGCCTGGATGTCCAGGCAGGGATAGGCCACGCCCGGCGAGTAGGCCAGCGACAGGTCGCGCTGGTTGGACAGGGGCTTGGTGGCGTTGACCGAGATCTTGCCCTTGCTGGGGCTGCGGTGGTATTCGCGGGCTGCATCGCGCAGTGCTTGTTCAGCGGCGGACAGTTGTTGTGCCATAGGTGTTGCTCATCAAAAAAACAGAAAGAGGCGCAGCGCCTCTCGGGTCAAAATTGGCTCTCGGTCGTCTCCGACCAAGAAGCATCGTGCTCTGGATCACGGATGCTGTCTCGTCGGAGATTCCCTGAGAAGTGTAGCGGCGTGAAACCCCGCAGATGCCGTGTTGGACAACATTCTGCGGGGCGTGTTTCATCAGTGAGAATCAGTGGGCATCGGCCTGCTTGGCGGCAGCGATGATGTCTGCGGTGCTGGTCTTGGCGCCGTTGAAGAACACGTTCAGGCCCACGGCGCAGATGGAGGCCAGCAGGATGCCGGATTCGATCAGCGGGTGGATGGCGTGGGGCATCCACTGGCGGAAGTTGGGGGCGATCAGCGGGATCATGCCGACGCCGATGGACACGGCCACGATCATGGCGTTGTAGCGGTTGTTGCGGAAGTCCACGTTGCTCAGGATGCGGATGCCGGTGGAGGCCACCATGCCGAACATCACCAGGCCGGCGCCGCCGAGCACCACGGTGGGCAGCGATTCCACCAGGGCGGCCAGCTTGGGCAGCACGCCCAGCACGATCAGGATGACGCCGCCTGCCACGCAGACCCAGCGGCTCTTGACGCCGGTCACGGCCACCAGGCCCACGTTCTGCGAGAAGCTGGTGTAGGGGAAGGTGTTGAAGATGCCGCCCAGCAGGGTGCCCAGGCCGTCGGTGCGCAGGCCGCGGGTCATGTCGTCGCGGCTGATCTCGCGGTCGGTCATGTCGCCCAGCGCCAGGAACATGCCCACGGATTCGATCATCACCACCACCATCACCAGCGACATGGTCAGGATCAGGATGGGGTTGAACACCGGCATGGCGATCTCGAAGGGCAGCACGAAGTCGAACCAGCCGGCCTTGGCCACCTTTTCATAGGTCATCAGGCCCATGGCCGACGCGAGGACGGCGCCGATCACGATGCCGGCCAGCACCGAGATGTTGGCCAGGAAGCCCTTGGCGAACTTGGTGATCAGCAGGATGGAGCCCAGCACGATGGCCGAGATGCCGATGCCGGTCAGGTCGGCGTACTTGGGGTTGGGCACCGAAGGCAGGATGGTCAGGCCGGTGGGCACGGGCGGCAGCGACGAGCCGGGGGCGCCCGCTGCGGCCTGCGCGGCCTGCAGCCACTTCAGGTGCTCGGGGTTGGCCACCGCGGGGGCCGTCGGGCCCACGGGGTTGCCGAAGATCCAGTTGATGCCCACGCGCATCAGGCTGATGCCGATGACCGCGATGATGGTGCCGGTCACCACCGGCGGGAAGAACCGCAGCATGCGGCTGATGAAGGGCGCGATCAGGATCGAGATGATGCCCGCGCCGATCACCGAGCCGAAGATCAGCCCGGCGCCGTAGACGCCGCCGGTGGTCTGGGCCATGGAGATCATCGGGGCCACGCTGGCGAAGGTCACGCCCATCATCACGGGCAGCTTGATGCCGAACCACTGGGTGGCGCCCCAGGCCTGGATCAGCGTGACCAGGCCGCAGACGAACAGGTCGGCCGAGATCAGCTTGGCGATCTGGTCGGGCGAGAGGTTCAGGGCCCGGCCCACGATCAGGGGCACGGCCACGGCGCCGGCATACATCACCAGCACGTGCTGCAGACCGAGCGCGGTCAATCTCCCCAGCGGCAGCTTTTCATCAACGGGGTGTACTTGGGGCTGCATCGTTTTATCTCCTATTGCGGATCAACAGTTTTGTTAGTGGTACGCACAAAGTGCGCGCAGACAATCCATACAAAAAGTGTATACACGTTATATGGTTTGACACCCCCCGGTAAACCCTGAAATGTTGTTCGTTGCTGCCGCAACAGAGGGCGGGCGCAGGCGGCCGATGCGGCGCGCGGGCCGCCGGTGCGCGCCGGGTACCTCGGGGGCCATGGCGCGCCACAAGCGCGCCGCGAGCGGGTGGCAGCAGGAGCATGGCGCCTATCTTCGCAGTTTTGCCGGTGCGGGAGCAGGGGTGGCGCACGCAAAAAAACGGGCACCCGAAGGTGCCCGTCTGGCTGGTCATGCGCGCCAGCGCATAGGTCTTATGCCAGCAGGTCGTGCAGCATGCGCGCGATCACCTTGGTGGCGCGGCGCAGGTCTTCCAGGTCCAGGCGCTCGTCGGCGCGCTTGGCGTGCGATTCCAGCACGGTGCGCGGGCCCGCGCCGTAGATCACGCCCGGAATGCCTTGCTCCACGTACAGGCGCACGTCGGTGTACAGCGGCGTGCCCACGGCCGGGGGCTTCTCGCCGAACACGGTCTCGGCGTGCGTCTGGATGGCATCCACCAGCGGCTGGTTGCCCGCCAGCGGGGTCATGGCGTTGGCCAGCAGCAGGCGCTTGATGTCCACGCGCACGGCATCCTCGCCCTCGTAGCCGCGCTGGGTGTTGAAGTCCTGCACGGCCTGCGCGATCACGGCGCGGATGCTGGCTTCCACCTCGGCAGGGTTCTCCTCGGGGATCATGCGGCGGTCGATCTTGAGCTGCACCTTGCCGGGGATCACGTTGGTGTTGGTGCCGCCCTCGATGCGGCCCACGTTGACGTAGGGGTGCTTGATGCCCGCCACCTTGGACGTGATCTGCTGGTACTTGGTGTTCTCGGCGTACAGGCCGTTCAGGATGAAGGTGGCGGCCTGCAGCGCGTCCACACCCGTGTGCGGCACGGCGGCGTGCGCCATCTTGCCGTGCACGGTGATTTCCATCTGCAGGCAGCCGTTGTGCGCCACCACCACTTCGTAGCTGAAGCCGGCAGCGACCATCAGGTCGGGCTTGGTCAGGCCCTTGGACAGCAGCCAGCCGGGGCCGAGCAGGCCGCCGAACTCTTCGTCGTAGGTGAAGTGCAGTTCCACGCCGCCCTTGGCCGGCTTGGCCACGGCCTCGAGGGCGCGCAGCGCATAGGTGAAGGTGGCGAAGTCGCACTTGCTGACGGCGGCGGCGCGGCCGTAGAGCTTGCCGTCCTCGATCGTGGCGCCGTAGGGCTCCTTGGTCCAGCCTTCGCCGGGCGGCACCACGTCGCCGTGGGCGTTCAGCGCCACGGTGCGGCCGCCGGCACCGAAGGGGCGGCGCACGATCAGGTTAGTGATCGATTCCATGCCGTAGGCCTTGACCTCGGACTCGGGCACGACGTGCTTCTCGGCCTCGTAGCCGAAGTCCTTGAGCAGCTCGGCGGTGCGCTCGGCGTGCGGCGCGTTGTTGCCGGGCGGCGTGTCGGTGGGCACGCGCACCAGATCCTGGAAGAAGCGGACCTGCTCGTCAAAATGCTGGTCGACCCATTGGTCGAGCGCGGTGTAGGTGGTGTTGCTCATGCTTGGCTCGCAAGTTGTTGGAGTACGTGGGTAAAGGCGTCGACGGACAGCTGCATGTCGTCGGCGGTGGAGGATTCGAGCGGGTTGTGGCTGATGCCGCTGTTGATGCCGCGCACGAAGAGCATGGCCTGGGGCATGACTTCGTGCAGCTTCATCGCGTCGTGGCCGGCGCCGCTGGGCATGCGGAACAGCGGCACGCCCAGGGCGGAGGTGGCGTCTTCCCAGCGCTGCTGCCATTCGGGGGCGCTGGGCGCGGCAGCAGCCTGCATGGTCAGCTCGCTGGTCACGCGCAGGCCGCGGCGCTCGGCGATGGCCTTCAGCTCGGCGAGGATGTCGCTGACCATGGCGTCGCGCTGCGCATTGGTGGGCGCGCGCATGTCCAGGCTGAACTTGCAGCTGCCGGGCACGACGTTGATCGAGCCGTTGGGCACTTCCAGCATGCCGACGGTGGCCACCGAGTCGCCGTCCTGCGCGGCGCGCTTCTCGGCGAACAGCATCAGTTCGGCCACGCCGCAGGCGGCGTCGCGGCGGCGGTCCATGGGCGTGGTGCCGGCGTGGCTGGCCATGCCGATCATCTCGCACACATAGCGGGCGCTGCCGTTGATGGAGGTGACGATGCCCAGCGGGATGTCGAGTTCGTTGAGCACCGGGCCCTGCTCGATGTGGACTTCGATGAAGCCCAGGTACTTGGCGACGTCGCGCTTGAGCTTGGGGATGTCGGGGATGCACAGGCCGGCATGCTCCATGGCCTCGCGCATGGTGATGCCGTTGGCGTCCTTCTGCTCCAGCCAGTCGTGGTTGAAGTCGCCGATCAGCGCGCCCGAGCCCAGGAAGGTGGCCTTGTAGCGCTGCCCTTCCTCCTCGGCGAAGCCGACGACCTCGATGCCGAAGGGCAGGCGCTTGCCGGCGCGGTGCAGCTCGCGCACGCAGGCCATGGGCACGAAGATGCCCAGGCGGCCGTCGTACTTGCCGCCGTTGCGCACGGTGTCGTAGTGGCTGCCGGTCAGCACGTACTTGCCCTCGGGCGTGGCCGGGTGGTAGCGGCCCACCACGTTGCCCACGGCGTCGATCTCGACCTCGTCGAAGCCGCAGTCGTGCATCCAGTGGCTGATGCGCTGGGCGCAGGCGCGGTGCGCGTCGGTCAGGTAGGTGACGGTGAGCTGGCCCTTCTCGGCATAGCCTTCGTCGCTGTGCTGGGCCAGGCGCTCCTGCCAGTCCCAGACATCATTGCCCAGCGTGGGCTCGTAGCCGAACTTGTCGTTCAGGCGGATCTCGGCGATGCGGTGGATATTGCGCAGCGCCTCGTCGCGCTCGAAGGACGGGTGGTTGTGCAGTCGGCGCTCGAAGGTGGCGATGATCTCGGCCTTGGGCAGGCCCAGGCCGCGCGGGCCGCGCACGGCCAGCACCGGCGGGAAGCCGAAGCGCGCGCCGTATTCACGGTTGAGCTGCTGGATGTGGGCCAGCTCTTCGGGCGTGCAGTTGGTCAGGCCCGCCTTGCTCTGTTCGTTGGTCGACTCGGCCGTGAGCGTGTTGGTTTCCATGGCCTTGCCGGCCAGCTCCGGGTGGGCGCGGATCAGGTCGAGCTTCTTCTGGTCGCTGCTGTCGGCCAGCACCTTGACCATGGCGTACTTGAGCTGCGCGAGCGACTGGAAGGGGCGCTGCGCGAGCGCCGCCTCGGCGATCCAGGGCGAGTGCTCGTACAGGCCGTCGAGCATGTGGGCGGCTTCGGCGGGGCTCGCCTGGTTCAGTTGTTCCAAGGTATAGGCCATGATCAGTCCTTGCAGGGGTGGGTGGCAGCCCAGTGGCGGGCGATGTCGATGCGGCGGCACACCCAGACATGGTCGTGCTGCTGGATATGGTCGAGGAAGCGCTGCAGCGCGGTGATGCGGCCGGGGCGGCCGAGCAGGCGGCAGTGCATGCCGATGCTCATCATCTTGGGCGCGTTGTCCCCGTCGGGATCGCCTTCCTTGTAGAGCACATCGAAGGTGTCCTTCATGTACTGGAAGAACGGATCGGCGTGCGAGTAGCCCTGCGGCAGCGCGAAGCGCATGTCGTTCACGTCCAGGGTGTAGGGCACGATCAGCTGGTTGGCGGTGCTGCCGTCGGTCTTCTGGACCTTCATCCAGAACGGCAGGTCGTCGCCGTAGTAGTCGCTGTCGTAGGCGAAGCCGCCGAAATCGGCCACCACGCGGTGGGTGTTGGGGCTGTCGCGGCCGGTGTACCAGCCCAGGCCGTGCTCGAGGCGGCTGCCGAAGAGCTGCTGGAAGATCTCCATGGCCTGGTTCATGTGGGCGCGTTCCACGTCGGCAGGCACGCTCTGGTAGTGGATCCACTTGAGGCCGTGGCAGGCGATCTCGTGGCCCTGTTCGACGAAGGCCTGGGCCACCTCGGGGTAGCGCTGCAGCGCCGTGGCCACGCCGAACACCGTCAGCGGCAGGCCGCGCTTCTCGAACTCGCGCAGCAGGCGCCACACGCCGGCGCGGGAGCCGTATTCGTAGATGCCCTCCATGCTCATGTGGCGCTCGGGGTAGGCGGCGGGGTTGAACATTTCGGACAGGAACTGCTCCGAGGCGGCATCGCCGTGCAGCACGCAGTTCTCGCCGCCTTCTTCGTAGTTCAGCACGAACTGCACGGCGATGCGTGCGCGGTTCGGCCATTGGGCATGGGGCGGCTTGGGGCCGTAGCCGACCAGGTCGCGGGGATAGGGCAGGGTGGCGTCGTAGAGAGTCATAGGGAGAGGGTGGATAGGGCCATGGAGAGGTCGTTGGCGGGCACGTCGCGTGTGAAGGTCAGGCCATGCTCCACATGCTGCAAGTGCTCCTGCATCAGCTGCACGGCGCGGTCGGCGTCCTTGGCGGCGAATGCGTTGACGATGTCTTCGTGCTCCTCGTGGGAGTGCGCTGCCGCGCTTTCGGTCTGGTACATCAGCGTGATGAGGGCGCTGCGCGAGATCAGGTCGCCGAGCATCTGGGCCAGCACCTCGTTGCCCATGAGTTCGGCGATGCGCACGTGGAAGTCGCCCAGCAGTTCGGTGCGGCTGCTGACATCGGCGCGGTCGACGGCCGTGGCTTCCTGGCGCACATGCTCGCGCAGCGCCTTGATCTGGGACGGCGTCGCGTCGCGGGCGAAGCTGCGGGCCATTTCGGACTCGAGCATGTAGCGCACGGCAAACACCTGGCGCGCCTCCTCGGCGGAGGGCGTGGCCACGAAGGCGCCGCGCGCGGGCTCCAGCGTCACCAGGCGGTTCTGCGACAGCTGGAACAGCGCCTGGCGCACCAGGGTGCGCGACACCCCGAAGTGATCGGCCAACTTTTGCTCGGCCAATTTGGTGCCCGGAAGGAGCTTGTGCTCCACAATGGCGCGGGTCAGCGCCTGGGCAATCGCGGAAGTTGATGTCGATTCCATGGTTTGCATCATAGACGTGTTGCACAAAAAGTGTATACACTTTCGGTGCACATCATGATCCTGATGTGGTTGACAATGAATAGGAGATACCCCTATGGGACTGAGCACACATGTACTAGACACGATGAATGGCTGCCCCGCCGCGGGCATGCAGATCGCGCTTTACGCCACCAACGGCGACCAGGCGACGTTGATCAAGCGCGAGACGCTGAACCACGACGGGCGCACCAACACCCCGCTGTTCGACAACAACAGCATCAAGACGGGCACGTACCGGCTGTCGTTCGACGTGGCGGCCTACTTTGCCGCCAAGGGCGCGCAGCTGCCCGAGCCGAACTTCCTGAACGTGGTGAGCATCGACTTCGGCGTGGCCCACACCGACCAGCACTACCACGTGCCGCTGCTGGTCAGCCCGTGGAGCTACGGCACCTACCGCGGGTCCTGATCCGCTGACGCGCGGCGCGCCTCCCCACCCAAGGGGGCGCCCGCGGGGTCCATATTTTCAAAAAAGATAGCTGCTAGCGCTTGCTACATAAGCGCTGGAGGCCAAAAAGGCTCAATATCCGCTAGATGGAAGCGCGGATAGGTGCACTATGCTTCGCCATATAGCGTCCGCAGCCCGCCCGCCTAAGATGGGCTTCACTCCTGACCTTCCGTCAGCGTCTGCAACTGGAACTGGCCGGATTCGTCCCACAGCCAAGTCTCGGTATAGCTCACCGCGCCCAGTTGCGCGGCGGCCGGAAATGGAGCGGCCGCACGCAGCAGCTGCTCGATTTCCTCCGTGACCTCCGGCGCATGGCCGGGCTGGCGCAGCCAGTGCAGCCGCTGGATGCGGCCGGCCGCATCGATATCGGTGCGCACCACGGCAATGGCATACAGCGGCGAGGGCAGAATACCCTGGTGGACGCGCACGGCGTAGCGCGCGTAGAGGTGCGCGGCGGCCTCGGCGCGGTAGGCGATCTCGTCTTCGGCCTGGGACACGGCGGTGGACGCCTCGCCGAAGACCGCCGGCGGCGCCGGTGCGAACCAGGACCGGATGCGCGCCAGCAGGCCGGGCTCGCCGGGATCGGGGGTGGGAGTGGAAGAGGTGCTCATGGTGAGGAACAGGTTTCGCTTGCCGGGGTACTTGGGCAGAGGGTTGATCCCCCAAGGAGACACAGTGTGACGGCTTTGCAACAGTTTCTGGACCGCCTCGCCACCCAGCCGGCATGCCTGGTCGAGGTGGAGTCTACACAGGGTTCGGTGCCGCGCGAAAAAGGCGCGTGGATGGCCGTTTTCGCCGAGGACAACGCCGTTGGCACCATCGGCGGCGGCCACCTCGAGTGGATGGCGACACAGCATGCGCTGCGCATGCTCGAGCAGCCGCAGCTCGCCGAATCCAGCGAGCGCTATGCGCTCGGGCCGTCGCTCGGCCAGTGCTGCGGCGGCGTGGTGCACTTGCGCTTTCGCCGCGTGGCCGCAGCCGATGCGCCCACGCTGCGCCAGGCCCTGTCGCAGAGCTGGATGCCGGTGGCGCTGTTCGGCTCCGGCCATGTGGGCCGGGCCCTGGTGCAGACCATGGCGCAGCTGCCCGTGCAGGTGCAGTGGATAGACAGCCGCGAGCACGGCTTTCCGGCGCAGGTGCCCGAGAACGTGCAGTGCGAATACTCCGATCCCGTCGAGGCGGCCGTCGAAGGCCTGCCGTCCGGCAGCTCGCTGTTGGTAATGAGCTACAGCCACCAGGAGGATTTCCAGGTGCTGCTCGCGGTGCTCAAGCGCCTGCGCGAGGCCGACGACCTGGGCTTCATCGGCGTGATCGGCAGCCGCACCAAGTGGCAGACCTTCCGCCACCGCATGCAGGCGCGCGGCTTCAGCGACGCCGAGATAGACCGCATCACCTGTCCCATCGGCGTTCCCGGCGTGGACGGCAAGGAGCCCGAGGTGATCGCCGTGGCCGTGGCGGCGCAGCTGCTGCAGTACCGCAGCCAGTTGCAGGCGGCATTGGCGTCGGCATGAAATCAGGGAAAGCTCTAGGTGGCCGGCTGCAATTTGGCAGCCACTGAACACCGTTTTTGTATACACTTACCGTCTACAAAATGGTCGCAGCGGAGCCCATGCCCTTCCAAGCATGAGTGCGCGGCCGAAATTTCTGCTCAGAGCGCCCGCCGTGGTGAGCAGGTTCAACAGGCAGCCCCCACGGCTGCCAAGGATGAGAGCGATGGAAAGCTATCTTCTCGATTGGGCCAACCTGCTGCTGCGATGGCTGCACGTCATCACCGCCATTGCGTGGGTTGGTTCGTCGTTCTATTTCGTGTTTCTGGACAGCAGTCTGACCCCGCCCGAGGATGAAGACCTCAAGAAGCAGGGCGTCAGCGGCGAGCTGTGGGCCCTGCACGGCGGCGGTTTCTACCACCCCGTCAAGTTCAACGTCTCGCCTCCGAAGCTGCCTGACCACCTGCACTGGTTCTACTGGGAAAGCTACACCACCTGGCTCAGCGGCTTTGCGCTGCTGACCGTGTCGTACCTGTGGAACGCCAAGATCTACCTGGTGAACCCGGCCGATCCGAACGCCATGAGCTCTGCCGCCGCGATTGCCGCTGCGCTGTCGTTCCTGGTTGTGTTCTGGCTGCTGTACGACGGCATCTGCCGCATCTTCGGCCAGAAGAAGAACGGCGACGCCATTGTCGGCGGCCTGGTGCTGGTGCTGGTGTGCATTGCCGCCTACCTGGCAACCCACATCTTCCCCGGCCAGGCAGCCTTCCTGCTGATGGGTGCGATGATCGCCACCTCGATGAGCGCGAACGTGTTCTTCTGGATCATCCCTGGCCAGCGCACCGTGGTGCGGGCCCTGCGCGAAGGCAAGCCGGTCGATCCGATCTACGGCAAGCGCGGCAAGCAGCGCAGCGTGCATAACACCTATTTCACGCTGCCCGTGCTGTTCGCGATGCTGTCGAACCACTACGGCTGGCTCTACAACCACCCGCAGAACTGGCTGGTGCTGATCGGCATGATGTTCGCCGGCGCCGCCATCCGCCAGTTCTTCGTGCTGCGCCACGGCTTCAAGCTGGGCCGCAACAGCCACCCCTGGCCTTATGCCGCCGTGGGCATCGCCGCGATCATCGCCGTCGGCATCTGGCTCAAGCCCGTCGACAAGCCCGCTGTGGCAGCACCGGCACCGGCCGCTGCTCCCGCAGCCGGCGCACCGGCAGCCGCCGCGGCAGGTGCCGTGGGCTACGACCAGGTGTCCAAGATCTTCGCCCAGCACTGCGTGGTTTGCCACAGCTCGGCCGGCCTGGCGCAGAAGAACGTGAAGCTCGACTCGCCCCAAGAGGTGGCCGCGCACACGCAGCAGATCTACCAGCAGGTCGTGATCCTGAAGAAGATGCCTTTCGGCAACCCCGACGGCATCAACGCCGACGAGCGCGACCAGATCAAGCGCTGGTTCGAAGGCGGCGCGCCTACGGCTCCGTAAGCGGCCCTGGCCCCTTCGCTACACAGCCCCGGCTTTGCCGGGGCTTTTTGTTTGGGATCGCTTGGGGGTATTGAGTGATCTCGCTGCAGGTTTATGTGCAGAGGCCGGGACTCGCCCCGGCGGGCGACCTACTTTCTTACTCGTGTAAGAAAGTAGGCAAAGAACACGCCCCGACTGTCTGCGACCCCGCTGCACAGCAGCGGGGCAACCTGTGGCGCGACGTTTGCGGGGTGCGCCGCAGAACTCTCTGCGCGCCAGAGGCGCTCCGTTCGGACAACCGCGGCGAGCCAGATAACGAAGCATGCGCGCTCCGACGCGCATGCCACCCCGCAAACGTCGCGCCACAGGCGCAGTCAGAAGGGGATGGGAGGCAACTCGGGCCATCGCTATGCTCGGCCCAGCAAAGCCTGGCCGAGCCGCTGGGGCTAGAGTCGACCTCTGTCCTTGAACGAGGTCGCGGACCAACTCTTCAAGCGCCGGACATAAAAAAAGGAATGTGGATCCCACATTCCTTGTGAAGCGCCAGGCCCTGGTGGGCCATGGCAGCGATCAGAAGCGGTGGCGGATGCCCACGCCGAAGCTCGTGCCGTTGCCGAAGTTCGTGATCTTGTCGTACATCAGGATAGCGTAGGCATCGGTGCGCTTGGACAGGTCGTAGTTGTAGCCCACCGACACGGTGTTGCGCTTGGCATCGGTCGCGTCCAGCTTGGTCTGCGCCCAGGCGGCCAGGATGCGGCTGTTGGCGGCCAGCGGGATGGTGGCGCCCAGCGAGGCCGTCTTGCCCTTGTAGCCGTCGGTCTTGCCCTTGGTCTGGCCGTAGGTACCCATCAGCTTGACCACGTTGAAGTCGTAGCTCGCACCCAGCATCCAGTTCTTGCGGCCATCGGGCAGCACGGCGGGGTTCGGGTCGGACATGCCCACGTCTTCGTAGAACGCCGTCAGGCCCAGCGGGCCGCTGTTGTACATCACGTTGGCGCCGACGTTCTTCTTGCCGTTGTTGCCTGCCTGCTCGCCGAACTGGTAGTGCAGGTTGGCCTTCAGGCCGCCGAAGCTGGGGGTGCTGTAGACCACCTGGTTGGCCCAGCCGGTGTCGGAGGGGTTGGTGCCCTTCCAGCCCGAGGCGTTGAACAGCGGCACGTTCTGGTGCAGCACCAGCGGTGCGAACGTGAACGAATCGCCGAAGGGGTTGAACAGGATGGTGGGCAGGAAGTTGGGCGACTTGGTGCGGCCCAGCAGCACGCCGCCGAAATTGCCGCTCAACTGCACAAAGGCGTCGCGCGAGAAGAACGGATCGTTCGTGTAGCGGCCGGGCGTGCCGGTATCACCGCGGAAGAAGCCGTTCAGCATGAAGTTGGCCTTCAGGCCGCCACCCAGGTCTTCGGAGCCCTGGAAACCGATCCACGACGTCGTCATGCCGCCGCTGTTGACACCATTGGTGCGGCCGGCGTCGCCGGGGTTCTTCATCGAGCCGATGTAGACGTCGGTCAGGCCGGTGACCTGCACGGTCGATTGCGCTTGCGCGGCGCTGGCACATGCCGCGGCAGCGGCCAGTACAAGCAGAGTCTTTTTCATACCCATCCTTTGTTATGCATGTGGAATGTGACCGGGTCCGGTACCTAGGCGTACTACCCGAATCAGGCGCAACTGTGCATGAGGTCCAGGGCTGCGTCTTCTAGAAATTACCCAAGTGTTGCGCTGATACCGCAGGTAAGGCGGATTACGTGCTGGTTTGCGGGCTCAATCCCTGCGGTTTTCACCGGATCGCAAATCGCCGGCTTGGGCCTACAGTGTGTCCATGAGGAGGATGTGATGGACCCACGTCAAGGAGCCCGCCCGTGAGCGATCCGCAAGAGCTGCACGAAGCCCCGCAGGCGCATGCCGCCGATGGCGCACGCATGCTCCCCGGGCCGTGGCTGGCCAAGCTGCTGGCTGCGCTGGCGCTGGCCTTGGTCCTGGCCGCGGGCCTGTCCGCCTATGTGATGGCGCAGTACCAGGAGAGGGCTTTCACCCGCCATCTGCAGGCGCAGCAGACCGACGACATCGAGGTGCTGGCGCGGCTGATGGGCAGCAAGCTGGAGCAGAGCCAGAAGGTGCTGGCCTCCGTCGCCGAGAGCCTGGGGCCATGGGCCACGGACCCGCGCCCCTCCGTCGACTGGCTGGTGCAGCAGGGCCTGCCCGCGGCCCGCTATTTCGACAGCGTCGTCATCGCGATGGGCAGCAAGGTGTTCCGCCTGCACCTGCGCTCCAGCAAGGGCGCCGAGGAGGCCGACGTGGACCCCGCGGAGCGCGAGGTGCTCAAGCGCACATTGGTGCAGGGCAAGCCGCTGATCTCGGCGCCCATCCACAGCGACACCACCGAGCCCAGCATGGCCTTCAGCATGCCGCTGCTCGACAAGTCGGGCGAGCAGAAAGGCGCGCTGGCCGGGGTGCTGCGGCTGCAGTCGCAGGGCCTGCTGCCGCCGGCCACCGAGTCCGGGCTGGTGGTGCTGACGGCCGACGGCGTCATCCTCGCGCACCCCGATCCCACGCGCATCCTGGGCCAGGCCAGGGACGAGCCCGGCCTGCGGCAGGCGCTGGCCCAGTGGCACGAGAGCCGCCCGGCGGGAGCGCCCGCGGCCGGGCAGACGCATGCCTTTGGCCCCTACCTGGTGAGCATGGCCGAGATCCCGTCCGCCGGCTGGCTGCTGGCCCGCACCATCCAGCGGGGCGAGCCGCTGGCGCCACTGGCTGTGGAGCGGGCGATCGCCTGGTGGCCGGTGGCCGCCATTGCGCTGGCTGTGCTGGCGCTCGCCGGTTTCTGGACCTGGATGCATACCCGCCGCCTGCGAAACCTGCATGGCGCCGTGATGCGGCATAACAATTATTCTGGCGATGAATTGGAAGTTTTCGAGTCTGCATGGCAGCAGTTGAGCGCGACCGAACTGAAACAGTCGGCCGACGCCCTGCAGCAGCGCAGGCTCATGGATGCCTGGCTGGAGCATGCCCACGAAAGGGTGGTGCTGCTGCAGGACGACCAGGTGGAGCGCTGCGGCTGGGCGCTGGCCCAGGAACTAGGCTATGAGGAGCGCGAGTTGCGCTCGCAGCCGCTGGCCCGTTGGGTGGTGGACTCGCAGCCGCTGGTGCCGGCCTGGCAGGCACTGAAGCTGCAGGGGCACTGCCGCCTGGTGGTGCAGGTGCGGCGCAAGACCGGCGAGGCGGTGGCGCTGCAGGTGCGCGCCTTCTCGGTCGGGCCCCGGCGCATCCTCTGCTTCGTCGAGGACCCGGGCCGGCATTCGCCGGGCGGCGCCGGCTCGCTGGACGCGCTGACCCAGCTGCCCGGCTATCCGGCATTGCTGGAGCAGGCGGCGCTGCTGCTGCACGCCGCCGATGCGCCGGCGCTCCAGGGCGAAGCCTCGTGCGTGCTGCTGTATGCGAATGTGGACAACATGTCGGCCATCAATGCCCTGGCCGGCCGGGCCGAGGGCGACCGCATCCTGAAATACGTGGCCGACCAGCTGCAGCTGCTGTGGCCCCACCGGGGCTGGGCCGCGCGGGTATCGGGCGATAAGTTCGCGCTGCTGCTGCGGGCCTGCTCCACGGAACAGGCCATGGTGCTGGCGCAGCGCCTGTGCGAGCAGGTGCACCATTGGCGGCTGCGGTCGCATGCGCTGCGGTTTCCGCTCACGCTCAGCATCGGCGTGGTGCCGGTCACCGGCAAGCATGCCAGCGCCGAAGCGCTGGTCCGCGCCGGCGATCTGGCATGCTACCAGGCCAAGCGGGCCGGCGGCGACGGCGTGCACTGCGACAGCCGCCCGCTGCCGGTGCTGACTGCACCGAAGTAGTGCGGGCCGGCCGCCGGCGGGTGGTGTCAAAATCCACCACGCCCGGCGCTGCCAGGCTGAATAACGAGAGACACCACGACCGATGCGGGACCAAGCACTTTTCGACAAGATCGACCTCCACCTGATACGGGTGCTGCACACCGTGCTCACCGAGCGCAGCGTGTCGCGCGCCGCGCTGCGGCTGGGCATGTACCAGCCGGCGGTGTCGGCGGCGCTCAAGCGCCTGCGCGATCTGGCGGGCGACCCGCTGCTGGTGCGTTCGGGCTCGGGCATGATGCCCACCGAGGTCGGGCAGCGCATGCTGGAGCCGGCGGCGGCCATCCTGCGCGCGGCCGAAGGCCTGTTCTCGGACGTGCGCACCTTCGATCCGCGCACGGCGACGCGCACCTTCCGCATCGCGGCCAGCGACTACCTCGATCCGCTGTTCATTCCGTCGCTGGTGGCGCGCATCAAGAACGAGGCGCCGCTGTGCCCGGTGGAGATCTACTCGCTGTCGGCGGAGACCCACTACCACGCGCAGCTGGAGCAGGGCGACATCGACGTGGTGGTGGGCAACTGGCTTAAGCCGACGGACGACCTGCACATGGCGAGCCTGCTGTCCGACGAGGTGGTGTGCATGGTCAGCAAGCAGCACCCGGCGGTGCGCCGCGGCTGGGACATGGCGAGCTGGCTGGAGGCCGAGCACATCGCGCCCACGCCGACCTATCCCGGCGCGCGCGGCGTGATCGACGCCCACCTCGATGCGCTGGGCGTGCAGCGGCACGTGATGGCGCGTTGCACCCATTTCAGCGCGATCCCGGCCATCGTGGCATCGAGCTTGCTTGTGCTGACCACCGGCCGGCAGTTCTGCGAGCGATTCACCGACAGGCTGCCGGTGACCATCCTGCCCTGCCCGATGGAACTGCCCGCGCTGCAGTACTACCAGCTGTGGCATGCGCGCTCGCATGGCTCTGAGGCGGTGGGCTGGCTGCGCGAGTGCCTGAAGAAGACGGCCGTGGCGCTGCGCAAGCCCCTGAATATTGCATCTGCTGACATCCCGTGAATCTGAGAGACAATTGCCGCCCATGAGTCCAGCCCCCGTTCCCGCCACCCCCTCGCCACCGCTGCGGCTGCAGCTCACGGGCATCACCAAGCGCTACCCGTCCGTCGTGGCGAACAGCGGGGTGTCGCTCTCGGTGCGCGCCGGCGAGATCCATGCCGTGCTGGGCGAGAACGGCGCGGGCAAGTCCACGCTGATGAAGATCATCTACGGCGCGGTCAAGCCCGACGAGGGCCAGATCCTGGTGGACGGCCAGCCGGCGGCGATCCGCAACCCGCAGGAGGCGCGGCAGCTGGGCATCAGCATGGTGTTCCAGCATTTCAGCCTGTTCGACACGCTCACCGTGGCCGAGAACGTCTGGCTGGGGCAGGGCAAGCAGATGCCGCTGGCCGAAGTCGCCCGGCGCATCGAGGAGATCGCCGGCCAGTACGGGCTCGAGGTCGATCCGCAGCGCCCGGTGCACACGCTGTCCGTGGGCGAGATGCAGCGGGTGGAGATCATCCGCGGCCTGCTGACCCAGCCGCGCGTGCTGATCCTGGACGAGCCCACGTCGGTGCTCACACCGCAGGCGGTGGAAAAGCTCTTCGTGGTGCTGCGCCAGCTCGCGGCCCAGGGCTGCAGCATCCTGTACATCAGCCACAAGCTGCACGAGATCCGTGCGCTGTGCACCGCCTGCACCGTGCTGCGCGGCGGCAAGGTCACCGGCGTCTGCAACCCGGCCGAAGAGAGCAATGCCTCGCTGTCGCGGCTGATGATCGGCGCCGAGCCGCCCAAGCTCACCCACCGGCCGCTGCATGCCGGCGACGCGGTGTTGCGCGTGCAGGGCCTGCAGCTCGCGCGCCAGGACCAGTTCGGCGTCGACCTGTCCGACATCGGCCTCGAGGTGCGCGCCGGCGAGGTGGTGGGCATCGCCGGTGTGTCCGGCAACGGCCAGAAGGAATTGATGTACGCGCTGTCCGGCGAGGACCGCCGCGCCGCGCCGGCCATGGTGCAGGTCGGCGGCGTGGCCGCCGGGCGCCTGGGGCCGCGCCAGCGGCGAGCGCTGGGACTGCACTTCGTGCCCGAGGAACGCCTGGGCCGCGGCGCGGTGCCGGTGATGGGCCTGGCGCACAACCTGCTGCTGACCCGCGACGACATGCTGGGCAAGGCCGGCTGGATACGCATGGGCCAGCTCGACGAGATGGCGCGCGCCATCATCCAGCGCTTCGGCGTCAAGGCGGGCGGCCCCGGGGCGGCGGCCAAGTCGCTGTCCGGCGGCAACCTGCAGAAGTTCATCGTCGGCCGCGAGATCGATGCCAAGCCGCGCCTGCTCATCGTCGCGCAGCCGACCTGGGGCGTGGACGTGGGCGCCGCGGCGCAGATCCGTGCCGAGCTGCTGGCGCTGCGCGACCAGGGCTGCGCGGTGCTGGTGCTGAGCGAGGAGCTGGACGAATTGTTCGAGATGTGCGACCGCCTGCACGTGATCGCCAAGGGGCGGCTGTCGCCGTCGGTGGCGCGAGCGGAGGCCTCGGTGGAGCAGATAGGAGCCTGGATGAGTGGTTTGTGGGAAGGGGTGGGCCATGCTGAAGCTTGAGGCGCGTCCGCAGCCGTCGCGGCACTGGGCCTATGCATCGCCGCTGCTGGCACTGCTGATCACGGTGCTGATCGGCGTGCTGCTGTTCGAGCTGCTGGGCAAGGACCCGGTGCGGGGCCTGCAGGCCTTTTTCTGGGAGCCGATCAAGTCGCCGTATGCGCTGGCCGAGCTGACGATGAAGGCCACGCCGCTGCTGCTGATCGCGCTGGGCCTGGCGGTGTGCTTCCGCTCCAACGTCTGGAACATTGGCGCCGAGGGGCAGTTCGTCATCGGCGCGGTCGCGGCCGGCGGTGTGGCGCTGCTGGCCGACAAGACCACCGGGCCGTGGATCGTGCCGGTGGTGCTGCTGGCCGGCGTGCTGGGCGGCATGGCCTGGGCCGGCATCGTTGCGCTCCTGCGCGACCGGTTCAACGCCAACGAGATCCTGGTCAGCCTGATGCTCGTCTACGTGGCCGTGCAGGTGCTGAGCTACCTGGTGTTCGGCCCGTGGAAGGACCCGATGGGCTACAACTTCCCGCAGACCAAGATGTTCGAGCGCGTCACCCAGGTGCCGCGCCTGGTGCAGGGCCTGCGCATGAACATCGGCGTGGTGATCGCGCTCGTGGGCTCGGCGGCGCTGTGGCTGTTCCTGTTCCGCTTCCGCGCGGGCTTTGCGCAGCAGGTCGGCGGGCTGGCGCCGGCGGCGGCGCGCTACGCGGGCTTCTCGTCGCGCCGCGCGCTGTGGGTGGCGCTGCTGGTCTCGGGCGGCTGCGCGGGCCTGGCCGGCGCGCTTGAGGTCGCCGGGCCGGTGGGGCAGCTCACGCCCTTCGTGCCGCTGGGCTACGGCTTCGCGGCCATCATCGTGGCCTTCGTCGGGCGGCTGCACCCGGTGGGCATGGTGTTCTCGGCGGTGCTGATGAGCATGTTCTACATCGGCGGCGAGCTGGCGCAGTCGCGCCTGGGCCTGCCCAAGTCGCTGACCGGCGTGTTCCAGGGCCTGCTGCTGTTCGTGCTGCTGGCCTGCGACACCTTGATCGCGTACCGCGTGCGCTGGGTGTCGGCGCCTTCGGCCGGAGCGGCCGTCGTGAAGGGAGGCCAATGATGGAATCCTACGCATTGCTGCTGGGCTCCACGCTGACGGCAGGCACTGTGCTGGCGCTGGCCTCGCTGGGCCTGCTGGTCAACGAGAAATCCGGCGTGGTGAACCTGGGGGCCGAGGGCATGATGCTGTGCGCCGCCATCGCCGGCTTCGCCACGGTGGTGAAGACGGGCAACCCCTGGCTGGGCTTTGCCGCCGGCATGGCGGCGGGCGCGGTGCTGGCGCTGGCTTTCGGCTGGCTGGTGATCTGGCTCAATACCAACCAGTACGCCACCGGGCTGGCGCTGTCGCTGTTCGGCGTGGGCTTCTCGGCCTTCGTGGGCATCGACTTCGTGCAGGCGCGCATGCCCGAGCTGCCCAAGTTTTCCATTCCGCTGCTGGGCGACCTGCCGGTCGTGGGGCCGGCGCTGTTCCGCCTGCACCCGCTGGTCTACGGCGCGATGGCGCTGGCGGCGCTGCTGGTCTGGTTCCTGTACCGCACGCGTTCCGGCCTGGTGCTGCGCTCGGTGGGCGAGTCGCCCGAGTCGGCCCATGCGCTGGGCTACCCGGTGCGCCGCATCCGGCTGGCGGCGGTGGTGTTCGGCGGCGCGCTGTGCGGCCTGGCCGGCGCCTTCATCTCCACCGTCTACACGCCACTGTGGGTCGAGAACATGGTGTCGGGCCGCGGCTGGATCGCGCTGGCGCTGACCACCTTCGCCACCTGGCGGCCGGCCCGCGTGCTGCTGGGTGCCTACCTGTTCGGCGGCGTGACCATGCTGCAGTTCCACCTGCAGGCTTCGGGCGTGCAGGTGGCCAGCCAGCTGCTGGCGATGCTGCCATACCTGGCGACCATCGTGGTGCTGGTGCTGATCTCGCGCAACCCGGCGTGGATACGCATCAACATGCCGGCATCGCTGGGCAGGCCCTTCTACCCCGGCTCGTGATTTTTTTCAGAACTCGAAAGGATATTTGCATGAACGCTCTGCGCAAGCGCACCTGGCTCCAGATGATCGGCCTGTCGGCCATTTCCGTGGCGGCCCTGACGGCGTGCGGCAAGAAGGAGGAGGCCGCGGCCCCCGCCGCCGCGCCGGCCGTGCAGGCGCCTGCGGCTGCGGACGGCAAGCTCAAGATCGGCTTCATGTACGTGAGCCCGATCGGTGACGGCGGCTGGACCTTCCAGCACGAGCTGGGCCGCAAGGCCATCCAGGCCAAGTTCGGCGACAAGATCGAGACCTCGATGGTCGAGAGCGTGCCCGAGAGCGCCGACGCCGAGCGCGTGATGCGCGACATGGCTGGCCAGGGCAACAAGCTGATCTTCGCCACCAGCTTCGGCTACCAGGAGTTCGTGCAGAAGGCAGCAGCCGACCTGAAGGATGTGAAGTTCGAGCACGCCACCGGCTACAAGCAGGCCGACAACGTGGCCATCTACGACGCCAAGACCTTCGAGGGCGCCTACCTCGCCGGTATCGTGGCCGGCGGCATGAGCAAGACCAAGACCGTGGGCGTGGTGGCCTCGGTGCCGATCCCCGAAGTGGTGCGCAACGTGAACAGCTTCGTGCTGGGCGCGCAGAGCGTGGACCCGTCCATCAAGGCCAAGGTCGTGTGGGTGAACGAGTGGTTCGCGCCGCCCAAGGAGGCCGAGGCCACGACCTCGCTGATCAATGGCGGCGTCGACGTGCTCTACCAGAACACCAACTCGCCCGCGGTGCTGAAGACGGCCGAGGAGCGCGGCGCGCGCGCCTTCGGCAAGGACGGCGACATGAGCGCCTTCGCGCCCAAGGCGCACCTGGGCTCGGCCGTGATCGACTGGACGCCGTACTACAGCAAGGTCGTGCAGGACACGCTGGACGGCAAGTGGCAGGGCGGCTCGTTCTGGTGGGGCGTCAAGGAAGGCGCGATGGACCTGGTGAAGATCGCCGACGACGTGCCGCAGGACATCAAGGACAAGGTGGCCAAGGCCCGCGCGGGCCTCAAGGACGGCAGCTTCGCCGTCTGGACCGGTCCGGTCAAGGACAACACGGGCAAGGAAGTGCTGGCCACGGGCCAGGTGGCCGACGAGGCGTTTCTCAAAGGCATCAACTTCTTTGTCAATGGCATAGAAGGCAAGGTCCCCGGCGCGCAATAACCCCTGAAAGGAACGAACCATGACCCCATTCGCTCAACGCAAGCTCGTGAAGGCGGCCGCACTGTCGGCGCTGACGGCTGCCGTGCTCGCCGGCTGCGGCAAGAAGGAAGAGGCCGCGGCGCCCGCCGCCAGCCCCGCACCCGCGCCGGCCGCGCAGGCCCCGGCGCCTGCCGCCGCTCCGCTGAAGATCGCCTTCGGCTACGTCGGCCCGGTGGGCGACGGTGGCTGGTCCTATGCCCACGACCAGGCCCGCAAGGCGCTGGAGAAGGAATTCGGCGACAAGATCCAGACCTCGTACGTCGAGAGCATTCCCGAGGGGGCCGATGCCGAGCGCGTGTTCCGCGATATGGCGGCCAACGGCAACAAGCTGGTGTTCGCCACCAGCTTCGGCTACATGGAGCCGGTGATGCGCGTGGCGCCCGACTTCAAGGACGTGAAGTTCGAGCACGCCACCGGCTACAAGAACGCCGACAACGTGGCCACCTACGACAGCCGCACCTACGAGGGCGCCTACCTCGCGGGCCTGGTGGCCGGCGCGATGACCAAGTCCAACGTGCTGGGCGTGGTCGGCTCGGTGCCGATCCCCGAGGTGCTGCGCAACATCAACAGTTTCACGCTGGGCGCGCAGGCCATGAACCCCAAGATCACCACCAAGGTGGTGTGGGTGAACGACTGGTTCAGCCCGCCCAAGGAGACCGAGGCCGCGACCTCGCTGATCAACGGCGGCGCCGACATCCTGTTCCAGAACACCGACTCGCCGGCTGTGCTCAAGACCGCCGAGGAGAAGGGCAAGCGCGCCTTCGGCTGGGATTCGGACATGACCGCCTACGGCCCCAAGGCCCACCTGGGCTCGGCCATCATCAACTGGACGCCGTACTACAGCAAGGTGGTGAACGACACGCTGAACGGCAGCTGGAAGAGCGGCCACGTCTGGTGGGGCGTGAAGGAAGG
The DNA here is from genome assembly GCF_054782535.1 of Comamonas humi. Taxonomy (NCBI): domain Bacteria; kingdom Pseudomonadati; phylum Pseudomonadota; class Betaproteobacteria; order Burkholderiales; family Comamonadaceae; genus Comamonas; species Comamonas humi. The sequence continues at coordinate 72,462 of NZ_BAAGSH010000013.1, read as the reverse complement.
CTCGATCGACCTCGTGTCGCTGGCCGCCGACGTGCCCGACAACGCCAAGGCCAAGCTCGACGAGGTGAAGAAGGGCCTGAAGGACGGCACGTTCAGCATCTGGAAGGGCCCGATCAAGGACAACGGCGGCAAGGAAGTGCTGGCCGCTGGCGCCACGGCCGACGACAACTTCATGCGCGGCATCAACTTTTACGTGCAGGGCGTGGACGGCAAGGTGCCGGGCTCGGGCAAGTAAGCCGACAGACAGACCCAGCAAAGGCCGCGTAAGCGGCCTTTTTTGTGTCAGCCGGCGCTGGAGAACAGGTACTGCGCCACCCCGTCGGGCGCCGTCGCCGCATGGCAGGCCACGCCCCAGACGCGGGCCAGGGTTTCGGCCGTCAGCACGCGCTGGACCGTGCCTGCCTCGCAGCCGCCGGCGTGCACCAGCAGCACCTCGTCGGCATAGCGCAGCGCCAGGTTGGCGTCGTGCAGCACGGCGACCACGCCCACCTGCTGCTCGTGCGCCCAGCGGCGCAGCAGGGCCATGGTGTGGTGCTGGTAGGCCAGGTCCATCGCGGCGGTGGGCTCGTCCAGCAGCAGCCAGCGCGCGCTGCCGCAGGGCGGCGCGTCCCAGATCTGCGCCAGCGCCCGCGCCAGGTGCGCGCGCGCCCGCTCGCCGCCCGACAGCGTGATGATGCTGCGCGCGGCCAGCCCGGTGACGCCGGTGGCGGCCATGGCCTGGGCCACGATGCCGGCCTCGTCCCGGCTGGGCTGCAGCCGGTGCGCGTAGCGGCCCAGCTCCACCACTTCCTGCACGCTGAAGTCGAAGGCCACGCTGCCGTCCTGCGGCATCACCGCGCGGCGGCGGGCGAACTGCGCGGCCGGCTGGCCCAGCAGCGGCCGGCCGGCCTCCAGCACCTGGCCGCCCTGGGCCGGCCATTCGCCGGTCAGCGTGCGCAGCAGGCTGGACTTGCCCGCGCCATTGGGGCCGAGGATGGCCGTCACCCGGCCCGGCCGCAGCACGGCGTTGACCGTGGCCAGGCGCCGGCCGCCGGGCACGGCGATGGCCAGCTGCCGCAGCTCCCAGGCCGCCTGCGGGCCGTTGTTTGCTTCTGAATTGATAGCTGTTGGCGCTTGTTGGATAAGCGCTAGAGGCCAAAAAGGCTTGAACATGCTTGGCTCCTACAGCTGGCGGCGGAACTGGCGCAGCATCGCCAGGAACAGCGGCACGCCGACCAGCGCGGTGAGCACGCCCAGCGGCAGCTCGGCCGGCTGGACGATGGTGCGCGCAAAGGCATCGGCAAACACCACCATCGCGGCGCCCAGCAGGGCCGATGCGGGCAGCACCACGCGGTGGTCGGGCCCGGCCATCAGCCGCACCCAGTGCGGTGCCACCAGGCCGATGAAGCCGATCATGCCGCAGGCCGCGGTGATGGCGCCCACCACCAGCGCCGCCAGCACCACGGCGCAGCGCTTGGTGGGCTCCACCGCCACGCCCAGCAGGCTGGCCTGGGCCTCGCCCAGCGCGATGGCATTGAGCGGCTGCGCCAGGCGCTGCGCCAGCAGCACGGCCGCGGCCACCAGCGCGGCCGCGCCCAGGGCCACCGGCCAGCGCGTGCCGCCCAGGCTGCCCAGCAGCCACAGCTGCAGGTTGCGCAGCTGCTCGTCGGTGGACAGGAAGCTCAGCAGGCCCAGGCCCGCCATCGCCAGCGCGTTGATGGCCACGCCGGCCAGCAGCATCACGCCGATGCGCGTGCCGCCGCCGGCCTGCGCCAGCCCATAGATCAGCGCCACCACCGCCAAGCCGCCGGCAAAGGCGGTCAGCATCAGCGGCCAGCTGCCCAGCGTGCGCGGCAGCTGCGGAAACCACAGCGCGCCCAGCACGATCAGCGCCGCGGCGGCCAGGGCCGCGCCGCTGCTCACGCCGATCAGGCCGGGGTCGGCCAGCGGGTTGCGGAACAGGCCCTGCATCAGCGCGCCCGCCAACCCCAGGCCGGCGCCGGCGGCCAAGCCCATCACCAGGCGCGGCAGGCGGATGGTGGCGAAGACGAGCTGTTCGGTGCTGGCCTCGCCCGTGCCGTTCCACCAGTGCAGCCAGGCCTGCCAGGCCACGCCCGGCAGCCGCGCCGCGTCGATCGCGTAGGCACCCTGGCCGCTGGCGAACACCAGGGCCGCCAGCACCAGCAGCGTGAGAAGACCCAGCACCTGCGGCTTGCGCAGGCGCAGCGGCAGCTGCTCGCGGGGTTGCGGCATGGCCGGCGATGCGGGCCCGCTCACGCCGTGGCCACCGGCAGGGCGAGCAGCTGCTCGTGCAGCGCCTGCACGGCCTGCGGCAGGCGCGGGCCAAAGCCGAGCAAATGGCTGGCCTCCATCGCCACCAGCGATTTGCGCGCGAAGGCCGGCGTCAGCGCCAGCTCGGGGCGCTGCCAGAAGCGCTCGACGCCGCCCATGGCTTCGATGCCCTGGGTGGTGGTGACGATCACCTGCGGCGCGGCCTGGGCCATGGATTCGGCCGTCAGCGGCCGGTAGCCGGCAAAGCCTTTCATCACGTTGTCGGCGCCGGCCATGCGCAGCAGCGCCGCGGCGGCGGTGCCGCTGCCCGTGACGGTGGGGCTGCCGCTGTGCGACAGGATGAACAGCGCGCGCGGCCGGCGCCCGGCCTGCGCGGCGCGCGCCACGCTGGCCTGGGTGGCGTCCCATTGCGCCTGCAGCGTCTGCCGCAGCTTTTCGGCCTCGGCCACGCGGCCGGTGGCCTGGCCCACGAGGCGGATCTTGCGCAGCACCTCGTCCCAGCTGTGGTCGGCCTGCACCAGCGACACGGCCACGCCGGCCTGGCGGATCTGGGACAGCACCACCGGCGGCCCGGCCTCGGTCGTGCCGATCACGGTGTCGGGCCTGAGCGAGAGCACGCCCTCGGCGGCGAGCTGGCGCACATAGCCGACCTTGGGCGTGCGGTTGGCGGCGGCGGGGTAGTTGCTGGTGGTGTCGGTGCCCACCAGCAGCGCCTCGGCACCCAATGCGTAGACCAGCTCGGTGAGCGCGCCGCCCAGCGAGACCAGGCGCCGGCTGGCGGCGGGCAGCTCGGTGCCTACCAGCGGCTGGAGCAGGGCCTTGGCGCCGGCGTCCGGGGCCTGGGCCTGGGCCTGCGCCTGGGCGAATGCCGGCAGCGAGGCCAGGCCTGCGGCCAGCCATGCGCGCCGCGAAAGCGTACGGTGTGCCATGCCTTGCACTCCGTCAGGCCGTAGCCGCTTCGCCGACCAGGCGCGGCAGGCCGGTAGCCAGCGCGCGCCAGGCCGCCAGCTCGGGCTTGCCGGGCTTGCGCTCGCCGAAGAACATGGCCATCAGCTCGCCGTGCGTGTCGAACACCTCCACCGAGGTGACCGGGCCGTCGCTGGTGGGCTTTTCGACCAGCCAGGCGTGCGCCACCAGGTCGGTGCGCAGGTGCAGGTTGAAGCCTTCGTCGAGCACATTGATCCACTGCGCGGGGCCGGCGGCCATGGGCTCGACGCGGCGCACCGGGCCGGAGTGGATCTGGATGCAGCCGCCGCTGCCGACGAAGACCATGATGGGCGTGGCGGCGAAGGCGGCCTCGTCCAGCAGGCGGGCCACGGTGTCGGCGGGCAGCGGCCAGGCGAACTCGCCCTGCACCAGGCGCAGGGCCTGCTGGCGCTCGGCGCCGGCCTTCTTGAGCACGCCGAAGAACTCGTGCGTGTCCTGCATCGCGGCCCAGGCGCTGCGCAGCGCGGGCACATCGATGCCCGCGTCGGGCGGCACGGCCACCGGCGCGCGCGGCGCGGGCGGCTCGAAGCCGGGCAGGCTGGCGGCGGGCGCGTCGGCCGGCTGCGCGAAGCGCTCGACCAGCGCATTCCACGCGGCCAGGTCGGTGGCCTCGCGCGCGAACACCTTGTGCATGGCGCTGCCGCTGCGGTTGAAGAACTGCAGGCTGCGCAGCACCGCGGCACCGCCGTGGGGCGAGGGCTCGGCCACCGCATAGCCCGCATGCCAGTGCATGAAGAACAGGCGCAGGTCGATGTCGTGATTCAGCACCAGGCCCACGCCGCCGTTGGCGCTGGCATGGGCGTAGACGCCGGTCTTCTCGTGCACCGTGCCGGCGTTGCGCGTCAGCGCCATCACCGGGCCGCAGGCTTCCAGCGCCTGCAGGATGTCGATCCACTCGGCGCGCAGCGGCGTGGCCTGCAGCGCGGCGGAGGCTGCGCCCAGCTGCAGTGCGTGCGCGGCCAGGGCCTCGCCTTCGGAGCTGGCGCAGGCCAGCGCGGCCTCGCGGGCGCGCTGGCCCTTGGCGCGCTGCCCGGCAAAACGCTGGCGCAGGTCGGCGGCGCGCTCGGCGTCGAGGGCGGCGGGGAGGGTGTCGGTGCTCATGGGTGCTTCTCCGTGGTTTGCTATTGAATGGATAGCTTGCAGCGCTTGATGGACAAGCGCTGCAGGCCAAAATGCTTAAAAGTCCGCGACCAGGGTCACGCGGGCCGAGCGGCCCGGCTGGGAATAGGAGTCGACGATGCTGGAGCTGGCGGCGAGGCCGCGCACGTCGGCCCAGCGCCAGTACTTCTTGTCGGTCAGGTTGTAGAGGCCGACGTTCAGGCGCAGGTCCTTGCGGATGCGCCACTGCGCCGTCAGGTCCACCACGGTGGCCGAGGGGCTGAGGAACTGCGCGCCGGTGCTGGGGTTGGTGGTGTCGGCGGCCTTCTTGGCGGCGGTGTGGCTCAGGCCCAGCTGCGCGGTCCACTGCGCGGCGTCGGCGCGCAGGCTGACCGACAGGCGCTGCGGGTCGATGGACGAGACCGGCTCGCCGGTGTTGCTGTCGTGCCCCTGGGTGCGGCCCCAGGCGAAGGGCGTGCTCCAGTTGATGCCGGCGTGGCGGCCCCATTCGGCGCGGCCCTTGATCTCCAGGCCGCTGATGCGCACGCGCCCGCGGTTGACCGACTGGAAAATCAGCGGATCGGCGGCGGTGCCGCGTCCGCCCACCTGCACGAGGTCGTCGATGAAGTCCTTGTAGCGGCCGGTGAACACCGCCGCGTCCAGCGAGACATTGGCCAGCCGGCCGCGCAGGCCCAGCTCCAGGTTCTGGCTCTTTTCGGGCTTGAGGTCGGGATTGGGGATGGTCTTGTAGTTGCCGACCGGGTTCTCGAAGAAGGCGTTGACCTGGCCGGCGTTGGGCGCGCGAAAGCCCGCCGCGTAGTTGCCGAACACGCTCCATTCGGGCGTGACATGGAGCAGCGCGCCCAGCTTGGGCGACAGCGCATTGCCCGACAGCGACACGGCCGGCGCGTTGAAACCCGCCTGGTCGGCCGCGATGCGGAAGTGGTCGTAGCGCAGGCCCGGCGTCACGACGAGGTCGCCGATGCTGATCTCGTCCTGCGCATACAGCGCCCAGCTCGATTCGGTGGTGTCGGGAAAGCGCTTGAGCGGGTAGGTCTCGCCCACGGGCGGCGTCAGGCCGGTCTGCAGGTTCTCGACCTGGCTGCGGATGTAGTCGATGCCGTAGGTCAGGCGCTGCGCCACGCGCGGGCTGCTCTGCAGCACCTTGCTGGCCTGCAGGTTGGCCTGCCAGGTCTTCTCCTGGTAGGTGACGTTGCGGGTGCGGTCGGCGGCGGTGTAGCGGTCTTCCCAGATGTACTCGCGCGAATCGGCGTTCTGGTAGCTGAGCGTGGCCTTGAGCTCGTCGGCCAGCGGCGTGGCGAGGTTGCGCCAGTCGCCGGTCCAGGTGCCGCGCGTGCGCTTCATGTCGGTGGTGGAGGCCGAGTCGAGCACCGAGGTCGCGGCATAGGGCGGCACCGAGCGCGCGGTGTAGAGCTGGTAGTCGGCCTGCTTGTCGACATGCTCCAGCGTGAAGCTGTGCTTCTGGTCGGCATTGGGGCGGATGACGACCTTGCCCAGCAGCGCGGCGTCCTGGTCGCGCTGCGGGTTGGGCGCGGTGCGGCGGCTGTCGGTGGCGTCGTTGTCGCCCAGGTTCTTCAGCTCGTGGCTGCGGCCCAGCGTGCCGCCCAGCAGCCACTCGACCGTGTCGCTGGCCTTGCCGGCCAGCACCAGGCCCAGGTTCTTGCCGGTGTTCTCGCTGTTGTAGCCGAGCGTGGCGCGGCCGCCTATGGTCTTGCCGTCTTTCAGGAAATTCTCGGGATCGGCGGTGATGAAGTTCACCAGGCCGGCCATGCCGTCGGAGCCATACAGCGCCGACGTGGCGCCGCGCACCACCTCCACGCGCTGCACCAGGCCCATGTCGAGGTAGTCGCGGCCGAAGGCGTTGGCGCTGAAGGCGTAGCTGCGCGGCAGGCGCAGGCCGTCGACCATCATCAGCACGCGGTTGCCGTCGAGGCCGCGGATGTTGAAGCCCGCGTTCTGGTCGCGCCCGGTGGAGCCCGAGGCCAGCGTGAAGCGCGCCGGGCTGCGTTGCACCGAGACGTTGGGCATGTCGCGCGCCGCATCGCGGATGTCGCCGATCTGGCGCTCCTCCATCTGCTGGGCGTTGATCACGTCGATGCTCATCGGCAGCTCGTCCGGGTCCTGCTCGTAGCGCGAGCCGCTGATGACCATCTCCTTCAGCGTGGCGCCGTCGGCCGCGGCCACGACGGTGGCGGCGCCCGCAGCGGCGGCCTGTGCATGCGCGACCAGGCTGGCGCAGCACAGCACGGCGGCCAGGGCCAGCGGCCGGAGGGCGGGGAGGGAAACGGCGGAATCCGAAGGCGCGGAGGGCGCGCCGGCATAGGTCGACAAGGCCACGAAGAACCAGCTTTCAAACAACGGGAGGTTGAACGGAAGGAAGCTGGCGTGGGCTCCAGCGCAAAGCGGGCCTTGGCTGGCGAATTGTGTCCAAATATTATATGAGAACAATTCTCATTTGCAAAAAGAAAATCCTTTCAACGCAAATGGATGAAGCACAATTCCTCTACAGAAAAACAGGAGCCACCCGCGATGGTCTACACCCCACCCGACATTCCCGCCGACCGCCTGCCCGCGCTGCTGCGCGCCATGCCCAAGGCCGAGCTGCACATGCACATCGAAGGCTCGCTGGAGCCCGAGCTGATCTTCGCGCTGGCTGAGCGCAACGGCGTGCAGCTGCCCTACGACAACGTCGAGGCGCTGCGCGCCGCCTACGCGTTCACCAACCTGCAGAGCTTTCTCGACATCTACTACGCCGGCGCCAGCGTGCTGCTGCACGAGCAGGACTTCTACGACCTGGGCATGGCCTACCTCGAGAAGGCCGTGGCCGACAACGTGGTGCACACCGAGATCTTCTTCGACCCGCAGACGCACACGGCGCGCGGCGTGAACATCAAGCACGTCATCCTGGGCCTGCACCGGGCCTGCATGGTGGCAGAAAAGCGCTGGGGCATCAGCTCGCAGCTGATCCTGAACTTCCTGCGCCACCTGAGCGAGGACGACGCCTGGCTCACGCTGGAGCAGGCGCTGCCGCTGCGCGACTACTTCAGCGGCGTGGGACTCGACAGCAGCGAGGTCGGCAACCCGCCGGAGAAGTTCGCCAGCGTGTTCGCCCACTGCCACGAGCTGGGCCTGCACCGCGTGGCCCATGCGGGCGAGGAGGGCCCGCCGGCCTACATCTGGGGCGCGCTCGACCTGCTCTATGCCGAGCGCATCGACCACGGCGTGCAGGCGGTGCACGACGCGGCGCTGGTGCAGCGGCTGCGCGAGCAGCGCATTCCGCTCACCGTCTGCCCGCTGTCCAACCAGAAGCTGCAGGTCTTCCCCGACCTGGCCGACCACAACATGCCCGAGCTGCTGGCCCAGGGCCTGGTGGCCACGGTCAACTCGGACGATCCGGCCTACTTTGGTGGCTATGTGAACGACAACTTCGTGCAGCTCTTCGCCGCCACCGGCATGGGCGCGCGCGAGGCCTGGCAGCTGGCGGCGAACAGCTTCGAGGCCAGCTTCGTGCCACCGCCGCAGAAGGAAGCGTGGCTGCAGCAGCTGCGCCAGTGCTTCGAGCGCTTTGCCGCCAATCCCTGAAGATCTTCAAAAACAGTAGCTGCTGGCGCTTACCATCATTGGGTTTCAGATGGAAAAGTATTTGAAAACCAGTAATAACAAGCGCCAGCAGCTCTCTTTTTCTTAGCTCACCCCAGCAGCACCAGCAGCAGCAAGCGCGCCGGCACATCGCCGGCGTTGGCCAGGCGGTGCTCGCTGTCCACCACCAGCGTGGCCGTGTCGCCCGCGTGCAGCAGCACCTGCTCGTGCGCGGTGAAGACCTCGATGCTGCCCTCCAGCACATGGAAGACCTCGCGCGTGCCCGTGCGGTGGGCCGCGAAATGGCTGGACACGGCGCGCGGCGGAAAGCGGTACTGCACCAGGTTCAGGCCCGCGCTGGGGCTGGCCAGCGCCAGCCGCTCGACGCCGCTGGCCTCGTCGACGAAGCGCAGGTGCTCGCCCGCGCGCGTGACCTGCGCGGCCGCGCCGCCCTGCACCAATTCGCCCAGCTCGCAGCCCAGGCCGCGCGCGATCGCCATCGCATTGCGCAGGCTGGTGGCCAGCAGGCCGCGCTCCACGCGCGACAGCGCGCCCGGCGACACGCCGCTGGCCTGGGCCAACTGGTCCAGCGTGATGCCGAGCTGCGCCCGGCGCGCGCGCACGGCGGCGCCGAAGGCGGCGTCCTCCGCGTCCGATGCTTGCGTTGCAGTGCTGGAATTCAAGCCTGCCTCCTTGGTGGGATCTTGTGCCAATGATTTTCCTATGAGAAAATAATTTTGCGTATCAGAAATTATTTTCAGAGGATCACTGCAATGTACCTGCTCCAGAGCACCTTGCCCGCCTTGCCGATCGCGGCGGTCGTCATGGCCCTGCTGGCGGGGCTGCGCTCGCTGCAGGCGGCCTGCATCGGCGTGCTGGCCGCGGCGCTGGCCGTGGCCCTGGCCTTTCCCCAGCCGGCGGCCGTGTGGCTGCAGGCGGCCGCGGTGTGGACGCCGGTGCTGCTGGAGGTGGTGCTGATCGTCGGCGGCGGGCTGCTGCTGTCCGAGGTGCTGCGCCAGTCGGGCGCGCAGCAGTCCCTGGCGAAATGGCTGCTGGCGCACACCGGCAGCGGGGTGGGCGCTATCTTGTTGGTAGTGCACGGCATCACGCCGTTCGCCGAGTCGGTCACCGGATTCGGCGTGGGCGTGACCATCGGCATTCCGCTGCTGGCGCACTTCGGCCTGCCGGCGCGCAAGGTGGCGCTGATCGGCTTGCTGGGCCTGTGCGCCGTGCCCTGGGGCTCGATGGGGCCGGGCACGCTGATCGCGGCCACCATGGCCGGCGTGCCCTTCCACGACCTGGGCCTGGCCTCGGCGCTGGTGAGCGTGCTGCCGTTCGCCATCACCGGCATGGTGGCCGCGTGGCTGGCGGCCGAGCCCGGCCGGCGCGGCCAGGCCATGCTGCAGGGCCTGCTCTCGGGCCTGCTGCTGACAGCGGCGGTGGCGCTGGTGAACGCGCTGGCCGGCACGGCGCCGGCCGGGGCGCTGGGCGCGCTGGTGGTGGTGGCCTTCCACCTGCTGCGCACGCGGCGCCAGGCGGCGGGCAGCGCGCCGCTGGATGCCCTGGGCCGCCGCGCGCTGGCCGCCTATGCCTTGCTGCTGGGCGGCGTGCTGGCGGCCGGCTGGCTGGTGCGCGCCGCGGGCCAGCCGGGCTGGCACGGGCTGGCCTCGCCGGCGCTGTGGCTGCTGGTGGCGGCGGGCTTCTTCACCCGCGGCCGGCCGGCGCGCGAGTCGCTGCGGCGCGTGGGCCGCGCCTGGGCCCAGGTGGCGCCGGTGACGGCGCTGTTCATCGCGCTCGGGGTGCTGATGGCCGCATCGGGCATGGCGGCGCAGCTGGCGCGCACGCTGGCCCAGGGCGGGCCGTGGTATCTGCTGGCCGCGCCCTTCGTGGGGGCCTTGGGCGGTTTCGTGACCGGCTCGAACACCGGCGCCAACGCCATGTTCGCCGCCACGCAGGCCGAGATCGCGCAGGCGCTGGGCGCGCCGCTGCTGCCCTTCATGGCGGTGCACAACGTGAGCGCCGCGCTGCTGCTGATGGCCTCGCCGGGCAAGGTGGAGATGGCGGTGCAGCTGCTGCCGGACGGTGCGCCCCAGCGCCGCTGGGTGCAGCGCGCGGTGCTGCTCGTCGACCTGGCGGTGGTGGCGCTGCTGGGCCTGTTCAGCCTGGCATGGCTGCGGGCGTGAGTGTGGGCAAGGAGGGCTGGCTTTGCGCCTGCGAGCTTTGCAACAGCAGCCGCGCCAGGTGCTTGCGTGGACAGGCCTGGATCTGCTGCAGCAGCGCGTGGTGCGGATCGGGGATGTGCCAGCGGCTGCGCAGGTCGGCCTGCATGCGCAGCAGCAGGTGGGCGGTCATTTCGGCATCGGCCAGCGCGCGGTGGGCCTTGTCGGCCGGCGGCAGCTGCAGATAGCGCACGATGCGGCCCAGCGAGTGGCTGGGCGCCTCGGGGTAGAGCCGGCGCGACAGCAGCACGGTACAGGCGAAGGGCGCCACGCCGTCGCAGCCGGCGCGCTGCAGCTCGTCGAGCCAGAACTTGCTGTCGAAGGCGGCGTTGTGCGCGATCAGCGGCGCCGTGCCGACGAAGGCCGCGGCATCGCGCATCACCGTCTCGGCCGGCGGCGCGTCCTGCAGCATGGCGCTGGTGATTCCGGTGAGCTGGGTGATGAACGGCGGCATGCGCTGGCCCGCGTTCATCAGGCTCTGGAAGCGGCCTGCGATGCGCCCGCCCTCGACCAGCACGATGCCGACCTCGGCCGCCCGCGCGCCATGCGCGGGGCTCATGCCGGTGGTCTCGAAGTCGAGGATGGCGATGCGTTCCTGCATGGGGCCGTCCATCAGGTCACGGCGTTGATGCGGTTGAACTCGGGGCGCTGCCATTCGCCTGATTCGAGCACCTGGCGCAGGTGCTCGACGGCGTTCCACACGTCCTCGAAGCGGGTGTATAGCGGCGTGAAGCCGAAGCGCAGGATGTCCTTGTGCGGGCCGCTGCCGCCATCGCCTTTGCGGAAGTCGCCGATCACGCCGCGCGCGATCAGCGCCTGCACGATGGCATAGGCGCCGGTGTCACGCGTCAGGCAGACCTGCGAGCCGCGCTGCGCGATGTCGCGCGGCGTCGCCAGGCCCAGGCCGTGGCCGTGGCCGGCGCAGCGCTCCTCGACCAGCGCGATGAACAGGTCGGTCAGCGCCACCGACTTGCGGCGCAGCGCCACCATGCCGCCGTATCGCTCGGCCTCGGTGTAGACGTCGAGCCCGCACTGCAGCGCGGTGAGCGAGATCATCGGCTGCGTGCCGCACATATAGCGGCGGATGCCGCTGGCCGGCTGGTAGTCGCTGGTGAAGGCGAACTGCTCGGCATGGCCGAACCAGCCGGATAGCGGCTGCCAGAATTTGTCGGTATGCCGGGCATTGGCCCACACGAAGGCCGGCGCGCCGGGGCCGCCGTTCAGGTACTTGTAGCTGCAGCCCACCGCGTAGTCGGCGTTGGCGCCGTTCAGGTCGACCGGCACCGCGCCCGCGCTGTGGCACAGGTCCCACACGGTGAGGATGCCCTGGGCATGCGCCTCGCGGGTGACGGCGGCCATGTCGTGCATGTGGCCGGTGCGGTAGTTGACGTGGCTGAGCAGCAGCACGGCGACGTCCTGGGTCAGGCAGGCGGGCAGCTCCTCGGGCTCGATCAGCACCAGCTCCAGGCCGTGCTGTTTGCACAGCGATTCGGCGATGTACAGGTCGGTGGGGAAGTTGCTGCGTTCGCTGACGAGGCGGGTGCGCGCCGCGCCCTGCGGGCCGGGAAACTCGGCCTGCGACAGGCGGATGGCCGCGCTCAGCACCTTGTACAGGTTGACCGAGGTGGTGTCGGTGAACACCAGCTCGCCGGCGCGCGCGCCCACCCACGGCGCGAACTGGTCGCCCAGGCGCTGCGGCAGCGTGATCCAGCCCGCGTCGTTCCAGCTGCGGATCAGGCCCTGGCCCCATTCCTGCTGCACCATCTGCGCCAGGCGCGGGCCGGTGGCGCGCGGCAGCGGGCCCAGCGAGTTGCCGTCGAGGTAGATCACGCCCTCGGGCAGGTCGAACCAGTCGCGCAGCGGCGCCAGGGGTTCTTGCAGATCGACTTCGCGGCAGGCTTCCAGGGTGGTCATGGCAGGTGTTTTGAATGAAATTGGCAGTTGGCGCTTGATAGTCAAGCGCGAGCAGCTATTGTAATGATAGCTTTGGTGGGCAGATCCTAGAGCGCGCGCAGCACGGCGCGCACCGGCGAGGCATCGGCCTGCACCAGCTTGAGCGGCAGCGCGATCAGCTCGTAGTCGCCGGCGGGCACCTCGTCGAGCACCAGATTCTCCAGCACGCGCAGGCCGCGCCGGCGGATCACCATGTGGCTGGGAAGCTGCTTGCTCGTGGCCGGATCGATGCTGGCGGTGTCGATGCCGATCAGCTGCACGCCGAGGTCGGCCAGGCGCTCGACGGTCTCGGGCGCGTAGGCGGCGAGGTCGCCGTCCCAGGCGGTGGGCGCCCGGGCATAGGTGCGCACCAGCACGCGGGGCGGCAGGTCGGCGGTGATGGCGTGCTCCAGGTGCCGCCATTCGACCAGCGGCCCGCAGCGAATGGCATGGATCACGCGGCAGGGGCCGAGGAAGGCGTCGAGATCGACGTTGCCGATGCTGGCACCGTCCGCGTCGTAGTGCAGCGGCGCATCGGCATGCGCGCCCACATGGGGCGACATGTTGATCGCGCTCACGTTCACCGGGCAGCCCGGGCCGATGGTGGCGCACCACTGCTGCGAGTACGGCGTATCGCCCGGAAACACCGGGGCCGCGGGGTGGACGGCGGGGGAGATATCCCAGAGCTGGCGGGGCATGGCGTCATTTCCTCCGATACCAGAAAGCATAGACGAGCACGAGAATGATGAGGAAGGGCACGCCCACCAGCACGGTGGTGTGGAATTCCCGGGTGAAGTAGGTGGTCACGATGACGCCCAGCATCAGCACGGCGCCGAGCAGCGTGAACACCGGAAAGCCCCACATGCGGAACTGCAGCTGCTGGCCCGGGTGCTCGCGCTGCCAGCGCGGGCGGAAGGCCAGGTGGGTGACGAAGACCATGAACCAGGCGAACATCGCGCCGAACATGGCGATCGACATCATCAGCTCCAGCGACTGCTCGGGCCTCAGCACATTGAAGACCATGGCCACGGCCATGCCCAGGCAGGACACGGCAATCGCGCCCAGCGGCACGCCGCGCGGGTTGAGCCGGCCCAGCGCCGCGGGCGCGTAGCCGCCGCGCGAGAGGCTGAACATCATGCGCGAGGTGACGTAGAGCTGGCTGTTCATCGCCGACAGCGAGGCCACCAGCACCACGAAGTTGAGCACGCCGGCCGCGCCGGGAATGCGCAGGATCTCCATCACCTTGACGAAGGGGCTCTTGTCGGTGCCCGCCTGGTTCCAGGGCACGATGGCCAGCATGATGGCCAGCGACAGCAGGTAGAACAGCACCAGGCGAATCACCGTGGAGCGGAAGGCCGAGGTCACGGCCTGCCGCGGGTTCTCGGCCTCGCCGGCGGCGATGGCGATGGCCTCCAGGCTCAGGTAGCTGAAGATGGCCACGATCACGCCCACCCAGGTGCCCCACCAGCCATTGGGAAAGAAGCCGCCGCCCACCGTGTAGTTGGCAAAGCCGACCCCTTCGGGGCGGGCGCCGAACAGCACGTAGGCGCCGATCAGGATGAAGGCCACGATGGCCACCACCTTGACCATGGAGAACACATACTCGACCTGGCCGAAGGCCTTGACGCTGGTGGCGTTGACGGCCGCCAGGCCCAGCGAGAACAGCAGCACCCAGACCCACTGGTCCACCGCGGGGAACCAGTAGCGCATGTAGAGGCCCACGGCCGTGACCTCCATGCCCACGGCCAGCACCACGGCGGCCCAGTAGGCGTAGCGCACCATGAAGCCCGCCAGCGGGCCGAGGTAGTGCTCGGCATAGGCGCCGAACGAGCCCGAGGTGGGGTGGGCCACGGTCATCTCGGCCAGGCAGCCCATGAGCAGCAGGCCAATCAGCGCGCCGATGGCATAGCTGATGAGCACGCTGGGCCCGGCCACGCCGATGGCGAAGGCGCTGCCCATGAACAGGCCCGTGCCTATGGCGCCGCCGATGGCGATCATCGCCATCTGCGCGGCGGTCAGCTGCTGGCGCAGACCGGTTTCTCGTTGTCGGATGTGCTCGATGTCGGCCATGGCGCAGCGCGGGGGGTGAAAAAGCGAAGGCGTAAGTATCGGCGCTTTCGGCGCACGCCCTGGCCAGCCGCGCACAAGGCCCTGGGTGCGGGGCGGCTCAGGCCGGGCCGCCGCGGGCGTAGCAGCCCGGCGTCAGCGCATGGTGGGCCTTGAAGGCGCGTTGCAGGTGCGCCTGGTCGGCAAAGCCCATGGCATAGGCGGCGTCGGACAGCGGTGCACCCGAGGCCAGCAGGCGCCGCGCGCCATTGATGCGCAGGTTGAGCCGGTAGCTGCCGGGCGTCATGCCGGTGGCAGCCTTGAAGCGGCGGATGAAGCGCGTGGCGCTCATGCCGCATTCCTGGGCCAGCGACTGCACCGTGAGCCCGGCGTCGGGCTGCGCATGCAGGCGCTGCAAGGCGGTCTGCAGCCCGGTGCCATCGTCCTGCAGCGGCGCGGCGGCAGGCTGGGCGCAGCGTGCCATCAACTGCTCCAGCCCGAGGGCCAGCCGCTGCGCTGCGGCAGGGCCGTCGATGGGGCGGCACAAGCGATCCACCTGGCGGGTGATGTCCGCGTCGGCCAGTGCGCGCTGCGGAAAGCGCAGCGCGGCGACGCCCAGCCGCGCCTGCAGCCAGGCGGCATCGACGAACAGCATGCGGTAGGACCAGGGCGCGCCGGGCTCGGGGTTGCAGGCATGCCAGGCGCCGGGCTCGATCAGCACCACGCCGCCGGCCTCGAGGGGCTGCGGGCCCTGGGCATGGTGGAACACGGTGCGGCCCGCGTCGACGATGCCGATCGAATATTCGGCATGCATGTGCAGCCGGAAGCAATGTGGCGAGGGCGAGCTGTCGCGCAGCTCGGCCCAGGGGGCGGCGGGATGGCGGTGGAAGCGGTGGGGCGAGGCGGAGGAAGTCATGGCGGTGTCTGCCTGCCATCATGCCAGCATGGCCGCCACGCTGGCGACCAGCAGCAGGGCCAGCCCCTGGTGGAAGCGCCGCTGGCGGTGCTCCGTGCGCAACCAGTCCGACAGCCATTGGCCGAGCAGCGCCCAGCAGCCGACGCCGATGAGGCAGGCCAGCAGCGACATGCTGCAGAACAGCACAAGCGCCCGGGCGGCATCGGCTTGCGGTAGCACGAACAGGCCCACGCCAGCCAGCGCCACGAGCCAGGCCTTGGGGTTGAGCGTCTGCACGGCGGCGCCCTGCAGCAGGAGCCGCAGCGTGTGGCCGGGCCGGTGCGGCGCTTGCTCGCCGGACTCGCCCACTGGGGCGTGGGCCAGCCGCCAGGCCAGCCACAGCAGGTAGGCCGCGCACAGCCACTGGGCCGCTGCGGACAGCCGGGGCAGGGCCTGCAGCAGCCATTGGGCGCCCTGGCCCATGGCCCAGACTACGATGGCATAGCTGGCGCTGGCGCCCAGCACATAGGCGGCGCAGGCCAGGCGGGATCGGGCGGCGCCGTGGCGCAGGGCCAGCACATTGACGGGGCCAGGCGTGATGGCGCCGACCAGGGTGAAGATGCCCATGGCGAGCAGCGAGGAAGACATGGAGGTTCGCGGTGAAGCGGGATGGCACAGGGGCCGGAGTCTCGCGCGTGCCGTGAACCATGTATTGAACAGGATTGCGCCCTAGCCAAGCATGGCGTAGGCGACGATCTCGATCTTCATGCCCGGCACCACCAGCGCGGAGATGCCCATGCTGGAGCGGTTGGGGTAGGGTGCCTCGAAGAACTCGCGGTACACGGCGTCGATGGCTGGCATGTCGGCCACGTCGGTCATGTAGATCAGCACCTGGGCCACGTCGGCCAGCGTGCCGCCGGCCGCCTGCACGGCGCCCTGCAGGTTGGCGAAGGTCAGGCGCGCCTGCTCCTCGATGGGGCCGGTGTCGATGCTGCCGTCGGGCCGCACCGGGCCGTGGGCGGTGAACAGCATCTGGCCGCTGGCCTTGACGGCCCACGAGAAGGGCTGCTTGAGCGGCGGCAGGCCGGTGTCTACGACTTGTTTCATGGAGGGCCTCACAGGGCGGTTCTTACGGACCAGATTTCGGGGAAGAGCACGACATCCAGCATCTTGCGCAGGTAGCTCACGCCACCCGTGCCGCCGGTGCCGCGCTTGAAGCCGATAACGCGCTCCACCGTGGTGACATGGCGGAAGCGCCACAGGCGGAAGGCGTCCTCGATGTCGGTGAGCTTTTCGCCCAACTGGTACAGGTCCCAGTAGCGGTGCGGATCGCGGTAGACGGCGGCCCAGGCGGCCTCGACCTCGGGGCTGGCGCTGTAGGGCTGCGTCCAGTCGCGCTCCAGGTGGCTGGCCGGGATGGCCAGGCCCTGGCGGGCCAGCAGGCGCAGCGCCTGGTCGTACAGCGAGGGCGCGCGGTAGGCGGCATCGACCTGGGCGAGCAGGTCGGGCCGGTGTGCATGCGGCTTGAGCATGGCGGCGTTCTTGTTGCCCAGCGCGAACTCGATGCAGCGGTACTGCGCGCTCTGGAAGCCGCTGGAGCTGGCCAGGTACGGCCGCATGGCGGTGTACTCGGGCGGCGTCATTGTCGACAGCACGGTCCAGGCGCTGACGAGCTGCTCCATGATGCGCGAGACCCGCGCCAGCATCTTGAAGGCGTCCGGCTTGGTGGCATCCGAGGGGTTGGCGATCGCGGCGATGGCCGCGCGCAGCTCGTGCAGCATCAGCTTCATCCACAGCTCGCTGGTCTGGTGCTGGATGATGAACAGCATCTCGTCGTGCGCGGGCGACAGCGGGTGCTGGGCGTTCAGCACCTCGTCGAGGTGCAGGTAGTCGCCGTAGCTCATCGACTGGCTGAAGTCGAGCTGCGCCTTCTCTTCGGCGACGATGCGCTCGGTGGCGGGCTGCGGGGCCGTCATGCATCCCCCAGCACGGTGGCGATGGCGTCGGCCACATACTGCACGTTGGCCTGCGACAGGCCCGACATGCACATGCGGCCCGAGCGGATCAGGTAGACGCCGTGCTCGTCGCGCAGGCGGTTGACCTGCGGCTCGGTGATGCCGGTGTAGCTGAACATGCCGCGCTGGGTCAGCAGGAAGCCGAAGTCGCGGCGCTCGCCGAAGTGCCCGTGCAGCGCCTGGTGCAGGCTGGCGCGCATGTCCTTGATGCGGCCGCGCATCTCGGCCAGCTCGCCGGCCCACTGTGCGCTCAGTTCGGGCGACTGCAGCACCTGCTGCACCAGGCGCGCGCCCTGCGTGGGCGGCGACGAGTAGTTGCGGCGCACCGTGGCCTTGAGCTGGCCCAGCACGTTGGCGGCCGTGGCCGCGTCGCTGCAGACCACGCTGAGGCCGCCGGCGCGCTCGCCGTACAGCGAGAAGTTCTTCGAGAACGAGTTGGCGACGAAGGCCTGGGCGCCGGCCGCGGCCAGCGCGCGCACGGACCAGGCATCGTCATCCAGGCCGTCGCCGAAGCCCTGGTAGGCCATGTCGACAAACGGGATCAGCCCGCGCTCGACGATCACCGGAATCAGCTGCTGCCACTGCTCGCGCGACAGGTCCACGCCCGTGGGGTTGTGGCAGCTGGCATGCAGCAGCACCACGCTGCCCGAGGGAATGCTGCGCAGCGTGTCCAGCATGGCCTCGAAGCGCAGGCCGCCGGTGGCCGCGTCGTAGTAGGGGTAGCTGTGCGTGCGCAGGCCCGCGCCTTCGAAGATGGCGAGGTGGTTCTCCCAGGTCGGGTCGCTGAGCCAGATCTCGGCGTCGGGGAAGTAGCGCTTGATGAAGTCGGCGCCCACCTTGAGCGCGCCCGAGCCGCCCAGCGACTGGATGGTGGCGATGCGCTGGCTGCGCACGGCCTCGTGGTCGGCGCCGAACACCAGGTTCTGCACCAGCTGGCGGTAGGGCGCGATGCCCTCGATGGGCAGGTAGCCGCAGGGCGTGACGTTCTGGCTCAGCGCCTGGGCGGCCTGGCGCACGCAGTCCAGCACCGGCAGGCGGCCTTGTTCGTCGAAGTACAGGCCGATGCTCAGGCTGACCTTGGACGGGTGGCTGTCCTGCTGGAAGGCCTCCATCAGCGAGAGGATGGGGTCGCCGGCGTAGGGCGGGACATGGGCGAAGAGGGAAGGTGTGGTCATGGTGAACAACGGAGAAAAGTCAGAAGAAAAGCTTACTGCGCCTGCGCCGCGGCCAGGGATTTGGCGGGCTTGCGGTACCACAGTGCATAGGCGGCGGCGAGCAGCAGCAGGAAGGGCACGCCGGTGAGCAGCGTGAGGTGGAACACATCGATGAACAGCGTGGACAGCAGCGCGGCCAGCATCAGCCCCGCGCCCAGCAGCGTCAGCCACGGGAAGCCCCACATGCGGAAGGCCAGCGGGGCATTGCCCTGGCCCACCCAGCGGCGGCGGAAGAACCAGTGCGTCACGAAGATCATGAACCAGGTGAACATGGCGCCGAACATCGATACCGACATCATCAGCATGAAGGACTGCTCGGGGTTGACGATGTTGAACACCGTGGCCACGGCAATGCCCAGGCACGACAGCAGCAGCGCCGGCAGCGGAACGCCGCGTGCGTTGACGCGGCCCAGCACGGCCGGCGCATGGCCGGCGCGCGAGAGGCTGAACATCATGCGCGTGGTGATGTAGAGCTGGCTGTTCATCGCCGACAGCGCGGCCACCAGCACCACGAAGTTGACCACGCCGGCGCCGCCGGGCAGGCCGATGATCTCCATCACCTTCACGAAGGGGCTGCCTTCCTTGCCGGCATCGGCCCAGGGCACGATGGCCAGCATCAGCGCGATGGTGGCCAGGTAGAACACCACGAGGCGCACCATGGTCGAGCGGAAGGCGCTGGTGATGGCGCGCTGCGGGTCTTTGGCCTCGCCGGCGGCGACGGCGATCATCTCGATGCTCAGGTAGCTGAAGATGGCGATGATCACGCCCACCCAGGTGCCCCAGCCGCCCTTGGGGAAGAAGCCGCCGTGGCTCACGTAGTTGCCAAAGCCCACGCCCTCGGGCCGGGTGCCGAAGACCACCCAGGCGCCAATCACGATGAAGGCCACGATGGCGATGATCTTGACCAGCGAGAAGCTGTACTCCACGGCGCCGAAGGCCTTGACGCTCATCATGTTCACGCCGACCAGCACGGCCGAGAACAGCAGCACCCAGGTCCAGCGCGGCACCTCGGGGAACCAGTAGCCCATGTACAGGCCGATGGCCGTCACCTCGGTGCCCACGGCCAGCACCACGGCGGCCCAGTAGGCGTAGCGCACGAGAAAGCCGGCGATGGGCGCGATGTAGTGCTCGGCATAGGCGCCGAACGAGCCCGAGGTGGGGTGGGCCACCGTCATCTCGGCCAGGCACCCCATCAGCAGCAGCGAGATCACCGCGCCCACGGCGTAGCTGATGAGCACGCTGGGCCCGGCGAAGCTGATCGCAAAGCCGCTGCCCAGGAAGAGGCCGGTGCCGATGGCGCCGCCGATGGCGATCATCGCCATCTGGCCGGCGCTCAGTTGTTGTTTCAGTCCGGCTTCGCGCTGGACGATGTCGTCGAAGGCCTGCATGCCTTGTCTCCGTGGTTTGGGGATGCGCGCATGCTAGGTGCAGGGCTGGCGGCAGGATTAATGGTTATCCATGAAATGTGGAAAAATTGGATAATCAATCCAATTATTAGTGAAATGAGATTGTTTTTATGCCAATTGAAGTCGACAAGACCGACCGTTTGCTGATCCGGGCGCTGCAGGAGAACGCGCGCCTCACCTCCGGCGACCTGGCCCAGCGGGTGAACCTGTCGCAGTCGCCGTCGTGGCGGCGCATCAAGCGCCTGGAGGACGAGGGCGTCATCACCGGCTACCACGCGGCGCTGGACCGGCGCGCGCTGGGCTTCGGCGTGCTGGCTTTCGTGATGGTGGCGATCGACCACCAGAACGAGGAATCGTCGCTGAGCTTCGAGGAGGCCGTGTGCGCCATCCCCGAGGTGGTGATGTTCCACGGCATCTCGGGGCCGGAGGACTTTCTGCTGGTCGTCGTCGCGCGCGACCTCGACGATTATTCCAACCTGCTGCAGCGCAAGCTGCACCGCCTGCCGGGCGTGCGCCAGGTGCACACGCATTTCTCGCTGCAGGAGTTCAAGGGGCAGCTGGCCGGGCTGCCGGTATAGGGCAGTGGCGCGTTACAGCAGGCCGCTTTCCAGCGGCGGCATGCCATGGCGCTGGCGCACGCGGTTGCAGGCATCGCTGCCGGCGGCGAACTCGCGGCAGGGCGAGGGGCGCCATTCGTAGATGCCGCAGTGCGCCTTCTCGCCCACCTTGCCCACCAGGGCCGCGCAGCGCGGCCGCGCCCAGTCGGTGCCGCGCATGCGGCAGGTGTATTCGGTGACTTCCTCGATCAGCCCGGCGGGCACGCGCCCGCCATGCTCCTGCGATTCGTGCACGGAAAAATCCACGCGGAACGAGGCGCAGCAGGCGCCGCAGGACAGGCAGGGGTGGTTCATGGCAGGGCGTGGGGCTGGGGACGGATGGCGGCAGGGCCGTATTGTGCCGCGCCGCAAGACCCCCAGGGCAGCTCTGTTTACCAAGCAGATATGGTGCAGCCAGGGTGATTTCGATGAAAATGAGAATTATTACTAATACCTATTGCCAGCCATGACTGCCGACATCCTGCCGCCGGGGCCTGCCCCCGTGCCCGGCGCTCCTGCCCCCGGCCTGATCCCTCTTGATGCGTTGCCCCGCCACACGCCGGCGCGCGTGGTCGATCTGGCGCCCAGCAGCGACCAGACCCTGCTGCTGCGGCTGATGGAGATCGGCTTCCTGCCGGGCGAGCCGGTGCGCATCGTGGCGGCGGGCTTTCCCGGCGGCGATCCGCTGGCGGTGCGCGTGGGCCAGGCCACGTTTGCGCTGCGTCGCCACGAGGCATCGCTGGTGCGGGTGAGCGTGGTGGAGGGCGGGGCATGACGGCGCGTCCACCGCTGCAGCCCCTGCAGCCCTTGGGCAAGGCCACCGGCGGCGCGGCCGCTGCGCCGCTGCGCCTGGCCCTGCTGGGCAATCCCAACTGCGGCAAGACCGCGCTGTTCAACCTGCTGACTGGCGCGCGCCAGAAGGTGGCCAACTACGCCGGCGTGACGGTGGAGCGCAAGGAGGGCTGGCTGAGCACCGCCGCCGGCCGCCGCGTGCGCGTGCTCGACCTGCCCGGCGCCTACAGCCTGCACGCCCACAGCGAGGACGAGCGCATCACGCACGACATCGTCTCGGGCCTGCATGCCAGCGAGGCGCCGCCCGAGCTGCTGGTCTGCGTGACCGACGCCACCCACCTGCGCCTGAACCTGCGTCTGGTGCTGGAGGCGCGGCGCCTGGGCCTGCCCATGGTGTTGGTGCTGAACATGAGCGACATGGCCGAGCGCCAGGGCATCGCCATCGACCGCGATGCGCTGGCGCGCGCGCTCGGCATGCCGGTGATTGCCTCGGTGGGCGTGCGCCAGGACGGCGCGCGCGAACTGCTCGACTGGCTGGACAGTGCCGAGGCGCGCGCCCTGGCCGCGCCGGCTGCGCAGGCCATCGCCGGCGATGCGCGCGAGCAGGTGCTGGCGCTGCACCAGCAGGTGGCGCTCATCATGGCGGACAGCGTGCGCGAGCCCGTGGTGGATACGCATCGTGACGACCGCATCGACGCCGTGGTGCTGCACCCGCTGTGGGGCATGCTGCTGCTCGCGGCCACGCTGTTTTTGATGTTCCAGGCCGTGTTCAGCTGGGCCGAGCCGCTGATGGACGGCATCAAGGGCGGCATGGCGGCGCTGGCCGGGCTCGTGAGCACGCAGTTGCCCGACGGCGTGCTGCGCAGCCTGCTCACGGACGGCATCATCGCCGGCACCGGCAGCGTGCTGGTGTTCCTGCCGCAGATCCTGATCCTGTTCTTCTTCATCCTCGTGCTCGAGGACTCGGGCTACCTGCCGCGCGCGGCCTTTCTGCTCGACCGCGTCATGGGCAAGGTCGGGCTGTCGGGGCGCTCGTTCATCCCGCTGCTGTCGAGCTTTGCCTGCGCCGTGCCCGGCATCATGGCCACGCGCTCCATCACCAGCTGGCGCGACCGGCTGGTGACCATCATGATCGCGCCGCTGATGACCTGCTCGGCGCGCCTGCCCGTCTACACGCTGTTGATCGGGGCCTTCATCCCCGCGCGCAGCGTGGCCGGCGTCTTCAACCTGCAGGGCCTGGTGCTGTTCGCGCTCTACGTGGGCGGCATCGTGAGCGCCATGGGCGTGGCCGCCGTCGCTCGGCTGATCGGCAAGAGCGCCGGCCCCACGCCGCTGCTGATGGAGCTGCCCGCCTACCGCTGGCCCAGCGTGCGCAGCCTGGCGCTGGGCCTGTACGAGCGCGCGATGATTTTCCTGCGCCGCGTGGGCGGCATCATCCTTACGGTCAGCATCGTGCTGTGGTTCCTGGCCAGCTACCCGGCGGCGCCGGAAGGTGCCGCGGGCGCGGCCATCCGCTACAGCCTGGCGGGCCGCATCGGCGGCTGGCTCGAGGTGCTGCTGGCGCCCATAGGCTTCAACTGGCAGATCTCCATCGCGCTGGTGCCCGGCATGGCGGCGCGCGAGGTCGCTGTCGGCGCCATGGGCACGGTCTATGCGCTGTCGGCGGCGAGCGACGAGGCCATGGCCGAGCAGCTCGGGCCGCTGATCGCGCAGAGCTGGTCGCTGGCCACGGCGCTGTCGCTGCTGGTATGGTTCATCTTTGCGCCGCAGTGCATCTCGACCATCGCGGCGGTGCGGCGCGAGACCAACGGCTGGCGCTATCCGCTGCTGATGCTGGGATACCTTTTCGGCCTGGCGTACCTCGCCAGTTTCATCACCTACCGCGTCGCCCTGGCGCTGGGAGCGGGCTAATGCAAGAGCTGATCGTTGGCGTGATCGTGGCCGCGGCCGCCGTGTCGCTGGTGTGGCGCTACCTGCCGGCGCGCTGGCGCAGCAAGGCCGGGCGACTGCACCCGTCGCTGGCGCCCAAGTCGTCGTCCGGCTGCGGCGGCTGCAGCGCCTGCGGCGGCGACAGCTGCTCGGATACGGGCGGCAAGCGCAAGGTCTGAAAGAGTCTAAAAAGATAGCGGCTGGCGCTCGTCACAGGTCGACTTCAAATATATTTTGCTTTGAAGTCGGCTTGCAGCAAGCGCCAGCCGCTATGGGTTTTAAGTATTAAGCGTCAGTCCAGGCGACCCAGCAGCAGGTACTCCATGAGTGCCTTTTGCACGTGCATCCTGTTGTGGTTCCGGCCCGCAGCCTGCGGCTGCTTCACATCCGCTGCGCGGATATGAGCCTGCACCGAAACAGGCTGCTGGCGCTGCGCGCCACCGACTTGCATTTCATGCAAGTCGGCCGAGCAAAAGGTACTCCATGAGTGCCTTTTGCACGTGCATCCTGTTTTCTGCCTCATCCCAGACCACGGACTGCGGCCCGTCGATGACATCGGCCTGCACTTCCTCGCCGCGGTGCGCGGGCAGGCAGTGCATGAACAGGGCATCGGCCTTGGCCACGCCCATCATCTCGGCGTCCACGCACCAGTCGGCAAAGGCCTTGCGGCGGGCCTCGTTCTCCTGCTCGTAGCCCATGCTGGTCCACACGTCGGTGGTCACCAGGTCGGCGCCGCGGCAGGCGTCCATCGGGTTGTCGAACACCTGGTAGCAGCCGGCATCGAAGGCCTGGCCGCCGAAGGCCAGCTGGGTGTCGACGCCGTAGCCGCTGGGCGTGCTCAGGTGCACCTTGAAGCCCAGCAGGTTGGCCGCCTGCAGCCAGGTGTTGGCCATGTTGTTGCCGTCGCCCACCCAGGCCACGACCTTGCCAGCAATGCTGCCGCGGTGCTCGATGAAGGTGAAGATGTCGGCCAGGATCTGGCAGGGATGGAACTCGTTGGTCAGGCCGTTGATGACCGGCACGCGCGAGTACTCGGCGAAGCGCTCGATCTTGTCCTGGCCGAAGGTGCGGATCATCACCAGGTCGGTCATGCGGCTGATGACGCGCGCGCTGTCCTCGATGGGCTCGGCGCGGCCGAGCTGGCTGTCTCCGGTGGTCAGGTGCACCACCGAGCCGCCGAGCTGGTACATGCCGGCCTCGAAGCTCACGCGTGTGCGCGTGCTGGCCTTCTCGAAGATCATCGCCAGCGTGCGGTCCACCAGCGTGTAGTGCTTCTCGTACTTCTTGAACTTCTGCTTGATCAGCGCGGCGCGCGCCAGCACGTAGGCGTACTCGTCGGCGCTGAAGTCCTGGAACTGCAGGTAGTGCTTGATGGTCTTGTCGGTCATGGCGGGTCTCAGTCCTTCTTCGCCAGGAAGCTCTTGACGAGCTGTGCCAGCCGGGCCGCGATCTCGTCGGCCTCGGCCTTCGTCAGGATCAGCGCGGGCACCAGGCGGATCACAGTGTCGGCCGTCACGCTGAACAGCAGGCCGGCCTCGGCGCCCAGGTTCACCAGCGCGCCGCAGGGGCGGTCCAGCTCCACGCCGATCATCAGGCCCTGGCCGCGCACCTCGACCACGCCGCTCTCGCCGGCCAATTCCTTCTGCAGCGCGGCCTTCAGGTGCGCGCCCACTTCGGTGGCGTTGGCCAGCAGGCCGTCGGCCTCGATGATCTCGATGGTCTCGGCGCCGGCGCGCATGGCCAGCGGGTTGCCGCCGAACGTGGTGCCGTGGTTGCCCGGCTGCAAAATCCTGGCCGCGCGAGGGCCGGCCAGCAGCGCGCCCACCGGCACGCCCGAGCCCAGGCCCTTGGCCAGGCTCATCACGTCGGGCACGATGCCGGCCCACTGGTGCGCGAACCACTTGCCGGTGCGGCCCATGCCGCTTTGCACCTCGTCGACGATGAACAGCCAGTCGCGCTCGTCGCACAGCTGGCGCACCTGCTGCATGAACTCGGCGCGCATCGGGTGCAGGCCGCCTTCGCCCTGGATGGGCTCCATCATCACCGCGACGATGTTGCCGTTGCCTTCGGCCGCGGCCTTCAGCGCCGCGAAGTCATTCGTCGGCACGCGCACGAAGCCGTCGAGCAGCGGGCCGAAGCCATTGCGCACCTTGGGGTTGGCCGTGGCGCTCATCGTGGCGATGGAGCGGCCGTGGAAGGCGTGCTCGAACACGATGATCGTGGGGTTCGCGATGCCCTTGTCCACGCCGAACTTGCGCGCCACCTTGATGGCGGCTTCGTTGGCTTCGAGGCCAGTGTTGCAGAAGAAGGCGTTGGTCATCTGCGCGCGCTCGGTCAGCAGTGCGGCGAGCTTTTCCTGGCCGGGCACGTAGTAGTAGTTGGAGCAGTGGATCAGCGTGGCCACCTGCTCCTGCAGCGCGGCCACGAAACGCGCGTGGTTGTGGCCCAGCGTGTTGACGGCGATGCCGGCCAGCGAGTCCAGGTACTCCTTGCCGTTGACGTCCCACACGCGCACGCCCTGGCCTCGAGCGAGGGCGACCGGCACGCGGCCATAGGTCGTCATCACATGGGGCTCGGTGGGCTGGGCAATGGCGTTCATGGAAAATCTCCAGGCAAAGAAATGAAAAGAAAAAGGAGGGGTTCCTCACCCTATCGATGCAGGAATCGCATCGATGGGCACAGCCATTCTAGGGTGTGTTGCTGGCGGGACTATTGAAGAATCCGCATCACTGCATTGCGATGGGTTGCTTTGCATTCATGCACATCATGCATAAAGTCATGCATGGAAGTTTTGTGGATGAAAACCCTATCTCTTATATAAGAGTTAAAATACGTGCTTTGCTCCGGCACAGTGATCCTGGCCGCGCGCAATGCAACAGACTATCAAACCCATGGTATCGCCAATAGCTCAAGAGATTTTCATCCAAGGCATCACCGAGGACGGAAAGACGTTTCGCCCCAGCGACTGGGCCGAGCGGCTGGCGGGCGTGATGAGCCAGTTCCGCCCCGGCGGCGCGCGCCCCGGCAGCCACCTGGGCTACTCGCCATGGTGCATCCCGACGATGGTGGGCAGCGTGAAGTGCGTGATCGTGCACTCCGAGCTGCGCAGCTTCAACCCCATGGCCTGGGACTTCGTGATGGGCTTCGCCCGCGACAACCACCTGCAGACCTCCGAGGCCTGCTCGCTGCTGGACGACCAGCCTTCCGCCCGCCGGGCCTGATTCCCGCTCTCAAAAAGAATAGCTGCTAGCGCTTGCCTCTGGCTGATTTCAGTATGAAAACCATCTGAAATCCAAAGAGGAAAAGCGCCAGCAGCTATTCTTTTTAATACCCTGAGCGCAAAAAAGCCGTCCCGAGGGACGGCTTTTCAGTCGCTGACAGCGCACCCGATTCAAACGGCGGGCGGCGCGATGGCTGCCCGTGCTGTTGTTGTCTTGGTGCGGCGGCCTGGTATCAGGCGGCCAGTGCCAGGGCCTTGACCTTGGCGGCGATGCGGCTCTTGTCGCGAGCAGCCTTGTTCTTGTGGAAGATGCCCTTGTCGGCGATGGTGTCGAGCACCGATTGTGCCTTGGCGAACAGTTCGGTCGCCTTGGTCTTGTCGCCAGCGGCAACGGCCTTTTCCACGTTCTTGACGGCGGTGCGGTACTTCGAACGCAGCGAGGTGTTCGCGGCGTTCAGCTTGACGTTCTGGCGTGCGCGCTTGCGGCCCGATGCCAAACGGGGGTTCTTCTTGACTGGCTTTCCTGCCATGATGTTTTCCTTAAAAGTCTGAGGATGATGTCGGCGAACCTGCGATTATAGCGCGTTTACCAACATTTGCCATGCAGGGCCCCGGCGGCAGCCGCTGGGGCGCCATCGCCGGCGCTACACTCGCCGGGTGTCACTGTTCAAAGCCGCCTCCACCGTCTCCCTGTTCACGCTGCTGTCGCGCATCACGGGGCTGGCCCGCGATCTGCTGATGGCCTCGCTCTTCGGGGCCAGCGCGCTGACCGACGCGTTCAACGTCGCCTTCCGCATTCCCAACCTGTTCCGCCGCCTGTTCGCCGAAGGCGCGTTCAGCCAGGCCTTCGTGCCGGTGCTGGCGTCCACGCGCGCCACCGAGGGCGACGAGCGCACGCGCGCGCTGGTGCACAGCGTGGCCACGGTGCTGTTCTGGATCCTGGTGGCGACCTGCGTGCTCGGCGTGGTGGGCGCGCCGGTGCTGGTGTGGCTGCTGGCCAGCGGCCTGCGGCAGACGCCGCACAGTTATGACGCGGCGGTGCTGATGACGCGCTGGATGTTCCCTTACATCGGCTTCATGTCGCTGGTGGCGCTGGCGGCGGGCGTGCTCAACACCTGGCGGCGCTTCGTGGTGCCGGCGGCCACGCCGGTGCTGCTCAACCTCAGCATGATCGTGGCCGCGCTGCTGCTGGCGCCCTGGCTGGAGCGCGCGGGGCAGGAGCCCATCTACGCGATGGCGGCCGGCGTGATGCTGGGCGGCATCTTGCAGCTGGCGGTGCAGTTTCCGGCGCTGCGCCGCATCCACATGCTGCCGCGCATCGCCTGCAGCCCCGCGGTGGTGCGCGAGGCCTGGCGCGATGCCGGCGTGCGCCGCATCCTCGGGCTGATGGCGCCGGCCCTGCTGGGTGTGGGCGTGGCGCAGATCTCGCTGATGATCAACACGCAGATCGCGTCCTACCTGGCGGTGGGCAGCGTGACCTGGCTGTTCTATGCCGACCGGCTGATGGAGTTTCCAACCGCGCTGCTGGGCGTGGCGCTGGGCGTGGTGCTGACGCCGCAGCTCTCGGCCGCCAAGGCCGCGGGCGACTCCACGCGCTACGGCGCGATGCTGGACTGGGGCCTGCGCATGGCGGTGCTGCTGGCCATGCCCTGCGCCGTGGCGCTGCTGGCCTTTGCCACGCCGCTGGTGGCCACGCTGTTCCACTACGGCGCGCTCACCGGCACGGACGTGGACCGCATCGCGGTCGCGCTGATGGGCTACGGCGCCGGGCTGATCGGCATGGTGGCGATCAAGGTGCTGGCGCCGGGCTTCTATGCCAGCCAGGACATCCGCACGCCGGTCAAGATCGCTATCTGCGTGCTGGTGGCGACGCAGTTGCTGAACCTGGTGCTGGTGCCCTGGCTCGCGCACGCGGGGCTGGCGCTGTCCATCGGCCTGGGGGCGCTGGTCAATGCGCTGTGGCTGCTGATCGGCCTGGTGCGGCGCGGCAGTTTCCAGCCACTGCCCGGTTGGGGGGTATTTGCAGCCCGTGTGCTTTTTGCCTCCGCATTGCTTGCTATATTTTTGGTATTCGGTGCGCGGCACTTCGACTGGGTGGCGCTGGGCGCGCATCGCCTGCAGCGCTTTGGCCTGATGGCCGGCTGGCTGGCGGCGTCGGTGCTGCTGTACTTCGGGGCGCTGGCGCTGACGGGCATGCGGCTGAGGGAGCTGCTGCGAAGATAGTAGGGGCATGGGACAGATATGGATCTGAGCTTTTCGTTGCCGACTCCTCTGGAGCATTTTTCGTCGCTGGTGCAAAGCGACAGCGAATTTCCGCTGCTCGAGGCCGCGGCGTCGCTGGCCTGCATCGAGTACCCGCAGCTCGACGTGCAGCAGGTGCTCAACGAGGTCGACCAGCTGATCGGGCAGATGCGGCGCCATCGCGACTGCGAGAGCCACAGCCAGCTCACGCGGCTCAAGTTCCTGAACCACATGTTCTATGGCGAGTGGGGCTTCCAGGGCAATGCCAACGACTACTACGCGCCGGACAACAGCTGCCTGAACGTGGTGCTGCACAAGCGCCGGGGCATACCGGTGTCGCTGGCCGTGATCTGGCTGGAGCTGGCGGCCGAGTTGAGGCTGCAAGTGCATGGCGTGGGCTTTCCGGGGCACTTCCTGCTGAAGGTGAGCCTGCCCGAGGGGCAGGTGGTGCTGGACCCGCTGACGGGCCAGTCCTTCTCGAGCAGCATGCTGGCGGAGATGCTGGAGTCCGTGCGGCCGCAGCAGTTGCGCCCGCTGGACGACGAGGTGCCACTCGGCCTGTACCTGCAGGCGGCCACGCCGCGCGACATCATCGCCCGCATGCTGGGCAACCTCAAGGAAATCTACCGCTCCGAACGCAACTGGCCCCGGCTGATCGAGGCGCAGAACCGGCGCATCGTGCTCGAGCCCGACCAGTGGACCGAGGTGCGCGACCGTGGGCTGGCCTACGTGGAGCTGGGGGTGAAGGACCGGGCCCTGGTGGACCTGGGCGAGTACCTGGCGCATGCCGAAGGCGCCAGCGACGCGCCGGAAATCCGCCACCGGCTGGACTTGTTGCAGAAGATGTAACAAACTTCGGGTGAATGACATCCCATTGTCATGAAGTTGTCATAGATTTGTTGGATCATTTCCTTGACTGTGGAAGTGTTCGCCATGAAAGACAAATTACGGCTCATGCCTGAAGACATCATGCAGCGCATCGCGCGCGATGTGATGGACAGCTACGACGAATCGCTGGAACTGGAGATGGAGGACGGGCTGCTCAGCGGCGTGCCATTCGCGGCCGCCGGGCTCTCCGATCCCGACTACAAGTATTTCCGCGAGCTGGTACGGCTGCAGGGGGAACTGGTCAAGCTGCAGGACTGGGTGCAGCACACCGGCGAGAAGGTCGTCATCCTGTTCGAGGGACGCGACGCGGCCGGCAAGGGCGGCGTCATCAAGCGCATCACGCAGCGCCTGAACCCCCGGGTGGTGCGCGTGGCCGCGCTGCCGGCGCCCAACGACCGCGAGCGCACCCAGTGGTACTTCCAGCGCTATGTGGCGCACCTGCCCGCGGCCGGCGAGATCGTGCTGTTCGACCGCAGCTGGTACAACCGCGCCGGCGTCGAGAAGGTGATGGGCTTCTGCACCGAGGATGAGTACGAGGAGTTCTTCCGCTCGGTGCCCGAGTTCGAGAAGATGCTGGTGCGCTCGGGCATACGCCTGATCAAGTACTGGTTCTCGATCACCGACGAAGAGCAGCACCTACGCTTCCTGGGCCGCATCCACGACCCGCTCAAGCAGTGGAAGCTCTCGCCCATGGACCTGCAGAGCCGGGTGCGCTGGGAGGAGTACACCAAGGCCAAGGAGGCGATGCTGGAGCGCACCCACATCGCCGAGGCGCCCTGGTGGGTGGTGCAGGCGGTGGACAAGCAGAAAGCCCGCCTCAACTGCATCGCGCACCTGCTGGGCCAGATGCCCTATACCGATATCGACCACGATCACGTGGTGCTGCCCGATCGCGTGCGCCACCCCGACTACATCCGCCAGCCGGTGCCGGCGCAGATGTTCGTACCGGAAATCTACTGATCTTTCTTCTGCGGGGTTTGCGTGCCGTCTTCCGGCGGCGTGCAATCCTGCTCTGCAGACGGGCGGGGGCCATGGGCATCCGCCCGTTTTGCTTGCTGGGCATCGGCAGCGGCGCAATCGCGCGTGGCCTCTGCTGGCGCTGCGGCCTGGGGCTGAGCCACCGGTGCAACCGCCCGGGCGCGCTCCTTCGCCGCAGGCGCCGAGGTTGCGGCAGGCGGCCCTGCGGCAGGCGCTCCTGCGGCAGACGAGCGGGCAGGTGCCGCGGCCGGTGCCGGCACGTCGGCGGGCGGCGCTGCCAGCTCCGCGGCCGGCCCGGCGCTGCCGGATTCGGTATCGGCCTGCTGCCCGTGCTGCAGCACCAGCACACCCACCACGCCGATGGCGGCAATGCCAGCCACCGCCTGCCGCAGCCAGCGGCCATCGTTGGCGGCCGGGGGCGGCGTATGGCGCTGGCGGGCCTGCGCGGCAGCATATTCCAGCACGCGCTCGCGGGCGGCCTCGGCCGGGCCGCGGTCCTCGGCCGTGGCTTCGCGGTAGAGCTGCACCAGCGGGTCGGCCGGTGCGGGAGGGGGTGGTGGATTCGGGTTCATGCCATCACCTGGAGGGCTTCGCGCAGCTTGGCGCGTGCATAGCGCAGCCGGCTCTTGGCGGTTTCGACGGGCACCTGCGTGGCGCGGGCGATGTCGGCCAGCGGCATGTCGGCTTCGGCCTGCAGCAGAAAGGTGGCGCGCTGCTCGGCGGGCAGCTCGGCCAGGGCCTGCAGCAGCAGCCGGCCCGCGGTGCGGCGGTCGAGCTGGCGATCGGGCTCGAAGCCGGAGGCGGCGAACAGGCTCTCGGCCAGGCGTTGGCTTTCCTCGCTGTCGTCCGACAGGCTGATCTCCACGCGATGCCGGCGCCAGTGGTCGATGAGCCGGTGGTGCGCCAGCGTGAAGAGCCAGGTGCTGAACTTGCTGCGCACCTGGTAGCGTGGCGCGCTATCGACCACGGCGAACCACACGTCCTGGCTCAGGTCCTCGGCCAGCGCAGCGCTGCCCGTGTTCCGGAAGAGGTAGCGCCACAGCCGCTGGCGGTTGCGGTCGTACAGCGGCACGAATGCATCGGCCTGGCCGGCGGCATAGGCCAGCATCAGGTCTTCGTCGGTGGGCAGGGGCTCGGGCGCGGCCATGCCGGCGATTATGCCGGCCCGGCTGCTCACCAGCGGGGTGGATCGGGCACATAGCCGTTGCCGGTGGCCGGAAAGGGGTTGGGGCGCTGGTGGGGGCGGGGCTGCGGGATCACGCCCTGGGCCACCAGGTTGGCATGGCTGTCGTAGCGGATGCGCAGCAGCTGCACCGGCCGCGCCGTGGCGCTGGTGAACTCGGTGGTGCCGCTGTACGAATTCTCGATGGCGCCGTGGCCGGTGCCCAGCGACGGGGCGGGGGCCGCCATCTCGGCGGACGGGGCTGCACTGCGGGACTTGGCGGCCGCATCGGCTTCGCCGGAATAGGGGGCGGAACGGGGCAGGGGGCGGGGCGGCTGCCGGCGCTCGCTGAACAGCGCCACGCCGATCACGCCCACATCATCCGGCCGGCCGGTGCGGCTGGCATACGAGGCACTGTGGTCCGAGAAATAGAAGGCCGCCACCTGCTGCTCGTTCTTGCGCCAGCCGGTGATGGCCGTGCTTTCCCACGGCGAGAACACATAGCCGTCGTCCGGCGTGGCCGAGGCCGTGCGGCCGGTGATGACGTTCACCCCGTCGACGCTGATGACCGCGAGAATGCGCTGCCCGGTACGGTTGCCGACCTGGATGGCGTAGC
This sequence comes from Comamonas humi, assembly GCF_054782535.1. NCBI lineage: Bacteria > Pseudomonadati > Pseudomonadota > Betaproteobacteria > Burkholderiales > Comamonadaceae > Comamonas > Comamonas humi. The sequence continues at coordinate 40,357 of NZ_BAAGSH010000013.1, read as the reverse complement.
TCGCACCCGGCCGGCCGGCGACCCAGTACTCGCCGCGGTGTCGGTACAGCGGCAGGCTCTGGCCGCTGGCGCGGTCGATGAGCTGCACATCGGCCAGCGTGGCGGCATGGCCTGTGCCGGCCCAGGCCAGGCAGGCGGCAAGCAGGCAGCTTGCGCCGGCACGGATGGTGAAGGAGAGGGAAGGCATGGAGGCGTCCTGTGCAAAGTGGATGACAGCCACTGAAACGCGCCACGCGCTGGAACGGGGTCAGGCGCCGGCGTGCAAGTTGTAAGCGGCGGCAACCGAGGGCCCTGGCTCCATCAGGGTTAACCACAGGCTGGCGTGCACTGCGCCGGCGGAAGGAATCTCGCTATAGTCCTTCGATGGCTGTATGTAAAAAACCATAGCAATATGCGCAACGAGGACCAAGGCTTTGTAGTGTTTCGCCTGAACCGGGTGAAGCTGCTGGTGCTGCTGGCACTGCTGGCCTCCACCTTTGCGGGCCTGTATTTCGCGCGCGACATCGACCGCTTGTGGGGTGAGGCCGCTGCCTACCGCTACGCAGCCGGCCTGCCGGTGCTGTACCTGCTGCTGGTGGTGGGCTATGCGCTGTACCTGTGGCGCCACCCAGAGCGGGATATCCGCTAGCCGCCATGCCGCAGCACCACCGCCGCTTCCTCATCTATCTGCTGGCCGTGTGCCTGTTCATCGCCGGCATGGTCTGGGCCGAGCGCGAAGGCCTGCCCAAGCAGTGGATAGGTCCGATCTTCCTGTTCCTGCCGGTGATGATGTATGCCGCCATCGGCGTCTGGGGGCGCACGGCCGATCCCGAGCAGTACTACGTGGCGGGGCGCAGCATCCCGCCGTTCTACAACGGCATGGCGGCGGCGGCCGACTGGATGAGCGCGGCCTCGTTCATCAGCCTGCCGGGCGCGCTGTACCTGCAGGGTTTTTCGGGCACCTTCGAGCAAGCAGGCGGACTGGCCTACCTGCTGGGCTGGACGGGCGGGTTCGTGCTGGTGGCGCTGCTCATCGCGCCGCAGCTGCGGGCCCTGCGGCTGTATACGCTGCCGGACTTCTTCCAGCTGCGCTACGGCGGGCGCTGGCCGCGTGTGATGGCGGCCTGGGCCGCGGTGCTGTGCTCGTTCTCGTATGTGGTGGCGCAGATCTACGCGGTGGGCCTGATCGCGTCGCGGCTGACCGGTGTGCAGTTCGAGATCGGCATCATGCTGGGGCTGGGCGGTGTGCTGCTGTGCTCCTTTCTCGGCGGCATGCGGGCCATCACCTGGACGCAGGTGGCCCAGTACGTGATCCTGCTGCTGGCCTTCCTTATCCCGGTGTCGTGGCTGGCCTACCAGCACCTGGGCAACCCGGCCGCGCCGCTGGTCTATGCCAGCCAGCTCGGCAAGATCAGCACGAAGGAGCAGGCCCTGCTGCACGATCCGGCCGAGCGGCAGGTGGAGTCCATCTACCTGGAGCGCGCGCTGGTCTACGAATCGCGCCTGCGCAACATACCGGCAGCGCTGGAGGCCGAGCGCGAGCGGCTGCGCGAGCAGGTGCACCAGCTGCGCATCAGCAATGCCGAGCTGGGCCAGGTGCTGGCCGCCAGCCGGGCCCTGGCGGCCCTGCCCAAGGATGAAGCCACGGCGCGCGAGCTGTGGACGGCGCAGATGAAGGAGAACCATGCCCGAGCCCGGCCGCTGGGCGGCGTGCCGCCGTATGCGCTGGCCTTTGCCGGCGATCCGAAGGGCAGCTCCGCCGAGCAGCAGCAGTTCGAGCTATCGCGGCGCAATTTTCTGGCGCTGATCTTCTGCCTGATGCTGGGCACGGCCGGACTGCCGCACCTGCTGACCCGCTACTACACCGCGCCCACGGTCGCGGGCGCCCGGCACTCGGTGGCCTGGACGCTGTTCTTCGTCACGCTGCTGTATGCCAGCGCGCCGGCGCTGGCGGCCATGGTCAAGCTGGAGGTGATGCAGAACCTGGTCGGCAGCTCGTTCGACCAGTTGCCGAACTGGATCGCGCAATGGGCGCGGGTCGACAGCTCGCTGCTGTCCATCGAGGACGTGAATGGCGACGGCATCGTGCAATGGGCCGAGGTGCGACTGGGTGCCGACCTCATCATGCTGGCCACGCCGGAGCTGGGCGGGCTGCCGTACGTGATGTCGGGCCTGGTCGCGGCCGGCGGGCTGGCGGCCGCGCTGTCCACGGCCGACGGCCTGCTGCTGACCATCAGCAATGCGCTGGTGCGCGACCTGTACCTGCAGCAGCGCCAGCAGCCGGTGACGCCGGAGCAGCGCGTGATCCTGAGCAAGTTCACGTTGCTGATGGTGGCGCTGGTGGCCGCGGCCGTGGCGTCGGTCAAGACCTCGGAGATCCTGGTGCTGGTGTCGGCCTCGTTCTCGCTCGCGGCCTCGGCCTTCGTGCCGGCCATGCTGCTGGGGCTGTACTGGAAGGGGGCCACGCGCCTGGGCGCGAGCTGCGGCATGGCGGCCGGGCTGCTGGTGACGCTGCTGTACATGCTGCTTAACCTGCCCAGCCTGTCGGCCGCGCGCGGCAGCGGGGCGCATCTGTGGTGGGGCATCCAGCCCACGCAGGCGGGGGTGTTCGGCGTGCCGGTCGGCTTTCTGGTGACCGTGGCGGTCAGCCGCTGCAGCCCCTGGCTGCAGGGTCGGCTGCAGCGGGGCCGCTAGAAATGACAAGGGCTGCCCGAAGGCAGCCCTGGATGCAGTTTGGCAGAGGGGCTCAGACGTTGAGCAGCTCGACCTCGAACTTCAGCGTGGCGTTCGGCGGGATCACGCCGCCGGCACCACGGGCACCGTAGCCCAGGCTGGCGGGGATGACCAGGGTGCGCTTGCCGCCCACCTTCATGCCCTGCACGCCTTCGTCCCAGCCCTTGATGACCATGCCGGCGCCCAGCGGGAACACGAAGGGGTCGTTGCGGTCCTTGCTGGAGTCGAACTTCGAGCCTTGCTCTCCATTGTTGTACAGCCAGCCGGTGTAGTGCACGGTGACCTGCTTGCCCTTGACAGCCTCGGCGCCAGAACCGACCACATGGTCTTCGTACTGGAGCCCGCTGGCGGTAGTTGTAAAAGTCATATCGAAACCTCCCTCTCTATGTTACAGCGTCTGGCCAAAGAAAAACCCGCGGCGGGCGGGTTGTCTCCGGCGCAGGCGGATTTATTTCTTGACTTGCGCGGCCACCCAGCGGGTGGCAAAAGCCTGCACGTCGGACAGGCGCTTGAGCAGGTCCTGGCCGGACGGCGTCACGGTGTAGCCGTCGCTGTTGTGGTCCAGGAAGCCGGCTTCGCGCAGCTCCTTGATGCGGGTGTTCAGGGTGTTGGGGGTGATGCCGCCCACACTGTCCTGCAGCAGCCGGAAGGTCTGCGGGTGCCCGTCCCGCAGTGCCCACAGTACGCGCAAAGCGTAACGGCATTCCAGCCGTTCGAACAGCTGGTTGATCGCGGTATTTTCTTTGGCGCTCATCTATGGTTCTCCTTGCGCAGTGTTGAAGAGCATGGCCATGCCGGCATGCGTTCAAAGTTTGTTTCGCCGCAGGTCCCACTATAGTCGGACAGCACGGATTTTGCTACAAGTTTAGTAGCTCCTGCGGCCGTGTGTATAGGCATATACATCTATTCTGTGCCAAAGCTGGGAAAAGTGTTGCGAGCTTGCTACGTTTGTATGAGCGCCTGTACAAGCGCCAGCCTGCCGTTCCAAGGGTACGGCGCACCACTTCTACGCATGCTAATAGGGGGTTGATGCATGGAAAACCGGGCTTGCCCCAGTGGGGCGCCCGGGAGCGCGGGGCTTCCGCTACGCTGGCGGCTTGCTTGCACCGTGGATGGAAGATGGATACGAAACCCGAATATCTGGAGACGGCACTGGCCGAGCCCTTCGGCTCGCTGCCAGCCCTGGTGGAACTGCAGGCCCGGCACCGGCCGCAGCACCGTGCAGTGGTTCTGGGTGAGCGCGCGCTCACCTACGCGGAGCTGGCGCCGGCGATGGAGCGGGTGGCCGCGCGGCTGCAGCAGGCGGGCCTGGTGCCTGGCGATGTGATCGGCGTCTGCGCCGGCAGTTCGGTGGAATACCTGCTGGTGTACCTGGGCGCGCTGCGGGCCGGCGTGGTGGTGGCGCCGCTGGCGCCTTCGTCCACGGCCGCGAACCTCGATGCCATGCTGGCCAACGCCCAGGCGCGCCTGCTGTTCCGCGATGCGGAGGTGGCGGCGGAATGGACGCTGGCGGACGCCTCCATCCCCTGTGTCGCGCTGGACGATTCGGCGGCCGGCGAGCCCTGGTCGCGCTGGCTGGCCCAGGCGAACGGCGCCACAGCGCATCCCATAGCGCCGCAGCCGGATTGGCCGTTCAACCTGATCTATTCGTCGGGCACCACCGGCGTGCCCAAGGGCATCATCCAGTCCTGGGGCATGCGCTGGGCGCATGTGAAGCGGGCCGAGTTCAACGGCTACGGGCCGAACACCGTCTCGCTGGCGGCGACGCCGCTGTACTCCAACACCACGCTGGTGGCGGCCCTGCCCACGCTGGGCATGGGCGGCACGCTGGTGCTGATGCGCAAGTTCGACACCGCCGAGTACCTGCGCCTGGCGCAGCGCGAGGGCGCCACGCACACCATGCTGGTGCCGGTGCAGTACCAGCGGCTGATGAACTTTGCCGGCTTCGACGCGGCCGACCTGGGCCGGCTGACGACCAAGTTCTGCACCAGCGCGCCCTTCAAGGCGGCGCTGAAGGCCGAGGTGCTGCGGCGCTGGCCGGGCCAGCTGATCGAGTACTACGGCATGACCGAGGGCGGCGTGGGCTGCGAGCTGCACTGCCACCGGCACCCGGACAAGCTGCACACCGTGGGCCGGCCGCGCGACGGCGTGGACGTGCGCTTCATCGACGAGGAGGGCCGCGAGCTGCCGCAAGGCGAGACGGGCGAGATCGTCGGCCGCTCGTCGGCCATGATGACGGGCTACTACCGCCTGCCCGAGAAGACGCGCGAGGCCGAGTGGTTCGACGCCGCGGGCGTGCGCTTCATCCGCACCGGCGACGTGGGGCGGCTCGACGAGGACGGCTTCCTGGTGCTGGGCGACCGCAAGAAGGACATGATCATCTCGGGCGGCTTCAACATCTACCCCAGCGACATCGAGCAGGTGCTGCTGCAGCACCCGCAGGTGCAGGAGTGCGCGGTGGTGGGCGTGGCCTCGGAGCAGTGGGGTGAGACACCGGTAGCCTACGCGGTGCTGCGGCCGGGCGAGAGTGCCGGCGCGGCCGAGCTGCAGGCCTGGCTGAACAGCCGCGTCGGCAAGACGCAGCGTGTGGCCGAGCTGCTGCTGGTGCCGCAGCTGCCGCGCAGCGAGATCGGCAAGGTGCTCAAGCGCGAGCTGCGCGAGCAGTACGAGCGCTGATGAAAAAGTGAGCTGCTAGCGCTTGATGGTCAATGGATTCAGTAGGAAAACTATTGGAAACCATGGACTGGAAAGCGCCAGCAGCTCTGTTTTTTGAAGTGGCCGGCTAGCCCGCATACCGGATCGCCCGGCTGCCGCGGCACAGGCCATAAAGCTGCAGGTGGGCCTGCTGCGCGATCTGGATCGCCAGCGTGGTGGGCGCCGAGATCGTGGCCAGCACCGGCAGGCCGAGCCGGGCGCACTTGCGCACCAGCTCGTAGCTGGCGCGGCTGGTCATCGCCACGAGGCCCGGGGTGCCCAGCAGCTGCTGCTGCGCCATGTGGCCCAGCAGCTTGTCGAGCGCGTTGTGGCGGCCCACGTCTTCCATGGCCACGGCGATGCTGCCGTCGAGCCGCGCCCAGGCGGCGGCATGGATGGCGCCGGCCTGGCGGTTCAGCGGCTGGTGCGCCGGCAGCTCGGCGAAGGCCTGCGCCAGCGTGGCAAGCGTGATCTTCTGCACCCAGGCCGGTGGCGTGAGCGGCTGGGGCTCCAGGTCCAGCGCCTGCAGGCTGTCGATGCCGCAGACACCGCAGCCGGTGCGCCCGGCCAGGCTGCGGCGCCGGTCCTTGAGCCGCGCGAAATGCTGGCTGGCGATCTCCAGGTGCACCTCGACGGCGTCGTCGCAGCCTGGCTGCACCTCGATGCCGTAGCAGTCGGCGGGGCTGTCGAGGATGCCTTCGCTGAGCGCAAAGCCCAGCGCGAACGCGGCCAGGTCCTGCGGCGTGGCCATCATCACCGCGTGCGACAGGCCGTTGAACACCAGGGCCACCGGCACCTCGGCGGCGATCCAGTCGTCGCGGCGCTCGACACCATCCGCCGTCAGTACCTCCACCGGGCCGGCGCGCAAGGAGGGCGCGGCCGGCGTGCCGTCGTCTTGCAGGTGCAGGGAGGCGGAGGGGGCGGGCGATTGCATGGGGTCTCCAAGGAAAAAGCCCCGCCGGAGCGGGGCTCTGGCGGGGCTTTGATTATGGTGCAGCGGCAAGGATGCCGCTGGCCGTCGGGTGAAGCTCAGATGAAGCTGCGCAGCTTGTCCGAGCGGCTGGGGTGCTTGAGCTTGCGCAGCGCCTTGGCCTCGATCTGGCGGATGCGCTCGCGCGTCACGTCGAACTGCTTGCCCACTTCCTCCAGCGTGTGGTCGGTGGACATCTCGATGCCGAAGCGCATGCGCAGCACCTTGGCTTCGCGCGGCGTCAGGCCGTCGAGGATGTCCTTGACCACGTCGCGCAGGCCGGCCTGCATCGCAGCGTCCACCGGCGCGGTGTTGGCGCTGTCCTCGATGAAGTCGCCCAGGTGGCTGTCGTCGTCGTCGCCGATGGGGGTTTCCATCGAGATCGGCTCCTTGGCGATCTTCATGATCTTGCGGATCTTGTCCTCAGGGATCTCCATCTTCTCGGCCAGGATGGACGCATCGGGCTCGTAGCCGAACTCCTGCAAATGCTGGCGCGAGATGCGGTTCATCTTGTTGATGGTCTCGATCATGTGCACCGGGATGCGGATGGTGCGCGCCTGGTCGGCGATCGAGCGCGTGATGGCCTGGCGGATCCACCATGTGGCGTAGGTCGAGAACTTGTAGCCGCGGCGGTATTCGAACTTGTCCACCGCCTTCATCAGGCCGATGTTGCCTTCCTGGATCAGATCGAGGAACTGCAGGCCGCGGTTGGTGTACTTCTTCGCGATCGAGATCACCAGGCGCAGGTTGGCCTCGATCATCTCCTTCTTGGCGTTGCGCGAGGCGCGCTCGCCGTCGTTCATGCGCTTGTTGATGAGCTTGAGCTCGTCCAGCGGCACGACCACGCGGGCCTGCAGGTCGATCAGGTTCTGCTGCAGCTCCTGGATCGGCGGGATGTTGCGGCCGATGATGGCGCTCCACGGCTGGCCGGCCTGGGCTTCCTTCTCGACCCACTGCAGGTTCAGCAGGTTGGCCGGGAAGTCGGTGATGAACTTGTCCTGCGAGATGCCGCACTTGTCGACGATGATGCGGCGCAGGTTGCGTTCCTTCTGGCGCACGCCGTCGACCTGCTCGCGCACCATGTCGCAGAGCTTCTCGATGGTCTTGGCGGTGAAGCGGATGGTCATCAGCTCGTGCGACAGGCTCTTCTGCACCTGGGCGTAGCCGGCCGAGCCGTAGCCCTTCTGGTCGTACTGCTGGTGCAGCTGCTCGAACAGCTCGCGCAGCTTGTCGAAGCGGCGCAGGGCCTCGTTCTTCAGCTCTTCGAGCTTCTTGGTCAGCGCCTTGGAGCCGCCCTTGCCGTCGTCGTCGTCCTCTTCGTCGTACTCGTCGAAGTCTTCCTCGGCCACGTAGTCGTCGTTCTCGTCGGCGTCGGCGAAGCCGTCCACCACGGTGGAGATGACGACCTTGCCCTCACGGATCTCCTCGCCCATGGCCAGGATCTCGGCGATGGTCGCGGGCGAGGTGCTGATGGCCAGCATCATGTCCTGCAGGCCGCCCTCGATGCGCTTGGCGATCTCGATCTCGCCCTCACGCGTGAGCAGCTCCACCGTGCCCATCTCGCGCATGTACATGCGCACCGGGTCGGTGGTGCGGCCGAATTCGGAGTCCACGGTGGACAGGGCCGCCTCGGCTTCTTCCTCGGCTTCCTCTTCGGTCGTCGCGGACTGGCCGGTGTTGTTCAGCAGCAGGGTTTCCGCATCCGGCGTCTGCTCGTAGACCGCCACGCCCATGTCGTTGAGCATGGAGATCACGACTTCCAGCGTCTCGGCGTCGACCAGCTTGTCGGGCAGGTGATCGGAGATTTCGGCGTTGGTCAGGTAGCCGCGGGTCTTGCCCAGCTTGATCAGCGCCTTCAGGCGCTGGCGGCGGGTGGACATTTCCTCTTCGGTCAGGACGGTCTCGTCCAGGCCGAATTCCTTCATCAGCGCGCGTTCCTTGGCCTTGCTGAGCTTCATGCGCAGCGGCTTGACCTTCTCGGCAGGCTCGCTGCTGACCGTGGCCTCGACCTCGACTTCGGCCTCCACCTCGACTTCGCCTTCCAGATCCTCCTCGATGTCGGAGAAATCGGCGTCGTCGGACTCTTCCTCGGCCTTGGGCTTGCGGCCCTTGGCGGCAGCCGTCTTCTTGGGCGCAGCCGCCTTCTTGGCGGCCGGGGCCTTGGCGGCGGCCTTCTTGGCAGGCTTGGCTTCCGCCGCTTCGTCGGTGGCGGCCTTCTTGCCACGCTTCTTCGGTTCCGCTGCTTCCAGCAGCGCATCGGCTGCCTTCAGCAGCTCGGCCTTGGAGAGGTTTTTGGTAGAGGACACAGGCTCTTTCTTGGACACGGATGCAACCGGGGACGCAGCAGCCTGCGCGGCGGCTGTGCCCGTGGATGAGGTTTTAAGGGAGGGAGCCCCGGCTTTGGACGGCTTGGCTGGCTTCGCGGACTTGGTGGCAGGCATGAAAACCCTCAAGAATCAAAGAAGACACACAAACAAACACAAATGAAACCGGCGCGGCGCCACGCAACAAAGCACGGCGCCCGCTCGCATCGCCATGGCGGCGGCAGATGCACGAGGAGCTATCCTCCAGGGCAAGATGTCTGGGCGATCATTTGGGATGCAGTCCTTGCGGATATTTGGGCGCTTGCGCTGGTGGCAAATGGCGTATCTGTACGCTGGCCCGGCCCGGAGGTGCTGCTGTCGCTCTTGCCGATGAGCCTTATATTATAGCGGTTTGTGGAATGTCAAGAGCACAATGCTTAGGGGGAATCCCTGCCGGCCGGCTCTCCCGCGGCCGGGTGCATGCCCAGCCCGGTCCCGCCGCCCAGCCCCGCGCCCATGCCGGCTGCGCCCATGCCCCCACCACCGCCTCCCCCACCGCCCGAGCTGCCGCCGCGCCGGGCCCCCGCGCCCGGCGCACTGCGCAGCGGGCCCTGGCTGGGGATCGCCAGATCGGCGGGGATGGGTTCCAGGTCCAGCGCCTGGCGGATGAAGGTGCGCAGCGACGTGACCAGCTCGCCGACCTGCACCGTCCGCCCCGCCACCATGTCCTGCGCCACCTGGGTGGCCAGGCGCACCTGTTCCTGCGTGCCGAGCAGCAGCACGTCGGACAGCGCGGCCTCCACCGCGTCCCGGATGAGGCGCCGGCGCTCGAGGCCGGCTTCGGTCGGGCCGGGGCGCTCGCCGTCCGCCGGCGCGGCCTCGCTGGCGCGGCGGCGCAGGTCGCGCCGGTGGGTCGGGTCGACGTCGAGGTTGCCGGTGAACGCGCCGCCCAGCGTCTTGTAGGCGGCGATCAAGGTCTTGAGGCGCTCGTTGATCTGCCGGTTCTCGCGCTCGCGGCGGCGCTGCAGCGTCTGCATGAAAACCAGGCGGACGCCGACCGCGACCAGCGATACCAGCACCAGGCTGAGCAAGGTGGTCAGCAGGCCCGACCAGGAGCCGAAATCAAGGTTGCCGCGCATCGAAGGCTCCAGGGATGGGGCGGGTGCCGCCTGCGTGCGCCATGGTCATGTCAGTGCTGCAACTGGGTGCTCAGCACCCGGATGCGCTCCAGGTTGCGCCGGTAGGTGTCGAAAATGCGCGGGTCGCTGGCCGCCTGCTGGGCCAGCAGGGTGTTCTCGCGCTTGAGCTGCGCCTGCACGATGCGGCCGAGCACGTCGCGCAGCTCCTGGCGGATTTCGGTGAGCGGGCCCTCGGCCTGGGCGTGGTGGCTGTCCATCAGCCGCGTGGCGAAGCCGGCGCTGGCGTGGCCCAGCAGCCGCTCGCGCAGCACGGCCCAGGGCTGCGCGCCGTGGGCGAGGAACTGCTGCTCGATCCAGCCGAACAGCGGGCCGTAGGGCGCGTCGAGGTGGGCCAGGGTCGCCATGTCCTCGGGCGAGAAGTTCTCCAGGAAGTCGGTGTGCGACAGCAGCAGCCGCACGGCCTGGTCCTCGCGCGACACGGCCACGCTGGGCATGGGCGGCTGGGCCGGCGGCGCGGGTGCCCAGCGCGAGCGGCCGCCTTTGCCGCCGCCAAAGTCGCGGCGCGGGCGCGAGCCCCAGTCTCCCTGCGGCTGGCCCGAAGGGCCGGCATAGCCGCCGCGCCCCGTATATTCGCCCGGGTAGCCGGGCATGCCCGCGCCGGCGTCGGCCGGCTCCCACGAGGGCGGGGCGTCGTCGCCGGCCCAGGAGGGCGGTGCATCCGCCGCCGGCTGGGCGCCGGGGCGGGGCGCATTGGCGCGCGCATGCGGCTGGCGCTGCAGCTCCTGCTGCGTGGCCTGCTGCCAGATGGCGTCCAGGTCGGAGCTGGGCAGCTGTGCGGATTGGGCGAAGTCGGCCAGCAACTGGCGCTTGAGCGCGCCCTCGGGCAGCAGGTTCCACAGCGGGCGGGCATTGCTCGACATGTGGGCGCGGCCCTCGGCCTGGCCCAGGTCGCAGCCCTCGGCCGCGGCCTCGAGCAGGAAGCGCGACAGCGGCGTGGCGCTGCCCACGTGGCGGGCAAAGGCGTCGGCGCCGTGCTCGCGGATGAAGCTGTCGGGGTCGTGCTCGGCCGGCAGGAACAGGAACTTGATGCTGCGCGTGTCGCTGGCATAGGGCAGGGCGCCTTCCAGCGCCTTGCGCGCGGCGCGCCGGCCGGCGTTGTCGCCGTCGAAGCTGAAGACCACGGTGTCGGTGAAGCGGAACAGCTTGTGCACGTGGTCGGGCGTGCAGGCCGTGCCCAGCGTGGCCACGGCGTTCGGAAAGCCGAGCTGCGCCAGCGCCACCACGTCCATGTAGCCCTCGGTGACCAGCACGTAGCCCATCTCGCGGATGCTGGTGCGCGACTCGAACAGGCCGTACAGCTCGCGGCCCTTGTGGAACACCGGCGTCTCGGGCGAGTTCAGGTACTTGGGCTTCTCGTCGCCCAGCACGCGGCCGCCAAAGCCAATGCATTCGCCCTTGGCGTTGCGGATGGGGAACATCACCCGGTCGCGGAAGCGGTCGTAGCGCTTGCCCTGGCCGTCGTCGGACTCGATCACCAGGCCCGATTCGGTGAGCAGCGGGTTGTCGTACTCGGCGAAGACGCTGGCCAGCGCGCGCCAGCCCTCGGGCGCGTAGCCCAGCCCGTAGCGCTTGGCGATCTGGCCCGAGACGCCCCGGCCCTTGAGGTAGTCGATCGCGCGGCGCGACTGCGCCAGGTGCTTGCGGTAGGCGTCGCCGGCCTTCTCGAGCACCTCGGTCAGCGTGGCCTGCTGCTTGCGCTGCGCGGCGGCGCGTTCGCGCTGCTGGGGCGAGACGTTCTCGTCCTCGGGCACCTGCATGCCGGTCTGCTGGGCCAGCTCCTGCACCGCCTCGCGGAAGCCCAGGCCGGCGTGGTCCATCAGAAAGCCGATGGCGTTGCCGTTCTTGCCGCAGCCGAAGCAGTGGAAGAACTGCTTGGAGGGGCTGACGCTGAACGACGGCGACTTCTCGCCGTGGAAGGGGCACAGCCCCATGAAGTTGGCGCCAGCTTTCTTGAGCTGCACGTAGCGGCCGACCACGTCGACCACGTCGACGCGGGACAGCAGCTCCTGGATGAAAGACTGGGGGATGGACACGGCGCTATTGTGACGGATGCCGGGCGCGCTCAACTATTCAAAGGCATTCAAAAACAATAGCTGTTAGCGCTTGATGGATAAGAGATAGAGACCGATTTGACTCGTATTTGACGCGCCGCATGGCAAAAAGCCACCAATATGGCACAGTGCGGGGAGCCCGTCCCCCGGAGACCCGCATGACCGCCCTGTACGACACGCACCTGGACCGCAACCCCGCCAACCACGAGCCGCTCACGCCGCTGGCCTTCATCCGCCGCGCGGCCGAGGTCTACCCGCAGCGCCCGGCCATCGTCTACGGCGAGCTGCGCCAGACCTGGCTGCAGACCTACGAGCGCGCCAAGCGCCTGGCCAGCGCGCTGAACCAGCGCGGCATCGGCCTGAACGACACCGTGGCGGTGATGCTGCCCAACACCCCGCCGATGGTCGAGGCGCACTTCGGCGTGCCCATGGCCGGCGCGGTGCTCAATGCGCTGAACACCCGGCTCGACGCCGAGACCATCGCGTTCATGCTCGACCACGGCGAGGCCAAGGCGCTGATCGTGGACCCGGAGTTCTCCGGCGTCGTGGCCCGTGCGCTGCCGCTGCGCAAGGCCCAGACGCCGCTGCTGGTGATCGACGTGGAGGACGTGCTCTACGGCCTGGCCGAGAAGCGCCTGGGCGAGACCAGCTACGAGGAGTTCCTGCTCGAAGGCGACCCGCAGTACGCCTGGGCCATGCCGTCCGACGAGTGGAACGCGATCGCGCTGAACTACACCAGCGGCACCACCGGCAACCCCAAGGGCGTGGTCTACCACCACCGCGGCGCGGCGATCAACGCCATCAGCAACGTGCTGGAGTGGGACATGCCCAAGTTCGCCGTCTACCTGTGGACGCTGCCCATGTTCCACTGCAACGGCTGGTGCTTTCCGTGGACGGTGGCGGCGCGCACCGGCGTCAACGTCTGCCTGCGGCGGGTCGAGGCGGGCGCCATCTTCGAGGCGATCAAGCAGCATGGCGTGACGCACTACTGCGGCGCGCCCATCGTGCACGGCATGCTGGTGAATGCGCCCGACGAGATGAAGGCGGGCATACAGAACCTGAAGCAAGGGGGCGTCAAGGCCATGGTGGCGGGCGCCGCGCCGCCGGCCTCGATGATCGAGGGCATGGAGCGCCTGGGCATCGACCTGACGCATGTCTACGGCCTGACCGAGGTCTACGGCCCGGTGACGGTCTGCGCCAAGCACGCGGACTGGGAGCAGCTCGACGTGGGCGAGCGCGCGCGCCTGAATGCGCGCCAGGGCGTGCGCTACCACCTGCAGGCCGACGCGCGCGTGCTCGACGCCGAGACCATGGCGCCCGTGCCCTGGGACGGCGAGACCATGGGCGAGATCATGCTGCGCGGCAATATCGCGATGAAGGGCTACCTGAAGAACCCGGCGGCCACGGACGAGGCCTTCCGCGGCGGGTGGTTCCACACCGGCGACCTCGCGGTGCAGTACCCGGACGGCTACATCAAGATCAAGGACCGCAGCAAGGACATCATCATCTCGGGCGGCGAGAACATCTCGTCCATCGAGGTGGAGGACGTGCTCTACCGCCACCCCGACGTGCTGGCCGCCGCCGTGGTGGCCAAGCCCGACGCGCGCTGGGGCGAGACGCCCTGCGCCTTCGTCGAGCTGAAACCCGGCTCCGCCGCCACCGCGCAGGACATCGTGGCCCACTGCAAGAAGCACCTCGCCGGCTTCAAGGTGCCGCGCGCCGTGGTCTTCGGCGAGCTGCCCAAGACCAGCACGGGCAAGATCCAGAAGTTCGAGCTGCGCAAGCAGGCCGGGTCGGCAGCGGCGATCGACGTTTGATCTGCAAAATCATAGCTGCTGGCGCTTGTCTACCAAGCAATTCAATGCCAAATGGCTTTGAATGGGCCGAATGGCAAGCGCGAGCAGCTATCCAATTGAAGGCGCGTCAATCCCCCATCACCACGCCTTCGCGGCGCGGGTCGGCGCCGCCGAACCACAGCGGTTTGCCGTGGGCCTCGCCCCGGGTGATGGCCTGCAGGCCGCTGGTCAGGTTCTGCTCCTTCACCTCGGCGCCACGGGCGCGCAGCTGCTCGATGGTGGCGGGCGCAAAGCGCTTTTCCTCCAGCACCGTGGGGCCGTTGAGGTTGCCGAAGTTCGGCAGGTTGATGGCCTGCTGCGGCATCAGCCCCCAGTTCAGCGTGCCGTACAGCGTCTTCGCGGTGTAGTGGATGATCCATGCGCCGCCGGGGCTGCCGGCGCTCATCACCAGGCGGCGGCTGTCCTTGTCGAACACCAGGGTCGGCGCCATCGACGAGCGCGGCCGCTTGCCGGGCTGCACGCGGTTGGCGATGGGCCGGCCCTGCGCGTCGCGCGGCGCCAGGCTGAAGTCGGTCAGCTCGTTGTTCAGCAGGAAGCCGCCGGCCAGGCCCCGGCCGGTGTTGACCATCTGGCGCGAGCCGAACTGGTCCTCGATGGTGGTCGTCATCGCCAGCGCGTTGCCCTGGCCGTCCACGATGCTGATGTGGCTGGTGCCGTACTCGGGCTGGTCGGGCTGCGGCGCGTAGCTGAGCCGGGCCGCGCCGGGCTGGCCGGGCGTGGCAGTCTGCATGCTCTGGTTGCGGATCAGCGCGGCGCGCTGCGCGAGGTAGCCGGTGTCGAGCAGGCGCATCCAGTCGCCGGCGGGCGGCTGCACGAAGTCGGGGTCGGCCACATACTGGTTGCGGTCGGCAAAGGCCAGGCGCGAAGCCTCGTTGTACAGGTAGAGCCAGTCGGCGGTGGGCAGGCCGTCCAGGCCCAGCGGCATGCGCTGGGCGTCGGTGTGGTCCAGGATGCCGAGGATCTGCGCCACCGCGATCCCGCCCGAGCTGGGCGGCGGAAAGCCGCAGACCACGTAGCTGCGGCTGGCCGCCGGATGGGCCGGCGCCACGTGGCCCTTGCGGCCGGGCTCGTAGTCGGTGCACAGCGCCTCGCGCTTCTTGGGCTGGTAGGCGGCGAGGTCGGCCGTGGTGAGCCTGCCGGGGTTGCTGGCGTGCTGCTGCACCTTGCGTGCGATGGCCTCGGCCACCGGGCCTTCGAGCAGGGCCTTGGAGCCGTGCTGCGCGATCTGGCGCAGGATGGCGGCGTACTCGGGGTTCTTCAGCACATGGCCCACGGGCCAGGGCTTGCCGCCGGCATCGAGGAAGTAGCCGCTGGCCACCGGGTCCTGCGCCAGGAACTTCTCCTGCGCGGTGAGCGCGTGCAGGCGCGGGCTGACCTTGAAGCCATCGCTGGCCAGCCGGATCGCGGGCTCGAACAGCGCGGCCCAGGGCAGCTTGCCGTGCTCGCGGTGCGCCAGCTCCAGCATGCGGATGGCGCCGGGCACGCCGACCGAACGCCCGCCCACCACCGCGTCGTGGAAGGCCATGGGCTTGCCGTCGGGCTTGAGAAACAGGTTCTCGTCGGCCGCCGCGGGCGCGGTCTCGCGGCCGTCGTAGGCCTCGACCTTGGCGCCGCTGGCATGCAGCAGGAAGGCGCCGCCGCCGATGCCGCTGGACTGCGGCTCCACCAGCCCCAGCACCAGCTGCACGGCGATGGCCGCATCGACCGCGCTGCCGCCGGCCTTCAGCACCTGGTAGCCGGCATCGGTGGCCAGCGGGTTGGCGGCGGCCACGGCAAACTTCTCGGTGGCCCAGCCGGGTTTTTCGGTATAGCCCGAGGCGCCTTCGGGCTGGTCGGGCTGCGGCGGCACGGTGTAGGCCAGCTGCGACGAAGTGCCGCAGGCCGCCAGCAGCGCGGCCGAGGCCAGCGCCAGCAGGCCGGCTTGCCAGCGGCCGCAAGCGTTGGTGGTGGGTGGGCGAAGGGGCATGGGGAATCTCCTGGGGATGGTCTTCAAAGGCGCACCGGTCCGGCCTGGCGGTCGGCCACGGCGAAGCTGGCCTGGGTGTGGATGCCGCTGTGCGGGTTCAGCGGGTCGTCGACGGCGCGCAGGTGCGTGGTCCATTGCTGCGGCGTGATGTCGCACAGGCCGTAGCCGCGCTCTTCGCAGCGCGCGAACAGCACCTGCGGGTTGTGGCGCACGATGGCGTCCACCCGGGCCTGCGTGGTGCCCGAGCGCGAGGTGATCGAGGTGCCGCAGAACTCGCTGGCCAGCACCGGCGTGTCGTTGCCGATCTGGCCCGAGGCATCGGGCGCGTGGACGCGGCAGACATAGTTCTGGTGGATGTCGCCGCCCAGCAGCACGGTGTTGCGCGGCGCCGCCTGCTGCAGCGCCTGCAGCAGCCGGCTGCGCGCGGCGGGGTAGCCGTCCCAGCTGTCGGTGGACTGCTTGCCGTTGGCAAAGCGGCGCGGCGCGAACAGGGTTTGTTGGCAAATCACGTTCCAGCGCAGATCTGGATTGCGCGAGGTGCTATTGTTATGGAAGCATTCGTGCAGCCAGCGCTCCTGCTCCAGGCCCAGGAAGCTGCGCTTGCCCTGTGCCAGGTCGGCGCAGTCGGCCGGCAGCACCGAGCCGTTGCTTTTCTCGCCGGCGCTGCGGCAGGCCTGGATGTCGCGGTACTGGCGCGCATCCAGCACCAGCAGGTCGGCCAACTGGCCCCAGGGCTGGCGGCGGTAGACCTGCGGCGCGGCCAGGCCGCGGGCCAGCGTGCTGGCGCGCAGCGGCATGTTCTCGTAGAAGGCCTGCCAGGCCGCGAGCCGCTTGCGCAGGAAAGCCTCGCCATTGCCCACGCCGGCCTCGCCCGCATAGTCGTTCTCGACCTCGTGGTCGTCCCAGGTGACGATCCACGGGCAGTGGGCATGCATGGCCTGCAGATGCGCATCGCTCTTGTGCAGCGCATAGCGGTCGCGGTAGTCCTGCAGCGTGTGCGGGTAGGGCAGGGGCTGGGTGCGGGCCAGGCCGTCCGGCTTGGGCGGCGTGGCGTATTCGTAGATGTAGTCGCCCAGGAAGAGCACCAGCTCGGGGTCTTCGCGCAGCGCGTGCTGCCAGGCGGTGTAGTAGCCGTGCTCCCAGCGCTGGCACGAGGCGAACACCAGCCGCAGCCGCTCGGGCCGGCTGCCGGGCGCTGGCGCGGTGCAGGTGCGGCCCACCGCGCTGGTCTCGCCATCGGCCAGAAAGCGGTAGTGGTACCAGCGCCCCGGCGGCAGGCCGTGCAGCTCCACATGCACGCTGTGGCCCCAGCCCGGATCGGCCACGGTCTCGCCGCTTTGCACGATGCGGCGGAACTGCGCGTCGTCGGCCAGCTCCCAGCGCACGGCCTGCGGGCCCAGCAGCGGGCGGCGCGGGCCGGGCATCAGCCGTGTCCACAGCACCATGCCGTCGGGTGCGGGATCGCCGCTGGCCACGCCCAGGCCGAACAGCTGCTCGGTCACCGGCCACGGGGTGGCGGGCAGGGGCTGGCCGAGGCTGCCGCGCGCCGCGAGCAGGGCGGCCGCGCCGCCGGTCCATTGCAGCCACTGGCGGCGGCGGAGGTTCCATAAATCAGCGTGCATGGGCTGGCATGGTACGCGGGTGGCCGGTGCAGCGAGATGTAAACGTCGGTGTCTGCGCGTGCCGGGGCGCCTCCTGCGGCGCCGCAAAAGATGGCTTGGCGATCAATGGCTTACCATGGCGCGCTGCCTCGAAGAATTGGTGGTGCGGCTGCCACAGCCGCACCGGGCCTGCCGCAAAGCCCCCCTACAATGCGGGCAAACCTCCCTCCTTTCATGAAGATACTTCTCAGTAACGACGATGGCTACCAGGCCTCCGGCATCGTGGCGCTGCACAAAGCGTTGCAGGCGGTGGCCGATGTGGAGGTTGTTGCGCCCGAGCACAACAACAGCGCCAAGTCCAACGCGCTGACGCTGAATGCACCGCTGTATGTGCACCAGGCGGCGAATGGCTTTCGCTACGTCAACGGCACCCCGGCGGACTGCGTGCACATCGCGCTCACCGGCCTGCTGGGCTACCGGCCCGACCTGGTGATCTCGGGCATCAACAACGGCGCTAACATGGGGGATGACACCATCTATTCGGGCACCGTGGGCGCCGCGATGGAGGGCTACCTGTTCGGCGTGCCGGCCATCGCGTTCTCGCAGATCGACAAGGGCTGGGCCGAGATCGAATCGGCCGCGCAGTACGCCGCCACGCTGGTGCGCCAGTTCGCCCAGGGCGGCCTGGTGGGTGAGGCGCCGTGGCTGCTCAACGTGAACATCCCCAACCTGCCGCTGGCGCAGATCAAGCCGTTCAAGCTGTGCCGCCTGGGGCGCCGGCATTCGGCCGAGAAGGTCATCACGCAGCTCAGCCCGCGCGGCGAAACCATGTACTGGATCGGCAACGCCGGCGGCGTGAAGGACGACGCCGAGGGCACGGACTTCCACGCCACCGCGCAGGGCCATGTATCGATCACCCCGCTGCAGGTGGACCTGACCGACCACCAGAACCTGGCCTACTGGAGCCAGACGGCCGCCCTGCTGCGCCAGGTGGATGCGCAGGAGGCCGGGGCGTGAGCGTGCGCAAGCCGGGCTTTCCTGCCCAGGGCGCGCTGCCACCCAGCATGCGGGCGGCATCATCCGCAGTGCACCGCGAATGGGCGCGGGTGCCGGCCGAGCTGGCGCCGGTGCCGATGGCGATCAAGAGCACCGTGGGCGCGGCCGGCCAGGTCGACCTGTCGGCTATGCGCCAGCGCATGGTGCAGCGCCTGGCCGCGGCCGGCATCGAGCATGTGCGCGTGCTGCAGGCCATGAATTCGGTCAACCGCCACCACTTCGTGGACAGCGCGCTGGGCAACCAGGCCTACGAGGACACCAGCCTGCCGATCGGCCTGGGCCAGACTATCTCCAAGCCCAGCATCGTGGCGCGCATGTGCGAGCTGCTGCTCGATTCGCCGGCCGGCAAGGCGGGCCTGGGCCGCATCCTCGAGGTGGGCACCGGCTGCGGCTACCAGGCCGCGGTGCTGAGCCTGCTGGCCAAGGAGGTGTACACCATCGAGCGCCTTCGCGCGTTGCACGAAAAGGCGCGCGTGAACTTGAGGCCGCTGCGCCTGTCGAATGTGCACCTGATCCTGGGCGACGGGATGCAGGGCTTTGCGCAGGGCGCACCGTATGCGGGCATCATCGCCGCGGCCGGCGGGGATGCCATCCCCCAGGCCTGGTGTGAACAATTGTCCATAGGCGGCCGCCTCGTGGCGCCGGTGCTGGGCTCCCACGGGAGGCAGGTGCTGGTGGTGGTGGACCGCACGGCGCAAGGTCTGCAGCAGACCGTGCTGGAGCAGGTTCACTTTGTGCCTCTAAAATCGGGGATTGGTTGAGGTTTACCCGTACTGGCGAAACAGTGCGGGGGACCCTGAAAAAGGATGGAGTTATGTTGGATTCGCGAGGTCTTTTAACCTGGGGAGCTGGTGTGTTGGTGGCTGCGGTGCTGGCCGGCTGTGGCAGCACGTCGCTCAACCGCGCTCCCGTGGAAGACCGTGGGTCGTCCGTGGGGCAGAACGGCAGCACAGCGACTGCCCCCACCACGCCGCCGAAGGTGGACCCGGCCACGCTGCCGGGCGCCGAGAACGCCGGCAAGCCCGGCTACTACACCGTCAAACCCGGCGAGACGCTGATGCGCATCGCCACCGACCATGGCCAGAACTGGCGCGACATCGCCCGCTGGAGCAACCTCGAGAACCCGAACGTGATCGAGGTGGGCCAGGTGCTGCGCGTGGTGCCGCCGGCTGGCTCGGCCCCGCCGCCTGCCGCGGTGGCAACCGCGCCGGCAGCGCCTGCCGTGACCGGCTCGGCCGCCACCGCGCCGGCGCCCAGCACCCCGGCGCCGAGTGCGCCCGAGACACCGGCGTCCGCATCGGACAACCTGGGCTTCATCTGGCCTTCGCCCGGCAGCCTGATCGCCGGCTTCGACGAGTCGCGCAACAAGGGCCTGGACATCGCCGGCAAGGCGGGCGATCCGGTGGTCGCGGCGGCCGACGGCCGGGTGATCTATGCCGGCGCGGGCCTGCGCGGCTACGGCAACCTGATCCTGATCAAGCACAACAACACCTTCCTGACGGCCTACGCCCACAACCAGGCGCTGCTGGTCAAGGACGACCAGGTGGTGCGCAAGGGCCAGAAGATCGCCGAGATGGGCAGCTCCGACGCCGACCGCGTGAAACTGCACTTCGAGATCCGCCGCCAGGGCAAGCCGGTGGACCCGGCACGCTACCTGCCTTCGCGCTGATGCCATCCCCAACCCCTGAGCCGATGCAGCCTGGCTGCATCGGCCTTGTCGTTTCTGAGGACGCCGAGGACACCCAGGCGGACCTGAGCGCGCAGGACATCGAGACGCGGCAGGTGGTGGCCGCGGCCGAGGCGCATGGCCTGCGGCTGGACAAGGCGCTGGCGCTGTGGGTGCCGGAGTTCTCGCGCAGCTACCTGCAGCAGTTGCTGGAGCAGGGCGCGGTCGCCGTCAACGGCGCCCGCAAGCTCAAGGCCAGCACCAAGGTGCGCGCGGGCGACGCGGTGCTGGTGGAGCTGGTGCCCACCCAGCAGAGCCAGGCCTTTCTGCCGCAGGCCATGGCGCTCGATATCGTCTACCAGGACGAGCACCTGCTGGTCGTGAACAAGCCGGCCGGCCTGGTAGTGCACCCGGCGCCCGGCAACTGGAGCGGCACGCTGCTCAACGGCCTGCTGGCTCACGACCCGCAGGCCGCAACGCTGCCGCGCGCGGGCATCGTGCATCGGCTCGACAAGGACACCAGCGGCCTGATGGTGGTGGCGCGCCAGCGCGGCACCATGGACGCGCTGGTCAAGCTGATCGCCGCCCGCGAGGTGCACCGCAACTACCTAGCGCTGGCCCACGGCGCCTGGCATGGCGCGAGTCCGCGCACAGTGGAGCTGCCTATAGGGCGCGACCCGAAGAACCGCCTGCGCATGGCGGCGGTCGATCTGAACCTGAACCCCGGCAAGCCCGCGCGCACCGACATCCGCCTGCTGGTGAACGGCGGGCAGGGCGACGCGAAGGGCTGCCTGGTGCATTGCAGCCTGCACACCGGGCGCACCCACCAGATCCGCGTGCACATGGCGGCGCTGCGCCACCCGCTGGTGGCCGACGAACTCTACGGCGGCGCACCGGCGGCCGGCATGCGGCGCCAGGCGTTGCATGCGACCCGGCTGGCCTTCGTGCACCCGGTGACGGGCCGCGACATGGAGTTCCACGCGCCGCTGCCGCCGGACATAGCCGCAGCCCTGCGCGAATGGGGCATCAGCTATAATCCGTAGCCATTGGCCCCCGAGCCGGCCGCGTGTCCAGCTTTCTTGGCGCGGCCTCCATTCTCCGCAAGCCCGATAGCGGCTGCCCACTAGACTGAAATCCTTGCACTGCAGCTCCTGCGCCTTTTGCGGACAGGGGCTCGGTGGGATTTGAACCATGCAGACGATAGAAGCCAAAAGGGTTTTGGAAACCGCATTGATCTGTGCGTCGCAGCCCGTGACGGTGCGTGAGTTGCGCACGCTGTTCGCGGACGAGTTGGGCTCGGATACCGTGAAGGTTCTGTTGCAGGAGCTGCAGCTGGAGTGGACGCACCGGGGCGTGGAGCTGGTGCAGGTGGCCTCGGGCTGGCGCTTTCAGAGCCGGCCGGAGATGCGCGAGTTCCTCGACCGCCTGCACCCCGAGAAGCCGCCCAAGTACACGCGGGCAACGCTGGAGACGCTGGCCATCATCGCCTACCGCCAGCCGGTGACGCGGGGGGACATCGAGGATATCCGTGGCGTCACGGTCAACAGCCTGACCATCAAGCAGCTGGAGGACCGGGGCTGGGTCGAGGTGATCGGCTACCGCGAGACGGTGGGGCGTCCGGCGCTGCTGGCCACCACGCGCCAGTTCCTGGATGACCTGGGCCTGCAGTCGCTGGACCAGTTGCCCGAGATGGGCGGCGACGCGCAGCAGTCCGATATCTTCGAAACGCTGCAACTCGATGGCGCTGCGCCAGAGGATGCAAAAAACATAGCTGCTGGCGCTGATGCAGTAAGCGCTGAAGGCCAAAATGACATGAACGAAGGGGGGCCGCTGGCCCTCCCGCTGGAGCAGGGCGGCGCAGAGGCGTCCGACCTGGCCGAGACAGAAAACACCACAGATCCAACATGAACGACCAAGACATGCAAGAGGCCTCGCCAGAAGGCGTTGCGAACGCCGCCAGCCCCGCCGATGCGCCGGCCGCCAAGAAGCCCGCCAAGCGTGCGCCTGCCCGCAAGCGCGTGCGCGCCGAAACGCAGCCGCCCGAGGGCGATGCGGCACCGGCCGAGCCGATGCCAGCGCCCGAGGTCGAGGCTGCGCAGTCCGAGGCCATGCCCGCGGTTTCCGAATTCGAAGCAAGTGAGGCAGGCGAGACTGCCGAGCAGCCCGCACGCCCCCGCCGCGATGGCGAGCAGCGCGTGAGCCGCTACCCGGCGCGTGCCCGGCGCTTCCGCGACCGCGATCCGGCCCGCCCGCGCGATGCCGAGGGTATGGATGGGGAGGCTGCCGCTGCACCGGGGCAGGAGCCCCAGCGCGAGCGTGGCGGACGCCGTCGCGCCGACGACCAGGATGGCTACGGCTTCGAGGATGTGGTATCCGGCGTGCTCGATGCGGCCGAAGAGCAGGACCTGGCCCTGCCGAAGAAGCGCGTGCTGCTGCCGCAGGTGGAGACGCCCAAGCTGCACAAGGTGCTGGCGCAGGCCGGCATGGGCTCGCGCCTGGAGATGGAGCAGCTGATCCTGGAAGGGCGCATCTCGGTCAACAACGAGCCCGCGCACATCGGCCAGCGCATCCAGTACGGCGACAAGATCCGCGTCAATGGCAAGCCCATCCATTTCCGCATCGATCCGCCGCCGGCGCGCGTCATTGCCTACCACAAGCCCGTGGGCGAAGTGGTGACGCACGACGATCCGCAGAACCGGCCCACGGTGTTCCGCAAGCTGCCGCGCCTGGCCCATGGCAAGTGGCAGTCCATCGGCCGCCTGGACCTGAACACCGAAGGCCTGCTGCTGTTCACCAGCTCGGGCGAGCTGGCCAACAACCTGATGCACCCGCGCTTCGGTCTGGAGCGCGAATATGCGGTGCGCGTGCTGGGCGCGCTGAGCACCGAGGAAAAGCAATTGCTGCTGTCCGGCGTCAACCTCGAGGACGGCGTGGCGAGCTTCGGCTCCATCGACGATGGCGGTGGCGAAGGCGCCAACTGCTGGTACCGCGTCACCATCTCGGAAGGCCGCAACCGCGAAGTGCGCCGCATGTTCGAGTCGGTGGGCCATGCCGTGAGCCGATTGATCCGCATCCGCTATGGCGCCATGGTGCTGCCGCGCGGCCTCAAGCGCGGAGCCTGGCTGGAGCTGGACCAGCGCGACATCGAGGCGCTGTCGGCGGCCGCCGGCATGAATCCGCGCCAGCCGCGTGGTCCGCAGGACCGCCGCGGCGGTGGCGGGGGCAACAACTTTGGCCG
This sequence comes from Comamonas humi, assembly GCF_054782535.1. NCBI lineage: Bacteria > Pseudomonadati > Pseudomonadota > Betaproteobacteria > Burkholderiales > Comamonadaceae > Comamonas > Comamonas humi. The sequence continues at coordinate 17,045 of NZ_BAAGSH010000013.1, read as the reverse complement.
GCCGGCGCGCAACATGGGCGGCAATGCCGGTGGCGGCGGCAAGGGCCGTGGCGCATCCGGCGGGCGTTCGCGCGCCGAGCCGGGCAGCAGCCAGCCCGATCCGATGAAGACCTCGCTGGGCTACATCGGCCAGGACAGCCTGACGCGCCAGCGCCAGGCGCAACGCCAAGGGCAGCGCAAGGGTGGTGGCGGAGGCGGTGGCTTTCGCCGCGGTGGCCGTTAACCTCGGCAGCCGCTAAGTCCCGGCTTCACGCCGGGGTCACCCAGGCAAAGTACAATCAAAGGTTTGCTTGATTCGCAAAATTCACTGAAAAGGAAATCAAAAATGGCTATCGAACGCACCCTCTCCATCATCAAGCCCGACGCAGTCGCCAAGAATGTGATCGGCCAGATCTACGCCCGTTTTGAAGCTGCCGGCCTGAAGGTCGTGGCTGCCAAGATGGCCCACCTGTCGCGCCTGGAAGCCGAGCAGTTCTACGCTGTGCACGCTGCCCGCCCCTTCTTCAAGGACCTGGTGGACTTCATGATCTCCGGCCCCGTGATGATCCAGGCCCTGGAAGGCGAGAACGCCATTCTGAAGAACCGCGAACTGATGGGCGCCACCGACCCGAAGAAGGCTGACAAGGGCACCATCCGCGCCGACTTCGCCGACAGCATCGACGCCAACGCCGTGCACGGCTCCGACGCCGCTGAAACCGCAGCTGTGGAAGTGGCTTTCTTCTTCCCCGGCATGAACGTCTACTCGCGTTAATCCCCTCCGTTCCCCGCGGCGCGTGCCGTGGGGAACCTGTTTCAAAGGCCCGACGACTCCCATGACCACCAACTTGCTCGACCTGGACTTGGCTGGTTTGACCGCTTTCTGCGAGCGGCTGGGGGAGAAGCGTTTCCGGGCCACACAGCTTTTCCGCTGGATCCACCAGCGCGGCGCTTCGGACTTCGACCAGATGAGCGATCTGGCCAAGTCGCTGCGCGAAAAACTCAAACACGATTGCCATGTCACGGCCCTGCCGGTGGTCTCGGAGCATGTGTCTTCCGACGGCACCGTCAAATGGCTGTTCGACGTGGGTGACGGCAATGCCGTCGAAACCGTATTCATTCCCGAGTCCGACCGGGGCACGCTGTGCGTGTCGTCCCAGGCGGGCTGCGCGGTGGGCTGCCGTTTCTGCTCCACCGGCCACCAGGGTTTCAGCCGCAACCTGTCCACCGGCGAGATCATCGCCCAGCTCTGGTATGCCGAGCATGCGCTGCGCAAGCGCCTCGGCACCGACCAGCGCGTGATCACCAACGTGGTGATGATGGGCATGGGCGAGCCGCTGCAGAACTACTCGGCCCTGGTGCCCGCGCTGCGCACCATGCTGGACGACCATGGCTACGGCCTGTCGCGGCGCCGGCTCACGGTGTCCACCTCCGGCGTGGTGCCGATGATGGACCGCCTGTCGCAGGACAGCCCCGTGGCGCTGGCGGTGTCGCTGCATGCGCCCAACGATGCCCTGCGCGACGGCCTGGTGCCGCTGAACAAGAAATACCCGCTCGATGAGCTGATGCAGGCCTGCAAGCGCTACCTGGAATTTGCGCCGCGCGACTTCATCACCTTCGAGTACTGCATGCTCGACGGCGTGAACGACCAGCCCGCGCATGCCCAGGAATTGATAGCGCTGGTGCGCGCGCACGCAGGCCGCGACGGCGCCTGGTGCAAGTTCAACCTGATTCCGTTCAACCCTTTCCCGGCCTCCGGTCTGTTACGATCCCCCGCGGCGCGCGTGACGGAGTTCGCGCGCATCTTGTCCGACGCGGGCATCGTCACGACCGTGCGCAAGACGCGCGGCGATGACATCGATGCGGCATGCGGGCAACTGGCGGGCGATGTCAAGGATCGCACCCGCGTCGCCGAGCGGATGGCGCGTGCGCGCGTGATCCCCCTGGCCCAGTTGCCCTGACGGCGCGGGTCCACACACCGATGAGGGGAGGCAGCATGGCACGGGTATCGGGCACATACTCGCGAGCGGGGCGCGGCATGGCATATGCCGTGGCATTGGCCGCCGTGCTGGCCACCCAGCTCGCCGGCTGCGCCGCACCTGCCAGGCGGGACGATGCCGAGACCGCGGGGGTCTCTGCCGACGAAACCGATCTGCACCGCCGCGCACGCATCCGCCTGGAACTGGCCGCGAGCTATTTCCAGTCCGGCAAGCCCACCATTGCGCTCGATGAGATCAAGCAGGTGCTGCTCATCGATCCGTCGAACGGCGATGCGCACAATATGCGCGGGCTGATCTACATGCAGCTGGGCGATGCCGACAGCGCCGACGAGAGCTTCCGCCGGGCACTGGCGCTCAAGCCCGCCGACGCCAACGTCATGCACAACTACGGCTGGCTGCTGTGCCAGGAAAAGAAGTTCGATGCGGCCGACCAGCAGTTCGGCCAGGCCTTGGTGCAACGGCATTACTACCAGCAGGGCAAGACCCTGATGGCCCAGGGCCTGTGCTATGCGGCGGCGGGCAAGCCGCAGCAGGCCGAGACGGCCTTGTTCAAATCCTACGAATACGACGCGGGCAATCCGGTCGTGTCGTACAACCTGGCCAAGCTGCTGCACCAGCGCGGCGATCAAAAACGGGCGCAGTTCTACATTCGGCGCCTTAATAACAGCGAATTGGCCAACTCGGAGTCCCTGTACCTGGGCATCCAGGTGGAACGCGCGCTGGGCGACCGGATGGCCATGCGCCAGCTGGCCGGCCAGCTGCAGAAGCGCTTTCCCGACTCCAAGGAGTGGGCACGGTATGCAAACGGAGGCGAGACTTGATTCAACCCGATGGCGTTGAAAATGCCGGCAGCGATGCTGCCGAGGCAGCGGTGGACCAGGGCAGTTCGGCGGGCGCCATGCTGCGCGCGGCGCGCGAGGCCTACGGCGTGCAGCTCGCGGCGCTGGCTGCGAGCCTGAAAGTGGCTCCTGCCAAGCTGGAGGCGCTGGAGCGCGACGACTGGGCGGCCTTGCCCGATATCGTGTTCGCCCGCGGCCTGGCGTCTGCCGCCTGCCGCGCACTGGGACTCGAGGCCGCGCCCATCCTGGCCAAGCTGCCACAAAGCCGGGTCCAGTCGCTGATGGCGGCCAAGCAGCCGCTGCAGGCCAAGATGCCGCAGTCTCGTGTGGCCCGGCTCGATACCTCGGCATCGCGGCCCACCTGGTACTGGCTGGGTCTGGTCGGCGTGCTGTTGCTGGCTGCCGTGCTGGCGCTTTTCTATCCCCAGTTGCAGGATTGGTGGAGCGCGCACACCGTAGCGGCTGCATCCGAGCCGGTAGCGCCCGAGGCTACGGCGCCTGTGGCGCCTGCCCCGGTGGCGGTCGTGCCGGCCGATGGCGCGGCCACGCCCGCTGCTACCGCAGCGCCCCAGGATCTGGCGCTGACCACGGCGCTGGCCCCGGCGCCGGCGGCGGCCCCGCTCAAGGTTCGCGTCACGCAGGACACCTGGGTGCAGGTCAAGGAAATCAAGGGCAAGGTGGTCTTCGAGAAGACCCTGAAGGCCGGGCAGGAGCAGGAAATCACTGGTACGCCGCCCTGGCGCGTTGTGATCGGCAATGCCAAGGGTGGTGTCGAGGTGCAGGTGCATGGCGAGCCGCTGGATCTGGCTGCCATCGTCGGCAAGGGCACCATTGCACGTTTCGAGGTGAAGTAGCAGTGCAGCAAGCAAGCAGCAATCAGGCTCCGGTGGCGATGGCCGCCCCCGCGCCGCACACGACCCGCCAGGCGCGGGTGGTCTGGGGCGACCGCGTCGTCACGGTGGGCGGCGATGCGCCGGTGCGCATCCAGTCGATGACCAACACCGACACCGTCGATGCCATCGAGACGGCGATCCAGGTGCGGGAGCTGGCCCAGGCGGGCTCGGAGATGGTGCGCATCACCGTCAACACGCCCGAGGCCGCGCAGGCCGTGCCCTACATCCGTGAGCAGCTCGACCGCATGGGCGAGAACGTGCCGCTGGTGGGCGACTTTCACTACAACGGCCACCGCCTGCTGACCGAGTTTCCCGACTGCGCGCAGGCGCTGTCCAAGTACCGCATCAACCCCGGCAACGTGGGCAAGGGCGACAAGAAGGACAAGCAGTTCGGCCAGATGATCGAGGCCGCCATCCGCTGGGACAAGGCCGTGCGCATCGGCGTGAACTGGGGCAGTTTGGACCAAGAACTGCTGGCCGCGCTGATGGACGAGAACACGCGCCGCGCCGCGCCCTGGGACCCGCGCCAGGTGATGTACGAGGCGCTGATCGCGTCGGCCGTGTCGTCTGCGCAGCGTGCCGAGGAGATGGGGCTGTCGGGCAACCAGATCATCCTGTCGTGCAAGGTCAGCGGCGTGCAGGACCTGATCTCGGTCTACCGCGGCCTGGCCGCGCGCTGCGACTATGCGCTGCACCTGGGGCTGACCGAGGCCGGCATGGCCACCAAGGGCACGGTGGCGTCGGCCGCCGCGCTGGCCGTGCTGCTGCAGGAGGGCATTGGCGACACCATCCGCGTATCGCTCACGCCGCAGCCCGGCGAGGCGCGCACGCAAGAGGTCGTGGTGGCCAGCGAAATCCTGCAGGCCCTGGGCATGCGCTCGTTCGTGCCCAGTGTCACCGCCTGCCCCGGCTGCGGCCGCACCACCAGCACCACTTTCCAGGAACTGGCCAAGCAGATCGACGACCACCTGCGTTCGCAGATGCCGGTGTGGCGCGTGAAGTACCCCGGCGTGGAGCGCATGAAGGTCGCGGTGATGGGCTGCATCGTCAATGGCCCCGGCGAGAGCAAGCATGCCGACATCGGCATCAGCCTGCCGGGCACCGGTGAATCCCCGGCGGCGCCGGTGTTCATCGACGGCGAGAAGGCCCTGACGCTGCGCGGCGAGCACATCGCCCAGGAATTCCACCAGATCGTGGAAAACTATGTGGAGCGCCGTTTCGGCGGCAAGCAGATCTGATAAAAACCATAGCTGCTGGCGCTTGTGTAGTAAGCGCTGGAGGCTGATTTGATTCAAAAAACTATTGTGACCAGTTCTCCGACTTCCGCGGCCAAACCCGCCAAGCTCACTGCCGTCAAGGGCATGAACGACATCCTCCCGGCATCGGTGCCGCGCACCGAGAAGCTGCCCACCGCGGCGCGCTGGCAGTGGTTCGAGGCGGCGGTGCGCAAGGTGCTGGCCAGCTACGGCTACCAGTACCTGCTCACGCCCATCGTCGAGCCGACGGCGCTGTTCGTGCGCGGCCTGGGCGAGGTGACCGACATCGTCGAGAAGGAGATGTACTCCTTCACCGACTCGATGAACGGCGACCGGCTCACGCTGCGGCCCGAGGCCACTGCCGGCATCGTGCGCGCCATGGTCGAGCACAACGCGCTCTACAACGGCCCGCTGCGGGTGTGGACGCACGGCCCGATGTTCCGCCACGAGCGCCCGCAGAAGGGCCGCTACCGCCAGTTCCACCAGCTCGACGTGGAAGCGCTGGGCTTTGCCGGCCCCGACGTGGACGCCGAGATGATCCTCGTGGCGCGCGCGCTGTGGCGCGAGCTGGGCCTGGTCGAGGGCCAGCATGTGCGGCTCGAGCTCAACAGCCTGGGCCAGCCGGCCGAGCGCCGCGAGCACCGCGAGGCGCTGATCCGCTACTTCGAGCAGCACGCCGACCAGCTCGACGAAGACGCCCGCCGCCGCCTGCACAGCAACCCGCTGCGCATCCTCGACAGCAAGAACCCCGCCATGCAGGCGCTGATCGAGCAGGCGCCGCAGCTGATGGACTTCCTCGGCGCAGAATCGCGCGCGCACTTCGATGCGGTGCGCTCGGTGCTGGACGCCGTGGGCCTGGCCTACCGCATCAACCCGCGCCTGGTGCGCGGCATGGACTACTACAACCTCACGGTGTTCGAGTGGGTCACGGACCAGCTCGGCTCGCAGGGCACGGTCTGCGGCGGCGGCCGCTACGACGGCCTGATCGAGCAGCTCGGCGGCAAGAGCGCGCCGGCCGTGGGCTTCGGCCTGGGCATCGAGCGCCTGCTGCTGCTGGCGCAGGAGCTGGAGCTGCCCATGCCGTCGGCCGAACCCGATGCCTACGCCGTGGTGCCGCCGGGCACGCCGCTGGCGCCCGTCATCACCTTGCTGGAGGCGCTGCGCGCCCGGGGGCTGCGCGTGGTGCAGCATGCGGGCGGCGCCGAGGGTGCGGGCAGCATGAAGTCACAATTCAAAAAGGCCGACGCCAGCGGCGCAAGGTATGCTCTGGTGTTTGGCGCCGACGAGCTGGCGCGCAACGCCGTCACCGTCAAGCAGCTGCGCGACGGCGCAGGCGCGCAGTCCGAGCGTGCGCTCGACGCGGTGGCGCAATGGGCAGCCGAGCTGCAGTCGTGATCGTTTAATACCTTAGAAGAAATCAAGCTATGGCCAGTCATCTCGATTTGGAAGAACAGGAACAGCTAGACCAGCTCAAGCATTTCTGGAACAAGTGGGGCAACCTGATCACCTCGGTGCTGGTGATCGTGCTCGGCGGCTTTGCGGTGTGGAACGGCTACCAGTACTGGCAGAACCGCCAGGCGGGGCAGTCCTCGGCGCTGGTCACGGCGGTCGAGTCGGCGGTCAACGCCGGCGACAAGGCCCGCATCGACCAGGCCTTCTCCGACCTGCGCGGCAACTACGGCGGCACCATCCAGGCCGCGCAGGCCGGCCTGCTGGTCGCCAAGGCCGCCAGCGACAAGGGCAATGCCGACGACGCCAAGAGCGCGCTGACCTGGGTGGCCGAGAATGCCTCCGACGATGGCCTGAAGGCCGTGGCGCGGCTGCGCCTGGCGGCGCTGCTGATGGACGGCAAGGCCTATGACGAGGCACTCAAGCAGCTCGAGCAGAAGATGCCCACCGAGTTCGATGCGCTGGTGGCCGACCGCAAGGGCGACATCTACCTGCTGAAGAACGAGCCGCAGAAGGCCATCGAGTCCTACCGCACCGCCTACCAGAAGGCGGAGCCGGGCCAGGAATACCGCAATGTGGTCAGTGTGAAGCTGAACGCATTGGGTGAAGACGTGAAGTGAAAAGGCGCGAGCACATGATGGACAGCACATCAATCCAGGCTTCCCGCACGGCGGCAGCCTTCAGGCGGACCATGACGGCCGCTGCCATGGCGAGTCTCGTGGCGGCATTGGCCGGCTGCTCGCTGTTTTCGTCCGACACCCGCAAGCCGGCGCAGCTCGAACCCAATGTGGCGCTGCTGGATGTCAAGCAGGCCTGGCAGCGCCCGGTGGCCAAGGCCAACCCCACGCTGGTGCTGAACGTGACGGGCAACACCGTCACCGCCGGCTCGGCCGACGGGCAGCTCGCCGCGTTCAATGCCGACACCGGCGCCGAGCTGTGGCGCGCGAGCGTGGGCCAGCGCCTGGCCGCGGGCGTGGGCAGCGACGGCGAATGGGCCGCCGTGGTCACCGACGGTGGCTACCTGGTGGCGCTGAAGGGCGGCCGCGAAGCCTGGCGCAAGCGCCTGGCCAGCCGTGTCTACACCGCGCCGCTGGTGGCCGGCAAGCGCGTCTTCGTGCTGTCTGCCGACCGCTCGATCTCCGCCTACGACGCCGCCTCCGGCGAGCCGCTGTGGGCGCAAGCCAAGACCGGCGATGCGCTGGTGCTGCGCGAGAGCGGCGTGCTGACCGCCTACCAGGACACCCTGGTCGCCGGCGTGTCCGGCCGCTTCATGGCGGTGGACCCGAACAGCGGCAGCGTGCGCTGGGAAGTGCCAATCGCCAGCGCCCGCGGCACCAACGACGTGGAGCGCCTGGTGGAGCTGGTCGGCGGCGTGTCGCGCGTGGGCAGCAGCTTCTGCTCGCGCGCCTACCAGATGGCTGTCGGCTGCGTGGACATGGACTCGGCGCGCCTGCAGTGGACCGTCAAGTCCGAAGGCATCCACGGCATCGGCGGCAACGCGGACGTGGTGGTGGGTGCCGACGCCAACGGCGTGATCACCGCCTGGCGCCGCGATACCGGCAGCGTGCAGTGGACCAGCAACCGGCTGCGCTACCGCAAGCTGAGCCAGCCGCTGGTGCTGGGCCGATCGGTGGTCTTCGGCGACGAGACCGGCACGGTCCACATGCTGGCCGTGAAGGACGGCTCGCCGCTCAACCGCTTCGGCACCGACAGCTCCGGCATCTCCGTCGCGCCGGTGGTCGCCGGCAACACGCTGGTGGTACAGACCAACAACGGCGCGGTATACGGCTTCAAGCCGGAATAGAGATTTTTGAATGAAATTGGCTGCTAGCGCTTATGTATCAAGCGCGAGCAGCTATATTTTTTGATAGTCCATAGATAGGACTGACCCGTGATGAAACCTGTGATTGCCCTGGTGGGGCGGCCCAACGTGGGCAAATCCACGCTCTTCAACCGCCTGACCAAGTCGCGCGATGCGATCGTGGCCGACTATGCCGGGCTGACGCGTGACCGCCACTATGGCCAGGGCCGGCAAGGGCGGCGCGAGTACATCGTGATCGACACCGGCGGCTTCGAGCCCGATGCGGGCAGCGGCATCTTCAAGGAGATGGCCAAGCAGACGCAGCAGGCCGTGGCCGAGGCCGATGTGGTCGTGTTCGTCGTCGATGCGCGCCTGGGCCTGTCCGCCCAGGACCACGACATCGCCAACTATCTGCGCCGCCTGGGCAAGCCCTGCCTGCTCATCGCCAACAAGGCCGAGGGCATGAAGGACGGAGCGCAACTGGCCGAGTTCTACGAGCTGGGCCTGGGCGAGGTGCAGCCGGTGTCCGCGGCGCACGGGCAGGGCGTTCGCGGCATCGTGGACATGGCGCTGGGCCTGCTGCCCCCGCCCCCCGAGGAAGACGACGAACCCGAGGTCGAAACCGGTGCGATCCGCCTGGCGGTGGCCGGGCGGCCGAACGTCGGCAAGTCCACGATGATCAACACCTGGTTGGGCGAAGAGCGCCTGATCGCCTTCGACCTGGCTGGCACCACGCGCGATGCGATCTCGGTGCCGTTCGAGAAGAACGGCGAGCGCTTCGAACTGATCGACACGGCCGGTCTGCGGCGCAAGGGCAAGGTGTTCGAGGCGATCGAGAAATTCTCGGTGGTCAAGACCCTGCAGGCCATCGAGTCCGCGAACGTGGTCGTGCTGCTGCTGGATGCGACCCAGGGCGTGACCGACCAGGACGCGCACATCGCGGGCTTCATCCTGGAAAGCGGCCGCGCGGTGGTCATCGGCATCAACAAGTGGGATGCGCTGGACGACTACGGCCGCCAGATGCTGGAGCGCTCGATCGAGCTGAGGCTGTCGTTCCTGAAGTTCGCGCCGCTGCACTTCATCTCCGCCAAGAAGCGCCAGGGCCTGGGCCCGCTGTGGAACTCCATCGTGCAGGCCCACAAGGCGGCCACCTGCAAGATGCCCACGCCGGTGCTCACGCGCCTGCTGCTCGAAGCAGTGCAGTACCAGACGCCGAAGAAGGTCGGCGCCTACCGCCCCAAGCTGCGCTATGCGCACCAGGGCGGCATGAACCCGCCGGTCATCGTGGTCCACGGCAACTCACTGGAGCATGTGACCGATGCGTACAAGCGCTTCCTGGAAGGGCGCTTCCGCAAGGAATTCAACCTGGTGGGCACGCCGCTGCGCATCGAGTTCAAGACCTCGCACAACCCGTACGCCGACAAAGACGATAGCTGATGGCCTGCGTGGCACAGGCCTGTCACCAGAAATTTACCGGATTAAAGCCCTTTGGAAATCCGATGGCAGTTGCCTGTGGTAAGGTGACGATTTACAACAACTACCTCTAGAACACGGAGAAAATATCGTGAGCAACAAAGGCCAACTTTTGCAAGATCCCTTCCTGAACGCGCTGCGCCGCGAGCATGTGCCGGTGTCCATTTACTTGGTCAATGGCATCAAGCTGCAAGGCCAGATCGAGTCGTTTGACCAGTACGTGGTGCTGCTGCGCAACACCGTGACGCAAATGGTCTACAAGCACGCGATCTCGACCATCGTCCCAGGACGTGCGGTGAACTTCTCCACCGCTGACAATTCCGACGCCGACGCGTCGGCCTGAACCTACTAAGCTCAGACGTGCGAACAGACGTGCATCGCACCTCTGGATCGCAATAAATTGACGCTTCAACAAGTAAACAACGACAAGAAATCCACCCCGGTCATCCTGATTGGGGTGGATTTTGGTTTTCCGCACTTCGATTCCGAGCTGGAAGAGCTGGGCATGCTGGCTGAAACGGCCGGTTTGCGGCCTGTGGCCCGGCTCACCTGCAAGCGCAAGGTGCCCGATGCGGCGCTGTTCGTAGGCAGCGGCAAGGCCGATGAAATCCGCCTGCTGGCCCAGACCTTCGGCGCCCAGGAGGTGCTGTTCGACCAGGCGCTGAGCCCGGCGCAGCAGCGCAACCTGGAGCGCCACCTGCAGATGCCGGTCAACGATCGCACGCTGCTCATCCTGGAAATCTTCGGCCAGCGCGCGCGCAGCCACGAGGGCAAGCTGCAGGTCGAGCTGGCGCGCCTGCAATACCTGAGCACGCGCCTGGTGCGCCGCTGGTCACATTTGGAGCGCCAGCGCGGCGGCATCGGCACGCGTGGCGGTCCGGGCGAGACGCAGATCGAGCTGGACCGGCGCATGATCAACGATGCGATCAAGCGCACCAAGGACCGGCTGTCCAAGGTCAAGAAGCAGCGCGCCACCCAGCGGCGCCAACGCGAGCGGCGCGACACCTTCAATGTCTCGCTCGTGGGCTATACCAACGCCGGCAAGTCCACGCTGTTCAACGCGCTGGTCAAGGCGCGGGCCTATGCGGCCGACCAACTCTTCGCCACGCTCGATACGACCACCCGCCAGATGTACCTGGAGGGCGCGGGCGCATCGGTCTCGCTGTCGGATACCGTGGGCTTCATCCGCGACTTGCCGCACGGCCTGGTCAGCGCCTTCGAGGCGACCCTGCAGGAGGCCGTGGATGCCGATCTGCTGCTGCATGTGGTGGACGCATCGAACGAAGGCTGGCGCGAGCAGATCCAGCAGGTGCAGAAGGTGCTGCGCGAAATCGGCGCCGATGGCATCGACCAGGTCTTGATATTCAACAAGCTGGATGCAATTGAAGCAGAGCGGCAGCCGCTGCTGTTGGCGGATACTTTCGAGATGGATGGGGTGCAGATACCGCGGTTCTACGTCAGCGCGGGCAAGGGCCTGGGGCTGGACGCCGTGCGTGCGCACCTGACCCAGGTCGTGCTGCAGTCCAACGAGCGTGCCATGCCCCCTCAGGGTGAGGATGAATTACGCGGTCTTCAGCTGTAGTTTGCCAAAATAGCCTGCTTGATACCGATCACTTCTTTCTCTCAGTAGATTGAGACACCAGTAATGAAATTTCAGCTTCGTTTTCCTCGATGGGCTCCGCTGGGGCAAGGCATGCGCGGGATGTTCAATCTGAACGATCCGCGCTGGGGGCGTGGCGACGAAGGGAAAAACGATGGCCAGGGGCAACAAGGCCCTGGCGCGGAGTCTCCGCGCCCGCCATCCCCGTCGCCCACTCCGGCAGACCAGCGTCCCCGCCGCCCGGGCGGTGCCAATACGCCAGACCTGGATGAGCTGTGGCAGGACTTCAACAAGAAGCTCGGCGGCCTGTTTGGCGGCGGAGGCGGCCGCTCCCCGTCGGGTGGTGGCCAGCCGCCGGACTTCAAGGGCGCAGGCCTGGGCGTGGCCATGGTGGCCGGCGTAGCGGTGCTGATCTGGCTGGGTACCGGCCTGTTCATCGTGCAGGAAGGCCAGCAGGCGGTGATCACGCAGTTCGGCAAGTACAACAAGACCGTGGGTGCGGGCATCAACTGGCGGCTGCCGTATCCGATCCAGCGCCATGAATTGGTGTATGTGTCGCAGATACGTTCTGCCGATGTCGGCCGCGACAGCATCGTCAAGAGCACTGGTTTGCGCGAGTCGGCCATGCTTACCGAAGATGAAAACATCGTGGAGATCAAGCTCGCGGTGCAGTACCGCCTGAGCGACGCGCGGGCCTGGCTGTTCGAGAGCAAGCGTCCTGAGGACACAGTGATCCAGGTGGCCGAGACCGCGGTGCGCGAAGTCGTCGGCAAGATGAAGATGGATGCAGCGCTGGCCGACGAGCGCGACCAGATTGCGCCCCGAGTGCGTACCCTGATGCAGACCATCCTCGACCGCTACAAGATCGGTGTGGAGATCGTCGGCGTCAATCTGCAGCAGGGCGGCGTGCGTCCGCCCGAGCAAGTGCAGGCTTCGTTCGACGACGTGCTCAAGGCCGGCCAGGAGCGCGAGAAAGCAAAGAACGATGCCGAGGCCTATGCCAACGAGGTGATTCCCCGCGCCAAGGGCACGGCTTCTCGCCTGATGGAGGAAGCCTCTGCCTACAAGGAGCGCATCGTTGCACAGGCGCAGGGTGATGCGCAGCGCTTCTCGTCGGTCTATGCTGAATACCAGAAGGCACCCACGGTCACGCGGGATCGCATGTACATCGAGACCATGCAGCAGGTCTACAGCAGCGTCACCAAGGTCATGGTGGACTCCAAGCAGGGATCGAATCTGCTGTACCTGCCGCTGGACAAGATCATGCAGCAGTCGGGGAATACTGCTGCCCCGGCGGGGAGCGATGCTGCCCCGTCCAGCGCCGGCAACGGGGCGGCTGCAGCCACTGCGCCCGCACCCTCGTATGAATCCCGGGCCCGGGATACGGCCCGTTCCCGTGACCGTGAGTCTCGCTAGGAGTTGCTTGTGAATCGATTGGGTTTTATCGCATCCACCGTTCTGGTGTTGCTGGCGTTGGCGAGTTCCATGCTGTTCGTGGTGGACCAGCGCCAGTTCGGCGTGGTCTATGCCATGGGGCAGATCAAGGACGTCATCACCGAGCCGGGGCTGAACTTCAAGCTGCCGCCGCCGCTGCAGAACGTTTCGTACATCGACAAGCGCCTGCTCACGCTGGACAGCACCGACACCGAGTCCATGCTCACGGCCGAGAAGCAGCGTGTGGTGATCGACTGGTATGTGCGCTGGCGCATCACCGATCCGTCGGAATACATCCGCAACGTGGGCGTGAGCGAAAGCGCTGGCGCCACCCAGCTCAACCGCGTGGTGCGCAATGCCTTCCAGGAAGAGGTGAACCGCCGCACGGTGCAGGACCTCATCTCTGTCAAGCGCGAGCAGCTGATGGCCGATGTGAAGCGCGAAGTGCTGGATTCGGTAAAGGGCAGCAAGCCCTGGGGCATCGATATCGTCGACGTGCGCATCACGCGGGTCGACTATGTGGAAGCCATCACGGAATCGGTCTACCGCCGCATGGAAGCCGAACGCAAACGCGTTGCGAACGAGCTGCGTTCCACGGGCGCCGCCGTGGGCGAGAAGATCCGCGCCGATGCCGACCGCCAGCGCGAAGTCACGGTCGCCAATGCGTACCGCGATGCGCAGGCCCTCAAGGGTCAGGGCGATGCGGAAGCGGCACGCGTCTATGCCGAGGCTTTTGGCAAGGACCCGCAGTTCGCGCAGTTCTACCGCAGCCTGGAGGCCTACAAGGCCAGCTTCCACAAGAAGAGCGACATCATGGTGGTGGATCCCGCATCCTCCGAATTCTTCAAGGCCTATAGGGGGTCGGGCTCCAAGCCTTGATAGGTAAGGATTTGCCTGGGGCCGCATGGTGCAAGCCATGCGGCTTTTTTACGGGTGTCCCAGCCTTGGCTTTTGGTCGAGTGGGAGCCGGGGGCAAGCTCTGCTTGTAGAATCGCGTTTTTAACAGCCTCACATTCCTTCACATGTCTGCCTGGATCCTTCCGGATCACATTGCCGATGTGCTGCCGTCCGAAGCGCGCCACATCGAAGAATTGCGGCGAGGATTGCTGGATGCAGCATGTAGTTACGGCTACGAGCTCGTCATGCCACCCCTGGTGGAGCATCTCGACTCCCTGCTTTCCGGCTCTGGTGAGGCGCTGGACCTGCTCACCTTCAAGCTGGTGGACCAGCTCTCCGGCCGTACCCTGGGTATCCGTCCCGACACCACGCAGCAGGTCGCGCGCATAGACGCCCACCTGCTCAATCGCCGTGGAGTCACCCGCCTGTGCTACTGCGGCCCGGTGCTGCATGCCCGCCCTGACAGGCCGCATGCGACGCGCGAGCAGCTGCAATTCGGCGCCGAAATCTACGGCCATAGCGGCATCGACGCAGAGATCGAGTCCATCATGCTGGCCACCGAATGCCTGCGTGTGGCGCGTTTGGGAGACTTCAGCGTGGATCTTGCTGATGTGCGCATCGTGCGCCATCTGCTGGCCGGCGTGCCGGTGGATCTGCCCGTGCTGCGGCGCGTCCATGCGGCGCTGGCCGTCAAGGACTCGGCAGAGCTGAATGCCGTGACCCAGGGATTCCCGGCGGCTGCTCGCGATGGCTTGCTGGCCTTGCTGGATCTGTACGGCGACATCGCCGTGCTGGACGAGGCCGAGAAGCGCTTCTCCGGCATTGCCGGCATGGCGCCGGTGATCGCGGATTTGCGCCGTCTGGCGCAATCCATCGATGCCTCGGCCATTACTTTCGATCTGGCTGATTTGCGGGGCTATTCGTACTACAGCGGCATGCGCTTTGCCGTCTATGCCGAAGGCGTGACCGACGCCCTGGTGCGCGGCGGGCGCTACGACGAAGTCGGAGCCTCGTTCGGGCGCAGTCGTCCGGCGGTGGGCTTCAGCCTGGACCTGAAGCAACTGGTCCCGGTGGTACAGCCGCGCCCGCTCAAGGCTGCCATACGAGCGCCCTGGCTCGATCGTGACGATCTGCGCCTGGCCATCGCAGGCCTGCGCCAGTCGGGCGAAACCGTGGTCTGCGCACTGCCGGGCCATGATGATGAAGTCGATGAATTCAGCTGTGATCGTGAGCTTGCCGAAGTGGCGGGCCAGTGGGTCGTGCAAGCCATTTAACGGTAATTAGTACTTGGATTGGGATTGAGATGAAAGCTACCAAAGGTCGCAATGTTGTCGTCGTGGGTACCCAGTGGGGTGACGAAGGCAAGGGCAAGCTGGTGGACTGGCTGACCGAGCGCGCCCAAGGCGTGGTGCGCTTCCAGGGCGGCCACAATGCCGGCCATACCTTGGTGATCAATGGCGTCAAGACCGCGCTGCACCTGATTCCCAGCGGCATCATGCGTGCTGGCGTCAAGTGCTTCATCGGCAACGGCGTGGTGCTGTCGGCGGCCAAGCTGTTCGAGGAGATCCAGGGGCTGGAAAAGGCCGGCGTCGAAGTCCGTTCGCGCCTGCGCGTGAGCGAAGCCTGCCCGCTGATCCTGCCTTTCCATGCGGCGCTGGATCTGGCACGCGAAGCCGCGCGCGAGAACAGCGGTGTCGAGAAGATCGGCACCACGGGCCGTGGCATCGGCCCCGCCTACGAGGACAAGATCGCCCGTCGCGCCCTGCGCGTGCAGGATCTGAAGGATCCCCAGCGCTTTGCCACCAAGCTGCGCGAGCTGCTGGCCCTGCACAATCATGTGCTCAAGACCTTCCTGGGATCGGACAAGCTGGCTTTCGGTGCGGCACTCGATCCCTATATCAAGAACGGTGAAGTGCAGTTCGATCCGGTCTATGAAGAGGCCATGCGCCACGCGGAGCTGCTGAAGCCCATGATGGCCGATGTCTCCAAGGAGCTGAATGAGCTGCATGCCGCTGGCGACAATCTTCTGTTCGAAGGCGCGCAAGGCACTTTGCTGGACGTGGACCATGGCACCTATCCCTATGTGACCTCCAGTAACTGTGTCGCAGGCAATGCGGCTGCCGGCTCTGGCGTGGGCCCCGGCATGCTGCACTACGTCCTGGGCATCACCAAGGCGTATTGCACCCGTGTGGGTGGCGGTCCGTTCCCCACCGAACTGGATTGGGAGAAGGAGGGTACGCCTGGCTACCACATGAGTACCGTGGGAGCCGAGAAGGGCGTGACCACCGGTCGCAGCCGCCGTTGTGGCTGGTTCGATGCCGCCTTGCTCAAGCGTTCTGCGCAGGTCAATGGCCTATCCGGCCTGTGCATCACCAAGCTGGATGTGCTGGACGGCTTGCAGGAACTCAAGCTGTGCATCGGTTATGAGCTTGATGGCGAGACGATCGATTTGTTGCCCATGGGGGCCGACGAGATCGCCCGCTGCACGCCCATCTATGAAAGCATGCCCGGCTGGACCGACTCCACGGTGGGTGTGGTGGACTACGCCAAGCTGCCGCAGGCTGCACGCAACTATCTGGAGCGTATCGCAGAAGTCACTGGTGTTCCGGTGGCGATCATCTCGACCAGCCCGGATCGGGATCACACGATCCTGATGCAGGATCCCTACCAGGCTTGATCGATAGACACCTTGAACCCTTTCTGCTGAAAGAAGGACCTTTTTATGCTGACTGAAGACGGCAAGCACCTGTACGTAAGCTACGACGAATACCATGGCCTGATCGAAAAACTGGCGATCAAGATCCACCAGTCCGGCTGGGAGTTCGACACCATCCTATGCCTGGCTCGTGGAGGGATGCGTCCCGGCGATATCCTGAGCCGCATCTTCGACAAGCCGCTTGCCATCATGTCCACCAGCTCCTACCGCGCGGAAGCTGGTACCCAGCAGGGGCATCTCGATATCGCTCGTTTCATCACCACCCCAAAGGGCGAAATCGCAGGCCGCGTGCTGCTGGTGGACGACCTGGCTGACTCCGGTCATACCTTGAACGCCGTCATCCAGATGCTCAAGTCCAACTACGCACCTATCACCGAGTTGCGCAGTGCTGTGCTGTGGACCAAGGGCATCTCCAAGTTCACCCCCGACTATTCGGTGGAGTTCCTGGCCACCAACCCCTGGATCCACCAGCCGTTCGAAGGCTACGACACTCTGCGCCCTGCCAGTCTGATGGAGAAGTGGAAGATTTGATCGGCCCCTGCGGTTGGTTGTGACAAAAAAGCGCCTGGACTGCGGTCCAGGCGCTTTTTTGTTGTTATGCGATCTTGGAAGAGGGCTTGGCAGTCTTTCTGCAAGTTTTTTCGCGGAACTTGCGTGGTGCTCAAAATTGTGTGTAGAATAGCGGTCTTCGCAGCACAGAACCTCTCTGGT
>NZ_BAAGSH010000012.1:0-132300 GCF_054782535.1 Comamonas humi | reverse complement strand
GTGGGATTGGTCGGATTCGTAGGGTTGGTCGGGCTCGTCGGATCCGTGGGATTGGTCGGATTCGTGGGGTTGGTCGGGTTCGTGGGGTTGGTCGGGTTCGTGGGGTTGGTCGGGTTTGTCGGATCCGTGGGATTGGTCGGGTTCGTGGGATTGGTCGGACTCGTCGGATCCGTAGGATTCGTCGGGTTCGTGGGATTGGTAGGGCTCGTCGGATCCGTAGGATTCGTCGGGTTCGTGGGATTGGTCGGGTTCGTGGGATTGGTCGGGTTCGTCGGGTTCGTGGGATTGGTCGGGTTCGTCGGGTTCGTGGGATTGGTCGGGTTCGTCGGATCCGTGGGGTTGGTCGGGTTCGTCGGGTTCGTGGGATTAGTAGGGCTCGTCGGATCCGTAGGATTCGTCGGGTTCGTGGGATTGGTCGGGCTCGTCGGATCCGTGGGATTCGTCGGGTTCGTGGGATTGGTGTGATCCGTCGGGTTCGTAGGATCCGTCGGGCAAGTGCAGTCTGTCGGGCCGGTGGGATGAGGGGTATGAGCGTTGCTGTCGTCGTCGCAATCGGAGCCAGACTTTGCGAGCAATGCGCCCGCGCCCAGGCCTGCCAGCGCTCCGAGCAGGAAGTCGCCCAGCACCGAGCCACCGGCATCTGCCCCTTCCTTGGTAACAACCAAGCCCGCAGCATCGTCATCGTTGGCCGGCACCACATTCACATCGCCGGCCGCCAGGTTCAATGCCAGGGCTCCGCCGCCGTCCTGGCCCTGCGCGCTCAGCGTAGCTTCAGTGCCTCCGGCAAAAGTACCCACCAGTTTTTGGCCACCAGTGCTGGTGAACAATGCCTGTGCGCTCCCGTCTGCCGGGACGATGACCTTGTCGCCAATCTGCAGCTTGGTGCCCGCTTCAGCCGCAATGGCCTGCCCATCCCGCACGATCTGCACACCAGGAGATACCTTGGAAAGCATGGCGGCCGGGGCTTTGGCTGACGTGGCCACTGCAACCCCGCCGGCAGCTGTTTTGACCTCCACATTGGCGACATTCGATTGCGCAACGACGACGCTGGAGGAGTGTGTTGTAGAGATTGTCATTAGCTCTTCCCTGGAGAATTAACAGTTCAATCAGAAGGCCCTGGCTTACGCCAAAAACACTTTCGCGAATGAACTCGTAGCAACTTATGTGCCACACGTTTTTCTCAGGAAAGAGGATTTATTCCCCTAAGGCAATCTCTTGTTTTTCGTCGATGATAAATTAAATAAATTAACGTCAATAATCCGATTTTTCGATCTTGTTACGGCCAACGTAACGTAACGCGATGAGCTTGTTTCCGTATCTTTTTCAAAAATCACCTCAGCATCTTGAAATAATCTCCTAGGTCGCGCAGAGCATGGATAACCTGACAAGATTATTTCAAAATGTAATATTCAACGATATAAGTTTCTATTTGTTTCTCATCCACTGCTGGCAGCTAGATAAATACCCTAATGAAAAATATCAAACTAACTCCAACCCACTTCGACCAGCCGAAAATGAAAAGGTCAAGCAAGTCAATAGTTTTAGGCTATTGAAAATACAGATGCATTGCCTTGTGCAACAAAGCAGTGGCTGACACAGGAGGCTTTTACCTAACGAATACCCCAAGGCATCCGATCGTAAAGAAGTGTCGGCACGCCCGAAGCCTCGCGTCGCATCCGTCATAATGGAGAAGTACAAAAGTTCCACCCATGCCGCAAGAGGTGGCTCCATGTCCGACAGAAGTTCCACTTTGCAAAATTCCATTGCCGCGGTGGAAAAAGGCGACGATGCCGTGATTTTTCTCGCCGAAGCGGCCCGAAAACTCGGCTTTGACTACTTCGCCTACGGCCGCCGCTCGGCCCTACCCTTTGGCAACACCAAGCCTGCCATCATCTCCAATTACCCACTGGCCTGGCAGGAGCGTTATGTGCAAGCACAGTACGCCAGGATTGATCCGTCCATATCAGCGAGCAGGAAATCGATGCAGCCCCTCGCATGGAGTGACGATCTTTTCGCCAGCGCTCCTGCCTTGTGGAGCGAGGCTCGCGATTTCGGTCTGAAAATGGGTTGCGCACAATTTGTCAGCGATGGTCGTGGCAGCCATGGAATGCTGACCCTGGCACGAAGCCATGAAGTGCTGTCTGCGAGGGAACTGCAGGCGAGGGCTGCCGAGATCCACTGGTTGACAGTGCTCATCCATGAGCACTACCCTCGCATTTTCGGAGACACGGACGTGCTCCCCGCGGCTCCGTCACTGACAGAGCGCGAAATCGAGATCCTGCGCTGGTCGGCAGAGGGCAAGACAGCAGCAGAGATCGCGGAGATTCTCCCAATCTCATTCAATACCGTGAATTTCCACCTGAAAAATGCCATGCAGAAACTTTCTGCCACGAACAAGGCGCAGGCCATATTGCGTGCAGCGTTGCATGGCCTATTAGACTGAAACAAGAAAAGAATCTTCAGGAACGGGAATTCACATCCACAATTCTGCTATGTAGTAGCCGCTGATGAATTTGAAGCAGGCATATTTATCCCCTCCAGCAAATGTGCAATTTCAGGCGATGGGGGATATTGCTTATAAATTTCAGCAGGAAAATACCGGTAACCTACCTTAAAACCGGTTTTCGCACTGCTAGAGAAAAAAGTCCTCCGATAGCGCCGGCGGAACTGCTTCCAACACTCCATTCCATGCAATTCGATCAAGCAGTTTTGGATGTGGTCCCAAACCCCAGCCAGACACTCTTCGTACGTCTGGCGCAGCAGTGACCAATTTCTATGCTTGATCTCGCATGACTCCCCTTCCTTTCCGATAGCGACCGTGATGCATGGACTGCCTTGTTGCGTGCATACATACGCATGGATGCGAATGAAAGAATGGAGTGGCATCAGTTCATCAAACCAAGTATCAAGAAACTCCAGGCGCCTATTCGCCACCATTTCATCCCGCGAGACTACCGCTGCGGCCTCTGAAAAATCATCCGAAAAACCACATTCCCGCCCTACCGTGTGGTTAACGATCTGCAGCTGCAAGCTCGCACTCTGGCCATGAAAAAAAGAGGCATCGGATGCGCGCAATTTGATCTGTCCTTCGCGCAGCATTCCTATCGGCAGCAATCGCAGGACTGCATCACCGTATGCCTTCGCCATCAACCATGAAGCCTGCTTGTCACCATAGTCCTTGTCATGGAAATGGCGTGCAAACTCCCGTCCCCTCCCCTTTATTTTTGCGGTCCAGTATTGACCTGTGACATTCCCCTCACCCCCCTCATCAATCCGTAGAATCTCGTACCCCGCTGCCGGCTCCTCATGGACTGGAGTCATCATGGAGAACACAGAGACGATAAGCGGCGGGGAACTCAGATAGCTGCTGGCGTTTGTGCTCATGATCCAATGCACTCGGGAGCAACTCGCTCACCATTGACGAAAACCACTGGCTTTCAGTCTAAATAAACCCGGCTCCCCAGTAACCTACCAAAATTGGTAGTTCTTTGGTGCGAGACCATGAATTTTGTAACAGACGCCTGCCGTAGCCTGCTCATGCATTCAACACGCCAGGGAGTTCGATCCAGCACGCGAGGATGGGATGGCCGTCAACCGCAACGGGCGGTCCTGCCCGGTGGGCCATGAAGCCGGTGTGGCGCAGCAGACGCTCGATGCCAATCGGCGATACGGTGATAAGACGCTCGGCTCCGCGGGAAGAGGCCACCGAGGCCGCGGCACGCAACAGATCCAGCGTCAGGTCTGAAGAGAACTGGCCGAGCGGCCCCGGCGAATGGCCGCTGAAATCCACAGCGGCAAACCGCGACAGTTCCCAGATCGCCGGACTGTGGGGAATCGGAGCACCGCCCATAAGCTGGGGAAAGACCTCACCCAGCAGATAGGGACGGTGGGTGGGCAGCAATCGCGCGGTTCCGACCACATCGCCGTAGTCATCCTCGGCAACCACATAGACCGTGTCCTCGCGGTCGAACTGGTCAAGCTCCTGCCCGGATTCACAGTCGAGCTGCCAGCCCAGCTTTTCGATGAAAACCCGATGCCGGTAAGCCGCCATCTTCGACACTACGCCCCGTTTCAGGACTTCGGGGGTGCCTGATGTGAAATGCATTCCGATTCTCTTGTGGTGGTCTGTTACCTACATTCCACCGAATCGGGCACATTTGCATAACTACCCGCCTAGGCAGGTGACAAGCTCGGCATGCCGTGCCAAACCTCCTCCCGCCAAGGCAGCGCATCCACCACGGTCGCCAGCGCCTCCAGGCTTTCCAGCCATCCGAAGTCACGGCCCTTGCGATCGACCAGCATCACATTGCTGCGCGGCAAGCCCACCCGGACCAGGGCCATTTCCGTTCGGCTGGCCTTGATTTCCCAGTCCCAGCCCAACGAAATGGCTCTTGGATCCAGGCTATGCCATTCCGAAAAACCAGATGCCACGACCATTCCCTCGTCTCCGGCAAGGCTCTTCACGTCTGACGGAGCCACATCGGAAAACAAGTGCGCAAACCGGGAGGTCAGCACCGATCCCAGTTGGATGCGCAGAAAGCCGTCATATCCGAGCTGATCGTTCAACACATTCACCGCGTTCTCAAAGATGGAGTTCAACACTGCGCTTCGCGCCTCTGGCAAGCCTGCAATGCCAGGATTCTTGCGTCAATCGCCGCGCAGAAGTGCCGTTGTGACCTGGGATCAATGCGGATTGACCGGCGCGAATTCGCTGACTGCAACCGGGGGCCCTCGCCATTTTTTCCCAGGTACCTGGCTCCGCAGAAGTGCGCCAGATTCATGGAAGAACCCCTGCCCATTGCCAGATGTCAATCCAGCAAACCCAGGTAGGCGGCACGGGCAACCGCCGCGGTCCGGTTCGCAACGTTCAGCTTTTCCAGCACGTTGCGCGTGTGAAATTTAACCGTATCCACCGAGATGAGCAATATTTCGGAGATATCGGTGATGGTCTTGCCCCCGGCGGACCACTTGAGGACTTCCTTTTCCCTATCGGTCAGCTCCACCTCGGGGCAGACGATGCTTCTGGCATCCACCAGGCGCGTAAAACCCATGTGGGCCACGCTTGAGAGCCAGCGCAGGCGCAGATCGTTCTCCGCCAGTTCCGAAACCGTGAGGGGCTCGGCGGAGCGCGCCACCGAGAGCATGCCCGCCACGCCGTTACGCATGGGGCTGGCCTGCGCCCAGCCCACACGCAGCCCGGACATCTGCGCCTCATCCCAAAGCTGGGGCGTGGCGGCAAAGACCTCGTCGCTCCAGACCAGCGGCACGCTGGAGCGCGCGCCGTGGATTACCGTGGGATCCTGCTCCACATACTGCATCTCCGCATAGCGATCGCACCATTGCGGCGAATAGTTGTTGATGAGGAAAAACTTGGCCCGGGAAACCGGGAACGCCAAACGCATTCCGTAGGCGCAATAGTCAAAGCCAATGGCCCTGGCCGTGCGAAGAACTTCATCGAACAGCTCCTGCTCCGTCTCGGCATTCGCAGATGCATTCAATACGTTCTCGGCCCAACTCAGCATTTTTACGCCCGGCAATGCATGGTGGAAACGAGTTCAGACAGGACCGGCTCCGGCCCTGTCGCTCGTCGCTTGCCGGGCATGCATTCCTGCAAGCGTAGGATTCGATTTTCCAGCATAGAGGCTGCGGAAATTCGGTCAGTAATGTGAAAAAGACCCAGAGTTTCCCTGAGTGAGCCATTTTCGATTCGGATCAAATCAATTGAAGCAATCGATATTGAATAATCAATAAATTACTTAATGAAGAAGCCGACTCAAATACCGGACAGGGGCACACAGTTTAAAAGGCGCAGCATCGCCAGCATGCCGCGGACCGCGCGATGAGTCCGTTAGAAAACGCGAATTCGCTAAACAAAAGGCCCTAGCCGGAAACCGGCTAGGGCCTTGATTTTAATGGTCGGAGCGGCGGGATTCGAACTCGCGACCCTCTGCTCCCAAAGCAGATGCGCTACCAGGCTGCGCTACGCTCCGACAAGCTAAGAATTATAGCCTGAATTTTTGGGCTGTTTGGCCCGGATCGCACTTCTTTATGCGCGGCGGCCTTTGATGAGCAGCAGCAACAGGGCCAGCGTGAAGCCGGCGAAGCAGATGAACGACCAGTTGGCGATGGAGCCGCCCAGGAAGGTCCAGTCCACCGCGGCGCAGTCGCCCGAGCCCTTGAAGATCATCGGCACGGCGCGGCTGATGGGGTAGGACTCGATCATGCCGTAGAAGTCGCGGCCGCAGGTGGCGAACTCGGGCGGGTACCACTGCAGCCAGCTCTGGCGAGCGGCCACGAAGGCACCAAAGCCGGCCATCAGGAGCGCCAGGAAGCCGAAGCTCTTCCACCAGCCGGCCGAGCCGCGCAGACTGCCCAGGAGGGCCAGCACGCCGACGCCGATCAGCGCGTAGCGCTGCACGATGCACATGGGGCACGGCTCCAGCTCCAGGCTGTACTGCAGGTACAGGCCGAAGCCCAGCATGGCCGCGCAGGCCACGAAAACCAGCAGCAGCGTGCGGCGCGGCGCCTCGGTCAGAAAGTTCGTCATCCAGTTCAAATCGTCATCCCCTGCCGCAGCAACATCAGCGGCCCGGGGCGCATCTTAAATGTTGGCGGCGTAGTCCAGAAACACGCGGGCCTGGCGCGGCGTGACCACCAGCGTTTCGCCCTCGGCAAGCCCCATGCTCCTGAATTGCTGGGCGGGGATCTGCGCCTCGATCAGCTTCTCATGGCCGGTGCCGCTCTCTTGGTGGCCGCCTTCGGCAATAAGTTCCAGCCGCGCGATCGGGCCGACGACGATGGCCCGGTCGAGCCGCGCGATGATGCCGCGCTGGCGGCCGTCGGCGCCCTTTTCCTGGCCGGGCACGTAGCGCTCCACGTCCAGCTCGTGCGGGCGCACGTAGGCCAGCGCATTGGCTTCGCCGGCGTGGGCCAGCTCGGGCGAGTCGATCTGCGCTCCGCCCGCCAGCGTGGTCTGGCCGTCGCTGGCGCGGCCGTGGAACAGGTTGACGTCGCCCAGAAAGCCGTAGACGAAGGGGCTGGCCGGGTTGTCCCAGACTTCCTGCGGCGTGCCGCTCTGCTCGATCTGGCCCTTGTTGATGACGACCACGCGGTCGGCCACCTCGAGCGCCTCTTCCTGGTCGTGGGTGACGAAGATGCTGGTGACGTGCAGCTCGTCGTGCAGGCGGCGCAGCCAGCGGCGCAATTCCTTGCGCACTTTGGCGTCGAGCGCGCCGAAGGGCTCGTCGAGCAGCAGCACCTTGGGCTCGACGGCGAGCGCGCGGGCCAGCGCGATGCGCTGGCGCTGGCCGCCCGAGAGCTGCGAGGGGTAGCGGTCGGCGATCCAGTCGAGCTGCACGAGCTTGAGCAGGCTCATGACCTTCTCCTTGATCTGCGCCTCGCTGGGCCGCTCCTTGCGCGGCTTGACGCGCAGGCCGAAGGCGACGTTCTCGAACACCGTCATGTGGCGGAACAGCGCGTAGTGCTGGAACACGAAGCCCACGTTGCGCTCGCGCACGTGCACGTCGGTGGTGTCCTCGCCCGAGAAGTGGATGGAGCCGCTGTCCGGCGTCTCCAGCCCGGCGATGATGCGCAGCAGCGTGGTCTTGCCGCAGCCCGAAGGGCCGAGCAGCGCGATCAGCTCGCCGGATTCGATGTTCAGGTTGACGTCGTTCAGGGCCTGGAAGCTGCCGAACGACTTGGAGATGTTCTGGATGGCAATGCTCATGGAGCTCGCTTTCGTGGGAACGGGACTTTCAATAAAACCATAGCTGCTGGCGCTTGATGGACCATGGTTTCCATATAAAAACCATTGGAAATCCTTTGTTATTAAGCGCCAGCCGCTCCTATTTTTAAACTGCCTGCGGCGCCGCATCGTCGCGCGGGCGTTCGGGCGGCAGGCTGGCGGCTTCCTGGCGTTCGCGTTCCACGCGCCATTCGGCCACCGACTTCAGCACCAGGGTCACCAGCGCCAGCAACGCCAGCAGCGAGGCCACGGCAAAGGCGGCGGACGACTGGTAGTCGTTGTAGAGGATCTCGACGTGCAGCGGGATGGTGTTGGTCTGGCCGCGGATGTGGCCCGAGACCACCGACACCGCGCCGAACTCGCCCATGGCCCGCGCGTTGCACAGGATCACGCCGTACAGCAGGCCCCATTTGATGTTGGGCAGGGTCACCTTCCAGAAGGTCTGCCAGCCGCTGGCGCCGAGCACGATGGCGGCCTGCTCCTCGTCGCTGCCTTGCGCCTGCATCAGCGGGATCAGCTCGCGGGCGATGAAGGGGAAGGTCACGAACACGGTGGCCAGCACGATGCCGGGCACGGCGAAGACGATCTTCAGGTTGTGCTCGGCCAGCCAGGGGCCCAGCCAGCCGTTGGCGCCGAACAGCAGCACATAGGTCATGCCCGCGACCACCGGCGACACCGAGAACGGCAGGTCCACCAGCGTGGTCAGGAAGGCCTTGCCCTTGAACTCGAACTTGGCGATGGCCCAGGCCGCCGCTACGCCGAACACCAGGTTCAGCGGCACGGCGATCGCGGCAGTGATCAGCGTCAGCTTGATGGCCGACCAGGCATCGGGCTCGGCCAGCGCGGCGGCGAACACGCCCCAGCCCTTGCGCAGCGCCTCGACGAAGACCGCCAGCAGCGGCAGCACCAGGAACAGGCCCATGAAGGCCAGCGCCACGGCGATCAGCAGCCAGCGCACCCAGCGCGGCTCGGTGGTGGTGGGATGTTTTGCAGAAATCGCCATCTTCAAACCCCCGCGCGCTTGCGCTGCCAGCTCTGCAGGCCGTTGATGACCAGCAGCAGCACGAACGAGATCAGCAGCATCACCAGCGCCACGGCGGTGGCGCCCGCGTAGTCGTGCAGCTCCAGCTTGCCCATGATGATGAAGGGCGTGATCTCGGACACCATCGGGATGTTGCCGGCGATGAAGATCACCGAGCCGTATTCACCGATGGCGCGTGCGAAGGCCATGGCAAAGCCCGTCATCAGCGCCGGCGTGATGGCCGGCAGGATCACCCGGCTGAAGGTCTGCCAGCGCGTGGCGCCCAGGCTGCCCGCGGCCTCCTCCAGCTCCTTCTCGAAGTCTTCGAGCACCGGCTGCACCGTGCGCACCACGAAAGGCAGGCCGATGAAGATCAGCGCGATCACGATGCCGATGCGGTTGAAGGCCAGCGTGATGCCAAACGGCGCGAACAGCTGCCCCACCCAGCCGTTGTCGGCCAGCAGCGCGGTCAGCGAGATGCCGGCCACGGCCGTGGGCAGCGCGAAAGGCAGGTCGACCAGCGCGTCGACGATCTTCTTGCCGGCAAAGTCGTAGCGCACCAGCACCCAGGCGATCAGCAGGCCGAACACCAGGTTGACCAGCGCCGCGATGAACGAGGCGCCGAAGGTGAGCTGGTACGAGGCCACGGCGCGCGGCGCCGAGATCGCCTCCCAGAACTGCGGCCAGGTCAGCGTGGCCGACTTGAAGATGAGCGTGGCCAGCGGCAGCAGCACGATGATGCTGAGGTAGAAGACGGTGTAGCCCAGCGTCAGGCCGAAGCCCGGCAGCACGCGCCGGGCAGCCCCGCGGCGCGTGGGCGCGGCGGCCACTGGCGCCGGGGCCATGGATGCAGCAGACATGGAAAAGCCCAGGAAAAGGGTTGCTTCAAAACCAGGAGCACCCAGCGCTTGTCAATCAAGCGCCAGAGTCCTTTTTCATACCAAATATCGAAGGCTTACTTCTTGGCTTCGGTGTACAGCTTGTCGAACTGGCCGCCGTCGCTGAAGTGGACCTTCTGCGCCTCGCCCAGCGAGCCGAAGTACTTGGCCACGGTGAACTGCTTGATGGGCTTGAACACGTCGGCATGCTTCTTCAGCACGGCCTCGGAGCGCGGGCGGATGGCGTGCTTGGCGGCGATCTCCTGGCCCTCGTCGGAGTAGAGGTAGTCGAGGTAGGCCTTGGCCAGTTCGGCCGTGCCCTTCTTGCCCACGGTGCGCTCCACCACGGCCACCGGGTTCTCGGCGGTGATGCTGGACGACGGGTACACCGCATCGACCTTGCCCTTGCCGAATTCGCGGTCGATGGAGACCACCTCGGATTCAAAGGTGATCAGCACATCGCCGATGTTGCGCTGCAGGAAGGTGGCCGTCGCATCGCGGCCGCCCTTGGCCAGCACCGGCACGTTCTTGTAGAACTTGCTGACGTAGGCCTGAGCGTCGGCCTCGGAGCCGCCCTTCTCGCGCACCGCGCCCCACGCCGCCAGGTAGGCGTAGCGGCCGTTGCCGCCGAGCTTGGGGTTGACCACGACCACCTGCACGCCGGGCTTGATCAGGTCGTCCCAGTCCTTGATGCCCTTGGGGTTGCCGTTGCGCACCAGGAACAGCATGGTCGAAGTGGTGGGCGATGCGTCGTTGGGGAATTTCTTGGCCCAGTCCTTGGCCACCACGCCCTGGTTCGCCAGGAACTCCACGTCGGTCGTGGTGTTGAAGGTCACCACGTCGGCGGCCAGGCCTTCGGCCACGGCGCGCGCCTGGGCGCTGGAGCCGCCGTGCGACTGGTCGATCTTGACCTCTTTGCCGGTGGACTTCTTGTAGTGCTCGGCGAAGGCGGTGTTGTAGTCCTTGTAGAACTCGCGCGCCACGTCGTACGACACGTTGAGCAGTTGGTTCTGCGCCCAGGCCGAACCGCCTGCCACCATGGCTGTCGCCACCACCAACGAACGGAGAGTCCAAGCCTTCATTGTTTTGTTACCTCTTCAAAGATCAATGCCGCCCATTGTGTCGCTCAGGCTATAAAACTCATAAGACTGATTTCTTTTTTGTTAATTCGATATTCCTATATGAAACCCTGCCCGTCCGGTCATTCCGTGGGCGCGACCGGGGCCGGCAGCTCGGGTTCCGGCTCCGGCGAAGCCGCCGCGCCGTCCGCGTCCAGCGGCAGCCGCTCATAGGCCGCGATGGGCTCGCCCTCGGCATCGGCCAGGCCGACCAGCAGGGCCCGCCCGTCCGGCAGCACGCGGAAGTCGCCGAAGCGGGCGCGCTCGAAGCGCCGGCCCTGGCCCTCGGCAAAGAAATAGGCATCGGTCACCAGCACCCAGTCGCCCTTGAGCTGCTTGAGCGGCAGCAGGATCTCGCCCTGGCCCGGCGCCTCGCCGGCGCGTGCCAGGCGCAGCGGCTCGGCCACGCCACGCTCGTTGAGCGCAGCCACCAGGGTGGCATGCTTGGCCAGCGCGTAGGCAGCAGAGTCGCGCAGCGCCTCGCGCACCTCGTGCGGCAGCGTGAAGCGCAGTTGCATGTAGTCGCCCTGCATCAGCGAGCGCGGATCGACCGGCGCCAGCGGCACCAGGATGCGCTGGCCCTGGGCGATGACCGTCTCCTTGCGCCACACGTCCACATTCGCCAGCCCCAGCGCCAGCACGCCGCCCAGCAGCACCCACAGCGCGCCGCGGCGGCTGCCGGCCGCTGCGGGATGGGCTGCCGAGGCCGGCCCGCCCCGCGCGCGCAGCGCCAGCAGGCCCAGCACCAGGGCCGCGCCCAGCAGCGCCAGCCCCAGGCCCTTGGCGGCCAGCGTCCAGGCCAGGCTGTAGTAGAAACTGCCCAGCAGCCACAGCGCCGCCAGCCCGCAGGTCACCAGCAGGCGCCAGCGCGCGGTGGCCGCGGCCGTGGCGGCCACCAGCGCCACCGTGGCCACGGCCGGGCTGAACCAGGCAGCCAGCGCCAGCGCCGCGCAGGCCAGCGCGAGCAAAGGTTTCCAGCGCCCGGCAGCAGTACCCTGTTGCGCGGACCAGCGCCGCGCCAGCGCCCAGCCGCTGGCCAGCACCAGCGGCACGGCGAGCCCATGCGGCAGCAGGTACACCCAGCGCCAGGCGACGGCTTCGCCCAGGCCGCGGCCCAGCCAGCCCTCGCGCATCGACAGCTCCACGAACGCGCCCGACCACACCGCGCACACCAGCATGCCGATGGCAAAGCCATCGGCCAGCGCCGCGCGGCGCGCTGCCTGCGGCTGCCCCAGCCAGCGCGCCTCGCGCCAGCACCACCAGGCCCAGGCCAGCGCCACC
This sequence comes from Comamonas humi, assembly GCF_054782535.1. NCBI lineage: Bacteria > Pseudomonadati > Pseudomonadota > Betaproteobacteria > Burkholderiales > Comamonadaceae > Comamonas > Comamonas humi. The sequence continues at coordinate 120,258 of NZ_BAAGSH010000012.1, read as the reverse complement.
AGCGGCAGCATCAACGGCGACAGCGCCAGCAGCACGCGCTCGGACAGCCCCGCCGCCATCAGCCCTGTCAGCAGCGTGGCCACGATCGCCGGCGCCAGCGCCAGCCCCATGAGCCGCCCTACCCACAGCGCCGGGATCAGCAGCGCGCTGCCCAGCAGCGCGGCGCTGACGATGGCGCAGGCGGCGAACGATGCGGCATCGGCGCCATGCCAGTCGTCCAGCCAGCGCACCAGCACCAGCGCCAGGCCCAGCACCCATAGTTCCAGTCCCATGCAGGTGGCAAAGATATGGCGCGAACTGCGCAGCCACCACAGCGCACCCGCCATGGCCAGCGCGCCGGCGACATAGCCTGCCGCCGTCTCCAGCAGCGCCTCGCTCAGCCCCAGGCCCAGGAAGGCCAGCAGCGGCGCGCTGCAGAACACCGCGCCCACCAGCACCAGCGCGGTCAGCAGCGGCGACGGCTCGACATCGCCGCCCTGCGCCGCGCCGGCAGGCAGCCAGCCCTGTGCCTGCGCGCGCGCCAGCCAGGCCGGCGCGGCGCCATGGTTGGTCGTGGCTTCCGTCATGCCCGTGCTCCTTGGTTCCAGGTGCGCTGCTGCTGCAGCAGCCAGCTCGCGCTGGCGCCCAGGCAGCCCATGCCCAGCAGGCCCAGCAAAAGCAGCGCGCCGACGTCGGAATGTGCATCGAACAGCAACCGCGTCGCCAGGCTGAGCACCAGCACATTCGCCGCCAGCACCGCCAGCCCCAGGCTGGGCAGATCGCGCCAGCGGCCGCGCAGGCTCAGCCAGCCCATGCCGGCCACCAGCACGGCCGCCATGGGCCAGCTGATGGCGAAACCATCGCTGTCGAACATGCCCACGATGGCCAGCCCCGACCAGGTGGCCAGCGCCAGGCCCTGGGCCAGCCGGTGCGACCAGCGCCCCAGGCCGGTGCCATCCCGCGTGTGCAGGCACAGCCACGGCAGGCTGGCCACGGCGATGGGCAGCAGCGCCAGCACCAGCCAGGCCAGCATGGTCAGGGCCTCGACGCCCGGCTGGCGCTGGTCACGCAGGAACCAGTGCAGCAGGCCGATCGGCCCGGTCCACAGCGACAGCGACAGCGCGGCAATGGCGATCCACAGCGTCCACAGCAGGTCGCTGCGCTGCACCAGCACCCACAGCAGCGCCAGCGCGGCCCAGGCGGCAAAGAGCTGCCAGGCGTCGGCACCGGTCTGGTAGGTCTGGCCGATGAAGGCCAGCAGCCCGCCCAGCACCAGCGTGGCGCACAGCAGCGCCGCGGTGCGGGCGCGCGGCAGCAGGCAGGCCGCGGCCAGCGCAGCCACCAGCGCGGCCTCGATCAGCCCGAGCTTGAAGCCGCGCGACTGCTCCTGCCAGTTGGCCGCGATCCAGAAGATCAGCCCCCCGCCCAGCAGCAGCGCCGCCACCGCCAGCAGGCCGCGCCGCAGCAGCAGCGCCAGCCGCTCGCCTGGCGGCGGCTCGGTGGCCCAGGCGTAGAGCTGCGCGCGCTGCGCCGGGTCTGCGCCCGCCGCCAGCTGCTGCGCCGCGTGGTAGAGCTGGGTATTCATGCTTGCTGACCTCCGTTGGAATCAAATTCACTGGCAGCGCTTGATGGACAAGCGCTGCCAGCTATGATTTTTACATCAATCCACTCGCCAGTGCGGAATCCGCCAGCCGCGCCACAGCGCCAGCGAGCGCAGCCCGGCTGTCACCAGCACGCAGGCCAGCATGGGCATCGCCTCGGGCAGCCCCCAGCCGCGCAGGCCCACGTCCATCCAGCCGCCGATAAAGGCGCAGACGGCATAGGGCTGGTGGTCGCGGAAGGCCTGCGGGATCTCGCCGCACATCAGGTCGCGCAGCACGCCGCCGAAGACGCCGGTGATCACGCCCATCATCACGCAGATCAGCGCCGGCATGCCCGCCTCGGCGGCGATGTCCACGCCCACCGCGGCGAACAGGCCCAGGCCCAGCATGTCGGGCCACAGCATGGCGCGCTCGGTGATGCGGAAGTGGCGCTGGCGCAGGAACAGCATGGCCCGCACGGACAGGCCCATGGTGCCCCAGACGAACTCCACGTGCCGCACCCAGAAGAAGGGCCGCTGGTCCAGCAGCAGGTCGCGCAGCGTGCCGCCGCCAAAGGCCGCCAGGAAGGCCACCACGCACACGCCCACGGCGTCCAGCCGCTTGTGCGCCGCCTTGATGACGCCCGACAGCGCGAACGCCAGCGTGGCGGCCACCTCCAGCAGCTGGCGCGCCGTGTCGAGGAAGGAGGCGCTGGTCACGCTAATCATCGCCGGGCACCGGCCACTGGTCGGGGATGGTCTCGCCCAGGTAGTCGAGGAAGGCCCGCAGCGCCGGCGACATGTTGCGGCGCGACGCGAACGCCGCATGGAAGATCGCCCGCGGCAGGCCCCAGTCCTTCAGGATATGGACGAGCCGGCCGTCCTGCAGTTCCTCGCGCACCATGTAGTCGGGCAGCCAGCAGGTGCCGATGCCGCCGAGCGCGGCGTACTTGAGCGCGGTCAGGTCGTCCGCCACGTAGCGCGGCTGCAGCGAGACCGACTCGTCCTCGCCGCCCGGGCCGTACAGGTGCAGCACGCTGCGCCCGTCCGCGCTGAGTAGCGAGGCCGATGGCATGGCCTCCAGGTCCTTGGGCACCCTGGGCGTGCCATGCGCGATCAGCAGCTCGGGGCTGGCCACGAGCAGCAGCCGCGTCACGCCGAAGCGCTTGATCACCAGGCTGCCGCTGTCGTCCATGGCCACGCGCGCGCGCAAGGCCACGTCGATGCCCTCCTCCACCAGGTTCACCAGCCGGTTGCTCACGACCAGCTCGATGCGCACCTTGGGGTGGCGGTTGAGGAACGCGGGCATGAGCTTGCCCACCAGCCCCTGCGCCACCGACACCGAGCACGACACCCGCAGCAGGCCCGCCGGCTCGCTCTGCGTCTGCTCGATCGCGGCCTGGGCCGACTGCGCCGATTCGCGCACCGACTGGCAGTAGCGCAGATAGGTGTCGCCGGCATCGGTCAGCGAAAGCCGGCGCGTGGTGCGCTGCAGCAGGCGCACGCCCAGCCGCGCCTCCAACTCCGATATGCGCCGCGACAGGCGCGACTTCGGGATGCCCAGCGCCCGCCCCGCGGCCGCAAAGCCGCCGCGCTCCACCACCTCGGCGAAGAACACCATGTCGTTCAAATCCTGCGTGTACATACCGCTCCGTTTCGGCTGTTCTGTCGTTCTATTTATCGAACAATGTATTGCAACATTGGCGGCTATTCAGCCCATCGTTCCAACTGCACAATTACACCCATGCCATCGACGATGGTCTTGTCTCCACTGATAGGAAAGCTTAACCATGAAACTGCTGCACATCGACTCCTCCATTCTCGGCGGCAACTCCGTGTCCCGCCAGCTCACTGCCGAAGCCGTGCAGGCTTGGTCGGCAGTACACCCCAACACCCAGGTGGACTACCTGGACCTGGCGGTGGACACCCCTCCCCATCTGTCGGCACAGGCCCTGGGCTTTCGCACCGGCCAGGAAGCCGCCACCGAGGAAGAGCGCAACCAGAACGCCATCTCCGAGCGCCTGGTGAGCCAGTTCCTGGCAGCAGACGTGATTGTCATCGGCTCGCCGTTCTACAACTTCGGCATCAACACCCAGCTGCGCTCGTGGATCGACCGCATTCTGCAGCCGGGCCGCACCTTCCGCTACACCGCCACCGGCCCCGAAGGCCTGGCCGCCGGCAAGAAGGTGATCGTCGTGGCCACCCGCGGCGGCGTGTACTCCACCTCCGAAGCCGGCCGCGCCAATGAGCACCAGGAAGGCTACCTGAAGACCATCTTCGGTTTTGCCGGCGTGACCGACGTGCAGTTCGCACGGGCCGAAGGCCTGGCCATGGGCGAAGCGCCGCGCGCCGCCGCCATTGCCCAGGCACAGCAGGACATCGCCCACATCGTGGCGGCAGCACCTGCGGTTGCCCCCGAAAAGGCCACCGCCTGATCCCGCCTCGCTCCCCCGCACAGAGCCGACTCTCCCGAGTCGGCTTTTTTTGTGCTGCGCCGCACCAACACCGCCTTTGCAATTCCAGAAGCCGGCCTTCGCCAAACCTGCAGCCTGGCCTGGGAGATTTTCAAAAACCATAGCAGCCCGTCCAATCGCTGCCAATGGCGCCCTCGCCAATCACGATGACTGTTGTTGCCGCAACGGCCCGGGCCAGGCACCGGCCCGGCCTTCACGCAACTTCGCACTTTGTTTGCAAATGCATTAAATTCGAGCCCGACGCGTCGCAAAAGCGACAATCAAGCCCGAAAAAGTCACCGAGACGACACCCATGGACGACCCCATTCTTACCCCCGAAGAGCGCGAAGCCATCAATGCCGGCCTCTGGTTCAGCACACTGTCGCCGACGCTGCGGCACGACATCCTGCGCTGCGCCTACGTCAAGCGCTACCGCGACGGCGCCCAGATGTTCACCCGCGGCGATGCCCCGGAGGAATGGCTGGCGGTGGCCAAGGGCTCGGCCCGCGTCAGCTCGGCCTCGCTGACCGGCAAGCAGATCACCTTCGCGTACGTCGAGCCGGGCGTGTGGTTCGGCGATGTCGGCCTGTTCGACGGCGATGCGCGCACCCACGACGTCTACGCCCATGGCGACACCACCCTGGTCTGCGTGGCGCGGGCGGATTTCGAGCGCATCCTGCACACCCATGTGGAGTTCTACCAAGCCATGTCGCGCCTGCATGCGCGGCGCATCCGCAACCTCTACGGCATGGTGGAAGACCTGAACACGCTGCCGCTGCGCGCGCGCCTGGCCAAGCAGCTGCTGCACCTGGCGCGCAGCTACGGCCTGCCGGCCGTCGAAGGCGGCGAAACCCGCATCGGCCTGCAGCTGGCGCAGGAAGAGCTGGCGCAGCTGCTGGGCGCCTCGCGCCAGCGGGTGAACCAGGAACTCAAGTCGATGGAGCGCGAATCCTCGATCCGCATCGAGCCCGCCGGCCTGGTGGTGCGCAACCACGACGCGCTCAAGCGCATTGCCACGGCGGAGTGCTGAGCGGCGCCCTATCAAAAAAATAGCTGCTGGCGCTTGGTAGGCAATGGATTGAGATAAAAATATATCTTAATCTTCCATCCATCAAGCGGCAGCAGCTATCGTTTTTTCAGAGCCGGTTTTCCAGCGCCAGGCGCACGCCCTGGTTGGCCAGCGCATCGGCGCGCTCGTTGCCGGCGTTGCCGGCATGGCCCTTGACCCAGTGCCAGGCGATGCGGTGGCCGCCGCGGTGCACCAGTTCGTCCAGGCGCTGCCACAGCTCCACATTCTTGACCGGCTCCTTCGATGCGGTCTTCCAGCCCTTGGCCTTCCAGCCGTGGATCCACTCGGTGATGCCCTTGCGCACGTACTGGCTGTCGAGGTACAGCGTCACGTCGCAGGGGCGCTTGAGGGCGGCCAGGGCCTCGATCACGGCCATCAGCTCCATGCGGTTGTTGGTGGTGTTCAGCTCGCCGCCGAACAGCTCCTTCTCCACATTGCCGGCCGCCAGCAGGGCGCCCCAGCCCCCCGGGCCCGGATTGCCCTTGCAGGCGCCATCGGTGTAGATCACTACTTGGTTCAAAAATCAGCTCCTCGGTACGAGGGCGTAACTATATATGCCCCGGCGTCGGCGCGCGGGTTGCCGCCGGCCGGGCCACCGCGGCGGCCTTGCGCTCCTGCCACGGCACCGCCATGCGGTGCGTGCCCGCCACCTTCTTCACTGCCTCGACGAAATAGGCCCCGCCCGCCACCGGCCAGCCGCCGGCGCCGATGCGGTCGAGCCAGCCATAGCGCTGCAGCCAGCGCTGCGACTGCAGCGCGGGGCGGTAGCAGCCGAAGCTCGCGGCCTCCAGCTCCAGGTCCAGCAGCTTGAGCCAGTCGCGCAAGCGGCCGTAGCCGATCAGCTGCCCGTCCGGCGGCAGCCCCGGCAGCGGCGCGGCCCAGCGCCGTGCGCCGGCCCAGCTGCGCAGCCCCCACAGGCTCGCGGGATTGATGCCGCTGATCAGCACCCGGCCCTGCGGCACCAGCACGCGCGCCACCTCGCGCAGCACGGCGTGGGGGTCTTCGCTGCATTCCAGGCTGTGCGGCAGCAGCACCAGGTCGAGGCTGTTCTCGGCAAACGGCAGGGCCTGCGGGCTGCACTGCAGCGCCGCCTGCAGCGGCAGCGGGTGGGTTTCGTGCAGGCCTTCGGCCGCCGGTAAACCCTTTGCAAATGTTTGCAAGCTCGCGTCACGCTCGGCCTCGGCGAGCTGCTGCGCCTCCTGCGGCTCCAGCGCCAGCCAGCGGTGCGGCATGCGGTTGCAGCGCAGGCCCTGCAGAGGGAAACAGCCCAGCTGCAGGCTGTGGAAGCCGAAGACGTTCGCCACCGCGTCGTCATAGCAGGTCTGCTCCCAGTCCAGCAGGTAGCGGCCCAGGGGCTGATTCCACCAACGCTCAATGCCTATAATTTGCTCGCTCATGAAACTGCTACCCCTGCCTGCGTTCTCCGACAACTACATCTGGCTGCTGCACGACGGCAGACAGGCATTGGTGGTCGACCCTGGCGACGCAGCGCCGGTCTTGCAGGCGCTGTCGGCGCAGGGCCTGACCCTGAGCCGCATTGTAGTAACCCACCACCACGGCGACCATGTCGGCGGCGTGGCCGATTTGCGCGCCGCCACCGGCGCCCCGGTCTGGGGCCCGGCGCGCGAGTCCATCCCCCAGCCCTTCGAGCCCGTGCGAGGCGGCGACGTGGTCCACGCGCTGGGCTTGGCCTGGCAGGTCATCGACGTGCCCGGCCACACGGCGGGCCACGTGGCCTACTTCTGCCCCGACGTGGACGGCCAGCCGCTGCTCTTTTGCGGCGACACCCTGTTCTCCGCCGGCTGCGGCCGGCTGTTCGAGGGCACGCCGGCGCAGATGCATGCCTCGCTCAGCGCGCTGGCGGCGCTGCCCGCGGCCACCCGGGTGTGCGCGGCCCACGAGTACACGCTGTCCAACCTTGCCTTTGCCCAGGCCGTGGAGCCTGCCAGCCGCGACCTGGCCGACTACACCGCGCACTGCCGCCAGCTGCGTGCCCAGGGGCAGCCCACGCTGCCCTCCTCCATTGCCCAGGAGCAACGGATCAACCCCTTCCTGCGCTGCGCCGTGCCCGCCGTGGCACAGGCCGCCCGCCACTACGACGCGCAGACCCAGGCCGAGGACCCCGTGTCCGTGCTGGCCGCGCTGCGCCGCTGGAAAAACGAGTTCTGATGAAACTGATGCACCACTGGGGCCTGTCGGCCCTCTCCGCCCTTTTGCTGCTGACCGGCTGCGCCACCACCGGCAACAACGCGGGCGATGCCGCCAAAGCGAAGACCGCCAGCGCCGCCGGCACCACGCCCAACTACCCCGTGGGCCCGCTGCGCCCGATCGACCCGGCCCGCATCCAGCAGCCCGGCGTGGCCAACCTGGCCGTGCCCGAGGACATCTGGGACCGCATCCGCCGCGGCTTCGCCATGCCCGACCTGGACTCGGGCCTGGTCTCCAACCAGGAGCAGTGGTATGCCAACCGCCCCGACTACATCCTGCGCATGACCGAGCGCTCGCGCAAGTACATGTTCCATATCGTCGAGGAGCTGGAGCGCCGCAACATGCCGACCGAGCTGGCGCTGCTGCCCTTCATCGAGAGCGCCTACAACCCGCAGGCCGTCTCCAGCGCCAAGGCCGCGGGCATGTGGCAGTTCATGCCGGCCACCGGCACCTATTTCGACCTCAAGCAGAACATGTTCCGCGACGACCGGCGCGACGTGCTGGCATCGACCCGCGCGGCGCTGGACTACCTGCAGAAGCTCTATGGCATGTTCGGCGACTGGCAGCTCGCGCTGGCCGCCTACAACTGGGGCGAAGGCAGCGTCGGCCGCGCGCTGGAGAAGAACCGCCGCGCCGGCCTGGGCCTGACCTACCCCGAGCTGCAGATGCCCGAGGAGACGCGCAACTATGTGCCCAAGCTGCAGGCTGTCAAGAACCTGATCGCCCACCCCGAGCGCTTCCAGGCCGAGCTGCCGACGATCGAGAACCACCCCTACTTCCAGGCCGTGCCCATCGACCGCGACATCGACGTGGCGCTGGTCGCGCAACTGGCCGGCATCAGCCTCGACGAGCTGAAGTCGCTCAACCCCTCGTTCAACAAGCCGGTGATCCTGGCCTCGGGCACGCCGCAGGTGCTGCTGCCCTGGGACAACGCCAACGTCTTCAAGCGCAACCTGCAGGCACACGAGAAGGGCCAGTACGCGAGCTGGACGGTCTGGACCGCGCCCACCACCATGACGGTGGCCGCCGCGGCCGGCATGATCGGCATGTCCGAGGGCGACCTGCGCAGCGTCAACAACATCCCGCCGCGCATGGCCATCAAGGCCGGCTCGGCGCTGATGGTGCCGCGCTCCACCGCCCAGCAGGACGTGTCCAGCCAGGTGGCCGACAACGCCCGCATCGCGCTCACGCCCGAGATCGTCAACCGCCGCACCACGGTGCGCGCCCGCAAGGGCGACACGGTGGCCAAGGTGGCCCACCGCTACCGCATGACCGCAGCCCAGGTCGCCGACTGGAACGATGTCGGCGTCAAGTCCGGCTTCAAGGCCGGCCACCAGGTGGTGCTGTACCTGCCGGTGAAGCTCGGCGCGCCCGCGCCCCGGCTGGTCGCCCAGGAAGAGCCGGAAGAACGCGCCCAGCCGCGCCGCGGCGCCAAGGGCAAGCACGCCGCGCCGCGCGTCACGGCCAAGGCCCAGCCCCGCGGCAACGCCAAGGCCACCAAGCAGGCCGCCGCCAAGCCCGCAACGAAAACGGCAGGCAAGGCGGCCGCCAGCAAGACGGCCGCGGCCAAGTCCGGCGCCGGCCAGAAGACCGCCAAGCGCTGATTCCGCGCAGCGCTATTGAAAAACAATAGCGGCTGGCGCTTGCCAATCCTGGCATTTCAGACAGAAACCATCTGAAACCAAGGAATGGCAAGCGCCAGCCGCTATATTTTTTAAAGCTTCAGCGCCGGTCGGCCAGCGCGTGGGCGATGGTGCCCAGGTCCACGTATTCGAGTTCGCTGCCGATGGGCACGCCGCGCGCCAGCCGCGTGACCTGCAGCCCGCGGCGCGTGAGCGCCTCGCCGATGACGTGGGCCGTGGCCTCGCCCTCGGCGGTGAAATTGGTGGCCAGGATCACCTCCTGCACCACGCCATCGCTGGCCCGCGCCAGCAGCTGCTCGACGCCGATGTCGCGCGGCCCCACGCCGTCGAGCGGCGACAGCCGCCCCATCAGCACGTAGTACAGGCCCTTGTAGGCGCCGGTGCGCTCCAGCGCGGCCTGGTCGGCGGGCGTTTCCACCACGCACAGGCGCGCGGCGTCGCGGCCGGCGTCCAGGCAGGTGTCGCAGACCGGGTGCTCGGTGAAGGTGTGGCAGCGCTCGCAGTGACGCACGCGCGCAACCGCCTCGTGCAGCGCGCGCGAGAGCAGCTCGGCGCCCTCGCGGTCGCTCTGCAGCAGGTGGAAGGCCATGCGCGACGCCGACTTGACGCCCACGCCCGGCAGGCGCCGCAGCGCCTGCACCAGGGCCTCCATGGCATTGCTGTCAGACATGGCTGCAGGCAGGCCCTGCGTTTAGAAGGGGAACTTCATGCCGCCGGGCAGGCCAGGCATGCCGGCCGTGATCTTGCCCATCTTTTCCTGCGAGGTTTCCTCGGCCTTGCGCACCGCGGCGTTAAAGGCGGCGGCCACCAGGTCCTCGAGCATGTCCTTGTCCTCGGCCAGCAGGCTGGGGTCGATGGTCACGCGCTTGACGTCGTGCTTGCAGGTCATGACCACCTTGACCAGGCCCGCGCCGGATTCGCCTTCGACCTCGATGTTGCCCAGCTCGTCCTGCGCCTTCTTCAGGTTGTCCTGCATGGCCTGGGCCTGCTTCATCAAACCGGCGAGTTGTCCTTTGTTGAACATGGAAAGATCCTTGAGATTGGGGAAAAAAAATCTATAGCTGCATCACACGGGCTGGATGCTACCGGGCACTATTTTCGCGCCAAATTGCTCCACCAGCGAGCGCACGTACGGGTCGCCCTGCACCAGCGCCTCGGCGGCGCGCTGGCGCAGCTGGGCCGCATGGGCATTGCGCCGCGCCGGGCAGTCGCTGACCGGCCCGCGCGCGACTTCGATGCGCCCGGCCAGGCCGGCCGCCACCAGCGCGGTGCGCAGGCGCTCCACCGTGGCCGGCTGCGCCAGCGACTCCAGATCGACCTGCAGGCGCCAGCAGTCGCCCTCGCGCGCCATGAGCTGCGAGCGCAGCGCAAGCTGGCGGGTGACGGCGGTGATCGCCTCCTCCGCCACCAGCTTCTGCACCGTGGCATGCCAGAAGTCGCCTTCCGGCGACGGCGTGAATTCGGCCGGCACGCGCACCATGGAGTCGCCCGCGCCCGGCGTGGGCCGGTCGTACGGCGAGAGCTCCGGCTCCTGCACGGGCAGCTCCACCAGGGCGGCGTCGGCCGCGTGCTGCGCCGGAGCTTTCTGCGGCGGTGCATCGTCGCCATAGGCGCCGTCCCAGTAGGCCTCGTCGGGCGGGCCATCGTAGGGCGGCGGGCTGTCCTGGGCCTCGTCGTCGCCTTCAGCCTCGTAGGTCGCTTCCTCGTCTGGCTCTTCGGGCGCAGGCGGCTGCGCTTCGGCCACGGCAGGCACCGCAGCGGCAGGCGCCACAGGGCGCGAAGGGATCAGGTCTTCGGGCGTGCGCACCGGCAGCTTCAGCGCCGGCGGGACGCTCGCGGCCTCGGGCGCAGGCGCCGCTTGCACGGCGGGCGCAGGCGCCGGCTGCACCACCAGCGGAGCGGCGGGCGGCGGGCTTTTTGCTACAACTACCGGAGCTGCTGGCGCAGGTGGAATCTGCGCTGGAGCCGGTTTTTTCCTGGAATCTGCAAGCGCGGCTACGCCGTCAGATGGTGTTTTTTTTTCAGCCAGTGCGTCCGCGGGCTTGAAGGCCAGCAGGCGCAGCAGCGTCATGGTCAGCGCGGCGTATTCGTCGGGGGCCAGCCCCAGTTCGCCGCGCCCGTGCAGGCAGATGCTGTAGAGCAGCTGCGTCTCGTCCGACGCCATCGCCTGCGACAGCCGCAGCAGCTCGGCCTCGTCGGGGTCGGTGGAATCCATCGCGGCACGCGCCTTGTCGGGCACGGCCTGGAACACCGCCATGCGCTGCAGGCTGGTGGCCATGTCCTCGAGCGTGGCGGCGGCCGACAGCCCCTGCAGGCGCAGCGTGTCGACGATGTCCACCAGCGCGGCGCCATCGCCCTGCGCCAGGGCGTCGATGCAGCGGTAGACATAGCTGCTGTCCACGCTGCCCAGCATCTGGCGCACGCCGGCTTCCTGCAACTGACCGGCGCCGAAGGCGATGGCCTGGTCGGTGAGCGACAGCGCATCGCGCATCGAGCCGCGCGCGGCGCGGGCCAGCAGGCGCAGCGCCTGCGGCTCGGCGGGGATGGCTTCCTTATCCAGCACCGCCGTCAGGTGCTGCAGCACCGTCTCGGGCGCCATCGGCCGCAGGTTGAACTGCAGGCAGCGCGACAGCACGGTGACCGGCACCTTCTGCGGATCGGTCGTGGCGAGCACGAACTTGAGGTATTCGGGCGGCTCCTCCAGCGTCTTGAGCATGGCGTTGAAGGCCGTGTTCGTCAGCATGTGCACTTCGTCGATCATGAAGACCTTGAAGCGCCCCTGCACCGGCTTGTAGACCGCCTGCTCCAGCAGGCCCTGCACCTCGTCGACGCCGCGGTTCGAGGCCGCATCCAGCTCGGTGTAGTCGGGAAAGCGGCCGCTGTCGATGTCGGTGCAGGCCGCGCACACGCCGCAGGGGCTGGCGGTGATGGAGCCCTGCCCGTCCGGCCCGGTGCAGTTCAGCGACTTGGCCAGGATGCGCGAGACCGTGGTCTTGCCCACGCCGCGCGTGCCGGTGAACAGGTAGGCATGGTGCAGGCGCTGCTGGGTGAGCGCATTGGTAAGCGCCTGCACGACATGCTCCTGCCCCACCATTTCCGAAAAATTGCGGGGCCGGTACTTGCGGGCGAGTACGAGATAAGACATAGCCGGGCATTCTACGGCCTCGCCGCCACACAGAAATTAAGGTGATGATGGCCGGGCGGTCATGTTTCTTTGGGTAGAATCCGAACCCGACGGGCCTCCTCGCATGGTGAAGCGGCCAACCGGGTCAGGTGGGGAACCAAGCAGCCCTAACTGTGAATCCAGTGCCGAGGGTAAGGCTCGTCACCCGTCATTCTCCAGCGCCCCTGAGCTTCTTCAGGCGGCCGACTTCCCCAGGTATTCCACCATCCCGCGCGCCGCGCGCACGCCGCTGGCCATGCAGGCTGTCAGCAGGTAGCCGCCGGTGGGGGCCTCCCAGTCCAGCATCTCGCCCGCGCAGAACAGGCCCGGCACCGCTGCGCTCATGAGCTTGCCGTCCAGTGCATCGAAGGCCACGCCGCCCGCAGTGCTGATGGCCTCGTCCACCGGGCGCGGCGCCACCACCGTCAGCGGCAGGGCCTTGATCGCGCGGGCCAGCAGCGCCGCATCCTGCATGCCGCCCTTGCCCAATACCTCGAACAGCAGCGCAGCCTTGACGCCATCGAGCTTGAGCCGGCTCTTGAGGTGGCTGCTGAGGCTGCGCGAGCCGCGCGGGTGCGCCACCTCGGCAGCCACGCGTTCAGCCGTCCAGTCCGGCAGCAGGTCCAGGAAGAACAGTGCCCGTCCCTGCGTTGCGATCGTGTCGCGCAGCGCAGCCGACAACGCATAGACCAGGCTGCCTTCCACGCCGGTGCGCGTGGCCACGAATTCGCCCTTGCGCTGCCAGGCCCGGCCCTGCGCGTCGACGAAGGACATCGCCACCGACTTGAGCGGCTGGCCGGCAAACTTGTCGGCAAAGTACGGCGACCAACCCACGTCGAAGCCGCAGTTGGCCGGCTGCAGCGCCGCCACCCGCACGCCCCGCTGCTCCAGCGCTGGCACCCAGCTGCCATCCGAGCCCAGCTTGGGCCAGCTCGCGCCACCCAGCGCCAGCAGGGTGGCCTGCGGCTGCACCTGCACCGGGCCCTGCGGCGTGTCGAACTGCAACGCGCCGGCCTCGTCCCAGCCCGTCCAGCGGTGGCGCATGTGCATCCGCACGCCCGCGCCGCGCAGCCGCGAGAGCCAGGCTCGCAGCAGGGGCGCCGCCTTCATTTCCTTGGGGAAGACCCGGCCCGAGGTGCCGACGAAGGTCTCGATGCCCAACGCAGCGCTCCATTCGCGCAGCTGCGCCGGGCCGAAATCGGCCAGCCAGCCAGCCACCTGCGGCTCGCGCGCGCCAAAGCGCTGCACGAACGCCGCCAGGTCCTCCGAATGCGTCAGGTTCAGCCCGCCTATGCCCGCCAGCAGGAACTTGCGGCCCGCCGACGGCATGGCGTCGAAGACGTCGCAGGCCACGCCGTGCCGCGCCAGCTCGTCGGCCGCCATCAGGCCCGCCGGGCCCGCGCCGACGATGGCGACGCGGCAGTGCTGCAAGGAAACGGGGGCTGTGTGCATGCTCAATCCAATAGGTGTCACGGGGGCGATATTGTGCGCTGATTCAGGCCGCGCAAAGCTATCGCCACCATAGCAATGTTCGAAGAGCAGACCCTTGGTTTCTGTCACAATGGCCGCAATTGCAGGCTATCTCTCATCGAGAAAAGGACTCTTTCATGACGGACTCTCTGATCAAGCACACCAGCGAAACGACTTTTGAAGCCGATGTGCTGCAACCCAACACCAATGTGCTCGTGGATTTCTGGGCTGAGTGGTGCGGCCCCTGCAAGATGATCGCCCCCGTGCTGGAAGAAGCGGCCACCACCTACCAGGGCCGCCTGCAGATCGCCAAGGTGAACGTCGACGAGAACCGCGCCATCTCGGCCAAGTTCGGCATCCGCGGCATTCCCACGCTGATGCTGTTCAAGAACGGCCAGTTGGCCGCCACCAAGGTGGGTGCACTGAACAAGTCGCAACTGGTCGCCTTCCTGGACGAGCAGCTCGCCTGACGCCCTCCCGGAGCCGCCCCGCAGGCCCTGCCTGGCAGGCGGCTCCGCCCTTACTCCTCCCCCGCCGCGTGGGCGATATTCACGATAACGACATTTTTTCGAACCGCCGCCACTGCACAGGCGGGCCATTGGCGATTTAGTGTCTATAATATTTGGCTAGATCATCGATCTGCCTTCCCAAGATCACCACTGATCATCCGGGCTTTGCGATTCTCGCAATCAAATGCAGCCCCAGGCTGCCCGCCCTTCTCCATTCCTTCCCATTTCTGTCGTCACTCCTGGCAGGAGTCTATTGATGCACTTAAACGAACTCAAGGCACTGCACGTGTCTGAAGTCCTCAAGCAAGCCGAAGAGCTTGAGATCGACAACGTCGGCCGCATGCGCAAACAGGAACTGATGTTTGCCATCATCAAGAAGCGCGCCAAGGCCGGGGAACAGGTGTTTGCCGACGGCGTGCTGGAAATCCTGCCCGACGGCTTCGGTTTCCTGCGCAGCCTCGACACGAGTTTCACCGCCAGCACCGACGACATCTACATTTCGCCCAGCCAGGTGCGCCGCTTCAACCTGCACACCGGCGACATGATCGAAGGCGAGGTGCGCACGCCCAAGGACGGCGAGCGCTACTTTGCCCTCACCAAGCTCGACAAGGTCAACGGCGGCCCGCCCGAGCAGAACAAGCACAAGGTGATGTTCGAGAACCTGACGCCGCTGTTCCCCAAGGAGCAGATGCGCCTGGAACGCGACAACTTCAAGGGCGAAGAGAACATCACCAGCCGCATCATCGACATCGTCGCTCCCATCGGCCGCGGCCAGCGCGCGCTGATCGTCGCGCCGCCCAAGAGCGGCAAGACCATGATGATGCAGAGCATCGCCCATGCCATCACCGCCAACCACCCCGACGTGCACATGATGGTGCTGCTGGTGGACGAGCGCCCCGAGGAAGTGACCGAGATGCAGCGCTCGGTCAAGGGCGAGATCATCGCCTCCACCTTCGACGAACCCGCCGCGCGCCACGTGCACGTGGCCGAAATGGTGATCGAGCGCGCCAAGCGCCTGGTGGAGCTGGGCAAGGACGTGGTCATCCTGCTGGACTCCATCACCCGCTTGGCCCGCGCCTACAACAACGTCGTGCCCTCATCGGGCAAGGTGCTGTCGGGCGGTGTCGACTCCAACGCGCTGCAGCGTCCCAAGCGCTTCTTCGGCGCGGCGCGCAAGGTGGAAGAAGGCGGCTCGCTCACGATCATCGCCACCGCGCTGGTCGATACCGGCAGCCGCATGGACGAGGTGATCTTCGAGGAATTCAAGGGCACCGGCAACAGCGAACTGCACTTGAACCGCCGCCTGTATGAAAAGCGCGTGTTCCCGGCCATCGAGCTGAACAAAAGCGGCACGCGCCGCGAGGAACTGCTGCTGTCGCCCGAGATCCTGCAGAAGACCCGCATCCTGCGCCAGTTCATGTACAACATGGACGAGATCGAGGCCATGGAAATGGTCATCAAGAGCATGAAGGCGACGAAGAACAACAGCGAATTCTTCGACATGATGCGCCGCGGCGGCTGATATGCAATAATAGAGAGCTTTTTTCTGCGGAAAGTATGTGGAATTTTCATGCGGCGCAAAGGTTGCGCCGGGTTCTGCACGGCTCCCGCACTTGGCAAGGAAGATCATGAGAGAAGGCATTCACCCCAACTACCGCGAAGTCCTGTTCGTGGACCTGTCCAACGGTTTCAAGTTCGTGACCCGCTCGTGCGTGAACACGAAGGAAAATGAGACCTTCGAAGGCAAGGAATACCCGCTGTTCAAGCTGGACACCTCGTCCGAGTCGCACCCCTTCTACACCGGCACGCAGAAGTCCGTGGACAACATGGGCGGCCGCGTCGAGCGCTTCCGCAATCGCTTCGGCAAGAAGTAATGAGGTGATAGTCGTGTGGCATGCCTGCCAGCAGGTGTGCCGCAGGCTGCAAAAGCTTCAAAAAGGCAGTTCGTTCATAGCGTTCTGCCTTTTTTTGTTGGGCCGTCCCGGTCCCCTTTTCCTGAGCGCCTTCACCGCGTGAACTACCCGACCCCCGCCATCGTCCCGCAAAGCGCCGTGCGTCCGCTGCCCCGGCTGCTATTGCTGCTGCTGTGCTTCGCCTACGTGCTGCCGGGCTTCCTGGGGCGCGCGCCGTGGAAGAGCCTCGACATCACCACCTACGGCTACGGGCTGGCGCTCAGCCGCGGCGAGACCTCGTGGCTCGCGCCCACGCTGTTCGGCATGTCGCCCGACACCGAGGGCCTGCTGCCCTACTGGCTCAGCGCCTGGGCCATGCAGGCCCTGGGCGGGCTGATGGGCCCCGAGCTGGCCAGCCGCCTGCCCTTTGCCGTGCTGCTGTGGCTGGCGCTGATGGCGACCTGGTACGCGGTGTACTACCTGGCCCGCAGCCCAGGCGCCGGCCCGGTCGCGTTCGCCTTCGGCGGCGAAGCCCGGGCGGTGGACTATGCCCGCGCCATGGCCGACGGCGGCCTGCTGGCGCTGATCGCCTGCCTGGGCCTGGCCCAGCCCTCGCACGAGAGCAGCAGCTATGTGGTGCAGCTCGCCGCGGTGGCCTTCGTCTTCTTCGCGGCGGCATCGATCCCGCGCCGCCTGGCCGGCGCCCTGGCCGCGGCGGCCCTGGGCCTGTTCATGCTGGCCCTGAGCGGCGCGCCCACCTTCGCGCTGCTGTATGGACTGGGCGCCGCGCTGCTGCTGGCACTGGCGCCGGTGGATGAGCCTCAGCGCCGCTCCACGCGCACTGCCGCTATTGTTTTTGCATGCCTTGCGCTTGCTGCATGCGGGCTGGCAGCCTATTTCGACCAATGGCAGTGGCGGCTGCTGCCCTTTGCCGAATTCCGCAAGCCGCACGACTTCCTCGAGCTGGTGCTCTGGTTCGCCTGGCCGGCCTGGCCGCTGGCGCTGTGGTCGCTGTGGATCTGGCGCCGCCAGATCGCCAACCGCCACTTCCTGCACCGCCACCTGTGGCTGCCGATCTGGCTGGGCCTGCTGGCCCTGATCGACACCGTGGTCACCGTGCCGGCAGACCGTGCCCTGCTGCTCGGCCTGCCGGCCTTCGCGGCGCTGGCGGCCTTCGCGCTGCCGACCTTCCGCCGCGCGATGGCCGCGCTGATCGACTGGTTCACGCTGCTGTTCTTCAGCGTGGCGGCGCTCACCATCTGGGTGATCTGGATCTCGGTGCAGACCGGCGTGCCGCCCAAGCCCGCCGCTAACGTGGAGCGGCTGGCGCCGGGCTTCGTCGCCGAATTCTCGCTGCTGCCGCTGCTCTTCGCGCTGGCCGCCACGGCCGCATGGTGCCTGCTGGTGTACTGGCGCGCCAAGCGCAACCGGCCCGAGATCTGGCGCAGCCTGGTGCTGCCCGCTGGCGGCACGGTGCTGAGCTGGATCTTGATGATGACGCTGTGGCTGCCCATGCTGGACTTCGCCCGCAGCTACACCGCGCAGATGACCGCGATGGAGCAGGTCGTGGGCGCCGGCAGCCCCTGCATCGCCTTCCAGGACCTGAGCCGCGCCCAGATCGTCGCGATGCAAACGCACCGCCCTGAGCAGCCCTGGCGGCTGGAGCGCGCCGAAGACCCCGCCGCCGCGCAGTGCCGCTGGCTGGCCATCTCGGTGGACGGCCATGCCTTCCTGCGCCCCGACGACGCACGCTGGCGCGAAGTCACCGCCGTGCGCCGCCCGACCGACCGCGATGCAGCCATCGTGCTGTACCGGCGCCAGCCGTAAATGAGCCCAGACACCCGGCAGGACAGCGACCTCTCCGTCATGGCCCGGCACGCGGGCACGGTGTTCGCCGGGCAGATCGCGGTGATGGGCTTTGGCGTGGTGGACACCATCGTCGCCGGCCGCCATTCCGAGCTGGCGCTGGCCGCGCTGTCGGTGGGCTCGGCCATCTATGTGAGCGTCTATGTCTCGCTGATGGGCCTGCTGCAGGCCCTGCTGCCGGTCTGGTCCGAGATGCATGGCGCCCGCCGGCTGGCCGAGCTGGGCCCGTCGCTGCGCCAGTCGCTCTATGTCTGCTTCGCGGCGACGGTGCTGGGCCTGGCCGTGCTGTTCTGGCCCGATCCCATCCTGCGGCGCACCGAGATCCCGCAGGAGCTGCGCCCGCTGGTGGCCGAGTACCTGGCCATCGTCGGCTTCAGCCTGCCGGGCGCGCTGCTGTTCCGCGTGTTCAGCACGCTCAACCAGGCGCTGGGCCGGCCCCAGCTCGTCACCTGGCTGCAGCTGTGCTCGCTGCTGGTCAAGCTGCCGCTGTCGGTCTGGTTCACCTTCGGCGGCTTCGGCCTTCCGGCCATGGGCGTGGTCGGCTGCGCCTGGGCGACGCTCGCGGTCACCGCCTTCCTGTTCGTGGTGGGCGCCTGGCTGCTGCGCACGCAGCCGCTGTACGCGCCGCTCCATCTCTGGCGCCGGCTGGAGGCGCCCCACGGTCCCACGCTGCGCGAGTTCCTGCGCCTGGGCGTGCCCACGGCGCTGTCGGTGCTGGTGGAGGTGACCTCGTTCACGCTGATGGCGCTGTTCATCGCCCGCATCGGCACGGCCGCCTCGGGCGCGCACCAGATCGCGGCCAACGTGGCGGCCCTGCTCTATATGGTGCCGCTGTCGGTGGGCATTGCCGTCAGCGCGCGCGTGAGCTGGTGGCGCGGCGCCGGCGACGAGGCCCGGGCCCGCGCCACGGCATGGACAGGAATTCGGGCTGCAGCGCTCATGGTGCTTGCGCTGGCCGCTCTTCTTTTTTTTGCACGGCCGTGGGTGGCCGACATCTATTCCGAGACGCCGGCCGTGGTCGCGCTGGCCACGGGGCTGCTGGCCTGGGTCGCGCTGTACCACCTGGCGGACGGCGTGCAGACCGTGTGCATCTTCGTGCTGCGCTGCTACCGCATCACGCTGGCGCCGCTGGCGGTGTACTGCGTGCTGCTGTGGGGCCTGGGCCTGTTCGGCGGCTTTGTCGCCGCCTATGGCCCGCACCCGAATGCGCTGCACGGCTCGCCCGCCGCCTTCTGGGCCGGAGCCGCCGTGGCGCTGGCCTGCGCCGCCATCGCCTTCGTGGGCATGCTGCGCTACGTCACGGCCCGCGCCCGGCCGCTGCCGGCCCTGGAGCCCGCCCATGGCTGAACCCATCGAGTGGCTGCCCGACGGCACGCCCTACAGCCCGCGCTTTGGCGACCGCTACCACACCGAAGCCGCGCAGGGGCTGGCGCAACCCGAGCAGGTCTTCCTGCAGGGCTGCGGCCTGCCGGCGGCCTGGGCCAACCAGCCGCAGTGGACGGTGCTGGAAACCGGCTTCGGCTTCGGGCTGAACTTTCTCGTCACCTGGCATGCCTGGCGGCAAGACCCCGCCCGGCCGGCGCTGCTGCACTTCGTCTCGACCGAGGCCTGGCCCGTGGCTCCTGCCGATCTGCTGCGCCACTGCGCGCAGCATCCGCAACTGCAGCCGCTGGGCGAACTGCTGGCCGCCCAGTGCTGGGGCCTGCTGCCCGGCACGCACCGGCTGCGCTTCGACGGTGGGCGCGTACAGCTGACGCTGCTGGTGGGCGATGCGCAGCGCAGCCTGCGCCACCACGAGCTGATGGCCGACTCGGTCTACCTCGACGGCTTCAGCCCCGCCAAGAACCCCGACATCTGGAGCCTGCACACCCTGAAGGCCGTGGCGCGCTGCTGCCGCCCCGGCACCCGGCTCTCGACCTGGTGCGCCGCCGGCGAGATCCGCCGCGACCTGGAGCAGTGCGGCTTTGCCGTGCACAAGGCCCAGGGCGTTCCGCCCAAGCGCCACAACCTGCAGGCGGTGTTCAGCCCTGCCTGGCAGCCGCGCAGAAAACCGCTGTGGACGCAGCCTGCCCCGCCCCTGCCCGCCACGCGGCGCTGCGCCGTCATCGGCGCCGGCATCGCGGGCGCTGCCACGGCGCAGCAGCTGGCGCTGCGCGGCTGGCAGGTCGCGGTGCTGGACGCCGCCGCCGAACCCGCCCAGGGCGCGTCCGGCCTGCCGGCCGGCATCTTCGCGCCGCACACCAGCCGCGACGACGCGGTGCTCTCGCGCCTGACCCGCAGCGGCCTGCGCTGCACCCGTTTCTGGGCCGAGCAGCTGCTGCAGCCCGGCACCGACTGGCAGCCCACCGGCGTGCTGGAGCGGCGCCTGGGCAAGGGCGCGCATGCGCTGCCGCAGGCCTGGCAGGACGATGCCGCCCTGCTGGACTGGAGCCGCCCGGCCGATGCAGCCGTGCTGGCTCAGGCAGAGCTGCCCGCCGGCGATGACGCCCTCTGGCACCCCCAGGGCGGCTGGCTGCGCCCGGCCCGGCTGGTGCGGGCGCTGCTGGCGCACGAAGGCATCCGCTTCCAGGGCGACAGCCCGGTCGCCAGCATCGCCTGGCAGGCCGAAGATGAGGAATGGCAGCTCGGCGCCGCCGACGGCCGGCTGCTGGCCTCGGCCGACCTGGTCGTGGTCTGCGCCGGCCCGCATTCGCGCCGCTGGCTGCCCGCCGGCATGGATTTACGGTCCATTCGGGGTCAAGTCCTTATGGGACAAGCGCTAGCAGCTATCAAAAATGATGACGCCAGCTTTCCCATCAATGGCCATGGCAGTTGGATACCGCGCTTTGCCCGCGACGGCGGCGAGCCCGGCTGGATCATGGGCTCCACCTTCGAGCGCGGCTGCGACGTGCTGCCGCCCACGGCCGCCGACCAGCAGGCCGCCCGCGCCGAGAACCAGGCCAAGCTGCAGACCCTGCTGCCCACGGCCTCGCAGCGCTACGCACCGGGCATGGCGGAGGCCTCCGTCTGGGCCCAGGTGCGCTGCACCTCGGCCGACCGGCTGCCGGTCGTCGGCCCGGTGCCGGCCGCCGGGCCGCAACTGTGGGTCAACACCGCGCTGGGCTCGCGCGGCCTCACCTGGGCCCTGCTCTGCGCCGAGCTGCTGGCCGCGCGCCTGCATGGCGAGCCGCTGCCGCTGCCGAACGAACTGGCACAGGCCCTGGCCAGCGACCGCTGCGCCTGACACCGCGCTGCACGCCGGCAGCCGCGCCTCATGCGGATTGCGTCCATGCATATGCGGTTTTCAAATAACTCAAACACATATATGCAAGCCAAAAAATTCGTTTGAGTTTATATAAAGATTCTCTACAGTACATCGCATCCCCCGAGAACAGCCCACCTGCGATGTACCAATACACCGACTTCGACCGTGAATTCGTCCAACTCCGCGCCCAGCAGTTCCGCGACCAGCTCGAACGCTGGCAGCGCGGCGAGCTGACCGACGAGCAACTGCTGCCGCTGCGCCTGCAGAACGGCTGGTACATCCAGCGCTACGCGCCCATGGCCCGCATCGCCGTGCCCTACGGCGAGATCAGCAGCACCCAGCTGCGCATGCTGGCCCGCATCGCCCGCGACTACGACAAGCCCAGCCCCGAGCTGCTGGCCCACGCCCAGTCCACGCAGGACCAGCTGCAGGCCGCCCAGCCCGGCCTGACGCTGGCCGCCGCGCCGCTGAAGTACGGCTACGGCCACTTCACCACGCGCACCAACGTGCAGTTCAACTGGATTCCGATCACCAAGGCCGCCGACGTGATGGACCTGCTGGCCAGCGTGCACATGCACGGCATCCAGACCAGCGGCAACACCATCCGCAACATCACCAGCGAGGCCTACGAGGGCATCGCCGAGGACGGCATCGTCGACACGCGCCCCTTCGCCGAGATCCTGCGCCAGTGGAGCACGCTGCACCCCGAGTTCGCCTTCCTGCCGCGCAAGTTCAAGATCGCCTTCAACGGCTCCGTCGAAGACCGCGCCGCCACCGGCTGGTACGACATCGGCGTGCAGGCCCAGAAGAACGCCGCAGGCGAAGTCGGCTTCACCGTCAAGGTCGGCGGCGGCATGGGCCGCACGCCCATCATCGGCTCGGTGGTGCGCGAGTTCCTGCCCTGGGACCAGTTGCTCAACTACATCGAGGCCGTGGTGCGCGTCTACAACGGCTACGGCCGCCGCGACAACAAGTGGAAGGCCCGCATCAAGATCCTCGTCAAGAGCGAAGGCCAGAAGTTCATCGACGCGGTGGAAGCCGAGTACCAAGCCATCCTGGAGCAGGACGGCGCCCCGCACACCATCACCCAGGCCGAACTGGACCGCGTGACCGCCAACTTCGTGGTGCCCGAGCTCAAGCCCGCCAACCTGCCTTCGAGCGTCAATACCGACGGCCAGCTCTACCAGCGCTGGGTCCAGCAGAACGTGCGCGGCCACCGCCTTTCGGGCATGCGCGCCGTCACGCTGTCGTTCAAGCGCGTGGGCTTTGCGCCCGGCGATGCCGAGGCCGACACCATCGACGCGCTGGCTCAGCTCGCCGACCAGTTCTCGGCCGGCGAGGCGCGCCTGACGCACGACCAGAACCTGATGCTGCCCTGGGTGTTCGCATCCGACCTGCCGGCGCTGTACGAAGCCGCCCGCGCCCTGGGCCTGGCCCAGCCCAACATCGGCCTGCTGACCGACATGATCGCCTGCCCCGGCGGCGACTACTGCGCGCTGGCCAACGCCCGCTCGCTGCCCATCGCCGCGGCGCTGACCGAGCGCTACCAGGACCTGGACGAGGTGTTCGACCTCGGCCCCATCGACCTGCACATGAGCGGCTGCATCAACAGCTGCGGCCACCACCACAGCGGCAACATCGGCATCCTGGGCGTCGACAAGGACGGCAAGGAGTGGTACCAGATCACGCTGGGCGGCGCCGACGGCTCCAACCTCTCGGGCCCGGCGATCGCCGGCAAGGCCGTGGGCCCCTCGTTCTCGGCGGCCGAAGTGCCCGACGTGATCGAGGCCGTGCTGACCACCTTCCGCGAGCTGCGCAAGCCCGGCGAGTTCTTCATCGACGCGCTGCGCCGCATCGGCCACGACCCGTTCAAGGCCGCCGCCAACGCCGCCCGCCACCCCAAGCAGGCCGAAGAAGCCCTGGCCGAGTAACCGCAGCCGACCTCCGAAAAGAACGCCATGAAAATCATTGCTGCCAACGCCGTACCCGCCAGCGACGCCGAATTGAAGACGCTGCAGATCGCCAACGACGCCGAGCTCCCCGAGATCGCCGCCAGCGGCGCGCTGCAAGGGGTGGAGCGCATTGAGCTCTCCTTCCCCAAGTTCACCGATGGCCGCGCCTTCAGCCAGGCCGTGCTGCTGCGCCGCCGCTACGGCTTCACCGGCGACATCCGCGCCACCGGCGACGTGCTGATTGACCAGCTCGTGCAGATGGCCCGCAGCGGCTTCACCAGCGCCGTGCTGGCCGAAGGCCTCAGCGCCGACGCCGCCGAGCGCCAGTTCGCCCGTTACCATGGCTTCTACCAGGGCGATGCGCTGCAGCCCCGCCCGCTGTTCGCCCGCGATACCGCGAGCGATACGGCCAAGGAGGCCGCATGAGCACCCTCGACCTCACCCGCATCAACGCCGAACTGGGCCGCGACGCCCCGGGCCTTGTGAAATGGGCCCTGGGCCTGGGCAAGAACGCCATCGTCACCACCAACTTCCGCCCGTTCGAGGCAGTGATCCTGCACATGGTCACGCAGGTGCAGCCCGATGTGCCCGTCATCTGGATGGACAACGGCTACAACACCGAGGCCACCTACCAGTTCGCCGACGAGGTGACCAAGCAGCTCAAGCTCAACCTGCGCATCTACCTGCCGCTGCGCTCGCGCGCCCACCGCGAGGCCGTGGAAGGCCCCACGCCCGCGCTGGATGATCCGCGCCACGCCGCCTTCACCGAAGAGGTCAAGCTCGAGCCCTTTGCCCGCGCCCTGCGCGAGACCGCGCCGCAGGTCTGGTTCACCGCGCTGCGCGCCACCGACAGCGCCATGCGCGCCCAGATGGAGCCGGTCAGCATCAACCCCGACGGCCTCATCAAGGTGGCACCGCTGCTGCACTGGTCGTCCCGCGACCTGTACCAGTACTGCGAGGTCCACGGCCTGCCCAACAACTTCGACTACGTGGACCCGACCAAGGGCGAAGAACAGCGCGAATGCGGCCTGCACCTGGCCCACTGATAAAAACGATAGCTACTAGCGCTTGCTACATAAGGGTCAAAGCCCAATTTGACCTGATTTGATTGGAAAACCAAATGAACGCCCGTGTTGACACTTCCGTGCTGAACCAGCTCAGCAACCAGCACCTGGACGCGCTGGAAGAAGAAACCATCTTCATCCTGCGCGAAGTGGCCGCAGCCTTCGAGCGCCCGGCGCTGCTGTTCTCCGGCGGCAAGGATTCGCTGGTCATGCTCAAGTGCGCCGAAAAGGCCTTCGGCGCCGGCCGCCTGCCCTACCCGCTCTTGATGATCGACACCGGCCACAACTTCCCCGAGGTGACCGACTTCCGCGACTTCCGCGCCAAGCAGCTCGGCGCCGACCTCATCGTGCGCAACGTGGAAGACAGCATGGCCCGCGGCACGGTGCGCCTGGCGCACCCCGGCGAGTCGCGCAACGTGCACCAGTCGGTGACGCTGCTCGAGGCCATCGAGGAGTTCCGCTTCGACGCGCTGATCGGCGGCGCGCGCCGCGACGAGGAAAAGGCCCGCGCCAAGGAGCGCATCTTCTCGCACCGCGACAGCTTCGGCCAGTGGCAGCCCAAGGCCCAGCGCCCCGAGCTGTGGACGCTGTTCAACACCCGCATCGCCCCGGGCGAGCATTTCCGCGTGTTCCCGATCAGCAACTGGACCGAGCTGGACGTGTGGCAGTACATCGACCGCGAGCAGATCGAGCTGCCCTCGCTCTACTACACGCACCAGCGCAAGGTGGTCGAGCGCAAGGGCCTGCTGGTGCCGGTGACCGAACTCACGCCGCCCAGGGACGGCGAGCAGATCGAAGTCCGCGACGTGCGCTTTCGCACCGTGGGCGACATCACCTGCACCTGCCCGGTGGAAAGCGATGCCGCCACGGCCGCCGACATCGTGCTCGAAACCCTGGCTGCCGAAGTGAGCGAGCGCGGCGCGACCCGCATGGACGACAAGACCAGCGACGCCTCGATGGAAAAGCGCAAGAAAGACGGATATTTCTGATGACCACCACCCATTCCGCCACTGCTGGCGCACAGCAGCCCGCCACCCACACCGACCATGACGCCGCGCTGCGCTTCATCACCTGCGGCAGCGTGGACGACGGCAAGAGCACGCTGATCGGCCGCCTGCTGGTGGACAGCAAGGCCGTGCTGCAGGACCACCTGGCCGGCGTCACCAAGAGCGGCGAGACCGATCTCGCCCTGCTGACCGACGGCCTCAGCGCCGAGCGCGAGCAAGGCATCACCATCGACGTGGCCTACCGCTACTTCGCCACCGAGCAGCGCAAGTTCATCATCGGCGACGCGCCCGGCCACGAGCAGTACACGCGCAACATGGTCACCGCCGCGTCGCAGGCCGACGCCGCCGTGGTGCTGGTCGACGCCACCAAGCTCGACTGGAAGAACCCGCAGCTCGAACTGCTGGCCCAGACCCGCCGCCACAGCCTGCTGGTGCACCTGCTGCGCGTCAACGCGCTGGTGTTCGCGGTGAACAAGCTCGACGCGATCGAGGACCCGGCCCTGGCCTTCGCCCACATCCGCAATGCGCTGGCCGCCTTCGCACAGGCCGCGGGCATCACCGTCGAGGCCACCATCCCCGTCTCCGCGCTCAAGGGCTGGAACGTGGTGGGCCGCGAGAGCGGCTGGGCCGGCTACCAGGGCCCCAGCCTGCTCGAAGTCCTCGAAAAACTGCCCAACACCCCGGCCGACACCGGCCTGCCGCTGGCCTTTCCGGTGCAGTGGGTCGAGAAGTTCTCGTCGTCGGCCGACACCAGCCAGGGCCGCCGCGTATTCTGGGGCCGCGTGGCCGCGGGCGGCGCCCGCATGGGCGACGCGGTGCAGATCCTGCCCAGCGGCCAGCAAGCGGTGATCGCCCAGGTCGTGAACCATGCGCGCGTGCCCGGCAACGTGGACGCCAACCTGTCGGCCGGCATCACGCTGGACCGCGAGGTCGATGTCTCGCGCGGCGACTGGATCATTGCCGCCCCTAAAGCGGCCGCCGCCGCCAGTGACGATGATTTCGACACCCCGGCCGTCCAGCCCGCCTGGAACGCCAGCCGCGAGATCACCGCCACCGTCGCCTGGATGGACGACGAGGCCCTGGTGCCCGGCCGCGTGTACTGGGCGCTGCACGGCCACCGCTGGGTCAAGGCCAAGGTGCGCCGCGTGCTGCACCGCCTCGCCATCCAGACGCTGGAGCGCGAAGCCGCCGAGCAGTTGGAGCCCAACGCCATCGGCCGCGTGGAGCTGGTGCTGCAGGAAGCCATTCCCGCCGCGCCCTTCCTGCAGGCGCGCCAGCTGGGCGCGATGATCCTGGTGGACACCGCCAGCCACAAGACTTCGGGCGCCGTGCTGGTCGAGTGACCGCCGTGCTTCACTGTGCTATTTGCAAACCGCTAAAATCGCAGGCTGCTCATCTGAATCCGCAAAGAAGAATTTCATGACTCACGTCGTCACCGAAAACTGCATCAAGTGCAAATACACCGATTGCGTGGACGTTTGCCCCGTGGACTGCTTCCGCGAAGGCCCGAACATGCTGGTCATCGACCCCGACGAGTGCATCGACTGCGCGGTCTGCATTCCCGAGTGCCCGGCCAACGCCATCTTCGCCGAGGAAGACACGCCGGCCGACCAGATCGCCTTCATCAAGATCAACGCCGAGCTGGCCTTTGCCGACGGCTGGAAGAGCATCACCAAGCGCAAGGCGGCCCTGGAAGGCGCCGACGACTTCAACGGCGTGCCCGGCAAGATCGACGAGCTGGTGCGCTGATACCGCTCCCCGCAGCAGAAAAGGCCAGTGCATGCACTGGCCTTTTTGTTGGGAGCTGCGCCTCAGTCCAGCTGCCGGTAGACGGCATCGGCCAGCACCTGCAGCCGCTCGCGCGGCAGCGCGGCGCTGAGCGCGTAGCCCTGGTGCCCGTCGATCCAGTAGAAGCCCTGGGTCGATCCCTCGCGGGCCCACTGGAAGGCCACCGGAGCGGCCGCCGCAGCCGCCTTGTCCTGCGGCAGCTCCGAGACATAGAGCGTCACGCGCTCACCGGCCCCATCCTCGTACATGAACTGCGCGCGCGACTGCCCGGCCTCGCCCGGCAGCAGGCGGCCACCGACCAGCTGGAAGCCCTGGGCATCGAGCACCGGCACCTTGAGCTGCACCCCGAGCCGCTTGGACAGCCACTGCACCAGGTGCACCTGCTGCTGCGCCGCCACCTCGACGGGGTGGCGCTGCTCGGGCACGTAGACCACATGGGCAGCCGCCGCCTCGCGCACGAAGGCCGGCAGCTGCGCGATGGCGCCCGCCTGCGGCGACAGCGGGCCGCGGCCCCCGCCGCCCAAGCCGTAGCCCGCGCCATAACCCAGGCCCAGCCCCAGGCTGAGCATCACCCCGGCCGCCAGCGCATGCGGCCAGCGCCACTGCAAGGGCGGGCGGCGCAGTGCGCGGCGCAGCTGCAGTGGCACCGGTTCGTCCAGCATCGGGCTATGCAGGGCCTGCAGGCTGGCGCGCTGCGCCTGGAAGGCGGCCATGCGGGCCGCCTCGCCGGGGTGCTCCGCCAGCCATTGCGCCACCTGCGCGGCGCTTTCGGGCGCAAGCTCCCCGTCCACCCAGGCATGGAGCGTGGTTTCGTCGGGACGGCTCATGGACATCGATCGCATCCCTTCATTTGACAGCCTTCAATACCACCCGCGAGGGCGCTTCGCCCTCCATCAGGCGCCGCAGCTGTTCGCGCGCCCGGGCCAGGCGGGACATCACCGTGCCTATGGGAATGCCGAGCATCTGCGCCGTCTCGGCATAGCTGCATTGCTCCATGGCCACCAGCAGCAGCACCTCGCGCGCCTGCGGCGGCAGCAGCGCCAGCGCGCGCTCCAGGTCGAGCCGCAGCCCCAGGTTCGAGGTGGGGTCGTGCCCGGGCTCGGGGGCATCGTCCCAGTCCACCGTGCGCTGCCGCGCTGCCTGCTGCCACTGGTTGGCGAACAGGTTGTGCATCAGCGTGAGCAGCCAGCCGCGCAGCGCCGCCTGCACCTGGTCTGCGGGCGCGGCGGCAGGCGGCCGCCACAGCGCCCATTTCTGGCAGGCGCGCTCCAGCGTGTCCTGCACCAGATCATCCGCGCGCGCGGCATCGCCCACCAGCGCCCGCGCGTAGCGGCGCAGGCGCGGGATGTGGGCGATGGCGGCGTCGATATCCACGCGAGGCCGCTCCCGATCAGGGCTTGGCAGCGTGCCAGGCGTTGTTGAGGAAACCGTCGCCCGTCTTGTCGCCGGGCTTGGCGTCCTTCACCCAGAAGTAGAGCGGACGGCCCTTGTAGGCCCACTGCTTGCCGCCGTCGTCGCGCGTCACCACGCTCCAGTCGCCGCTGGCGGCGGCGCCCGCGGCCACCATCAGCGGCGGCCAGTTGGTGGCGCAGCCGCCGTTGCACACGCTCTTGCCCGAGCCGGCGGCGTCCTTGTCGAAGACGTACAGCGTCATCTGGTTGGGGCCGACGAGCACGCCGTTCATGGCGCTGGCAGGGGCTTGCGCCTGGGTCTTGGGCGCCATGGTGCAGGCGGCCAGCAGCACGGAGCCGAGGATGGAAAAGGATGCGAAGCGGGTCATGGAAGTTCTCCTTGGGGTTGACCTGCGGTTAACAGCCCGGCGTGGCGGTTTATTCCATCGAAGGCCGGATTTATTGCATCCGGCGGTCGCCGCTTACTTCAGGTAGGACTTGAGCACCTGGGCCACCACGTCGAATTCCTGCTGCCGCCGCTCCAGCGCCGGCTCCTGCACCAGGTGGTCTGTGAGGTGGCCCTCGATCACGGCCGCCATTAACCCGTTGACAGCGCCCCGGATCGCGGCGATCTGCTGCAGTACCGCCACGCAGTCGCCCTCCTGGTCCAGCTGGCGCTCCAGTGCAGCCGCCTGGCCCTGGATGCGCCTGACGCGTGCCAGCAGCCTGGCCTTGTCTCGAATGGTGTGCATATGGCCTCTCCGTGTCAATAAGCCATAAGGCTACCATTACCATACTGGGGTACAGTATCATTGCCAGCAATCAGCACCTCAAAAACTACGACTCCATGACTGATTTCTCAACCCTCTTGCAACAGGGCAATGCCTGGTTTTTCATTCCCAGCGCGATCGCGCTGGGCGCCCTGCACGGCCTGGAGCCGGGCCACTCCAAGACCATGATGGCGGCCTTCATCGTGGCCATCCGCGGCACGCTGTCGCAAGCCGTGCTGCTGGGGCTGTCGGCCACCATCTCGCACACCCTGGTGGTCTGGGCCGTGGCCATGGCGGGGCTGTATTTCGGCAGCCGCTGGAGCGCCGAGGCCAGCGAGCCCTACCTGCAACTGGCGTCGGGGGTGCTCATCGTGGGCGTGGCAACCTGGATGCTGTGGCGCACCTGGAGCGACCGGCACCCGGCGCACCACGATCATGACCATCACCACCATGGCCACGCGCACGACCACCACCACGGCCACGAGCACCCCGACCATGGTGACGATAGCCACCAGGACGCGCACGAACGCGCCCATGCCGAAGACATCCGCCGCCGCTTCACCGACCGGCCCGTCACCACCGGGCAGATCGTGGTCTTCGGGCTGACCGGCGGCCTGATCCCCTGCCCGGCCTCGATCACCGTGCTGCTGCTGTGCCTGCAGCTCAAGCAGGTCGCGCTAGGTGCGACGCTGGTGCTGGGTTTCAGCGTCGGCCTGGCCCTGACCCTGGTGGCCTCGGGCGCGCTGGCCGCGCTCAGCGTCAGGCACGTTTCCCAGCGCTGGAGCGGGTTTGGCGAGTTCGCGCGCAAGGCGCCCTATGTTTCCGGCGTGCTGATCCTGCTGGTGGGGCTGTACATCGGCTACCACGGCTGGCGCGCCCTGCCGGCCTAGCGGGGGCCGCGGCCCGGCAACGGGTTGCAAACTGCTTGCAATTGCGCCTTTCGGTTACACCGCCCGCGGTCAACTGGGCGCACGGGCCGCCGTTACCCAGGGAGTGGCCCTTGCCACACCACCGAAAGTCTCCAGAAAGATCACCATGAACTATGCATCGCTGGCCCTGGCCGCAGCCCTTGCCATGGCCTCCACCGCCGGATCGGCGGGCGAGGTCTACGTCGATATCGGCATAGGCGCACCGGCCACCGTGGTGCCGTCTGCCCCGGCCTACTATGCGCCGCCGCCCGTGTACTCGGCCCCGCCGCCCCCTGCCTACTATGCGCCGCGCCCGGTGGTCGTGGCGCCGCCGGTCGAGGCCGAGCCGTCGTGGCGCTGGGAGGACGATGACCGGCGCTGGCGCCAGTGGCGGCGCCATCCGCACCGGCATTGGCACCGCGACCGCGACGATGATGACGATTGATACGCCGGCGGCGCCATGCCGCTACGGCGCCGGAGCTTCCGCCGCCAGCACCCCGAGCCGCTGCTGCAGCCGCTTGCTGGTGGTGGTGTATTCCAGCAGCAGCGGTGCGCCGTTCAGGTACTCCACCGCCGCCAGCGCCGCCATCGTGGCCTCGTAGAAGCCGGTGAGGATGAGCTTGCGCTTGCCCGGGTAGCTGCTGATGTCGCCAGCCGCATAGATGGCCGTGGCACTGGTCTGGAAGGTGTCGGTGGCCACCACCAGCTGCTTCTTCGCCAGTTGCAGCCCCCAGTCGGCCAGCGGCCCGAGCTTGGGCGACAGGCCCAGGTAGATCCAGAGCTGGTCCACCGGCAGGCTGCGGATCTCGCCCTCGGCGTCCATGTAATCGATGGCCTGCATGCGACCGCTGCCATCGCTGCCGGCGCGCTGCGGCATACCGATGAGCACCTGCACGCGGCCCTGCTCGCGCAGCGCCGCCAGTTCGGCCAGCAGTGGCTCGGGCGCACTGAACTGGTCGCGCCGGTACAGCAGCGCAACGCTGCAATCGGCCAGCAGCGGATGACGGGCCGCGCTGACGGCGGCCTGCACGGCGGGCTCGTCGCCGCCATGGATGGCGATATGCCGCAGGCCTTGGTCCCGCTGCGCCTGCAACCAGGCATCGTCCAGCGCCGGGTGGTAATGCACCTGGCTGCCATGGTTCTCCAGCCCCTCGGCCCGCAGCAGCTTGGGCACGAAGGCGCCTACGCCCGCAGTGATGAACACGGTGCGCGCCACCAGCGCGGGGCCGGCGCCATCACCCTGCACCGGCTGCAGTTGCACGCGCCAGCGCCCATCGGGCTCGGCCGCGAGCTGCGCCACCTGCATGCCGCCATGGAACACCGGCGGGAACGGCGCGATCTGCGCCTGCAGGCGCTGCACCAGCTCCTGCCCGGTGCAGACCGGGATACCGGGAATGTCGTAGATGGGCTTGTGCGGGTACAGCTCGGCGCACTGGCCGCCGACCATGGGCAGGGTATCGACCAGGTGCGCCCGCACGCCCTGCAGGCCGAGCTGGAAGACCTGGAACAGCCCCACCGGCCCGGCGCCTATGACCAGGGCGTCGATGGAGGCGGCGGAATCGGTCATGGAATTCATGGCCTGATGGTAGTGCAGCCGCCATCGCCCCAAAGCCGATGCGTGATCGCGGGAATGCGCCTATCAGTCCACCAGGCCGGCGTACACGTGCTGCACGTCGTCGTTCGCGTCGATTGCGGCCAGGAAGTTCTGCACTTCCTCGAGCGCCTCGGCGCTCAGGCTCGCGGCGCTGACCGGGTTCTTGGCCTTGTAGCCCAGCTTGGCCGACAGCACGGTGACGCCCTGCGCCGGCAGCGCCTTGCTGACCACGTCGAGGTCGGCCGGGTCGGTGATGAACAGCGTCACACCCTCTTCGTCGCCGGGCTCGAAGTCCTGCGCGCCGGCCTCGATGGCGGCCAGTTCCATGTCGGCATCGGCGCTGGCGGGCTCGCCCTCGATCATGCCCACGTGGTCGAAGTCCCAGGCCACGGCGCTCATCTGGCCCTTGCGGAACAGCACGCGCATCTCGGGCGCGGTGCGGTTCAGGTTGTCGGTCAGGCATTCCACCATCACCGGCACGCGGTGCGGCGTGTAGCCTTCGTAGATGGCCACGTCGTAGTTGATGGACTCACCCGTCAGGCCCGCGCCCTTCTTGATGGCGCGCTCCAGCGTGTCCTTGGGCATCGAGGCCTTGCGGGCCTGCTCGACGGCCATGCGCAGGCGCGAGTTGCCGGCCGGGTCGGCGCCGGCGCGCGCCGCCACGATGATTTCCTTGACCAGCTTGCCGAACAGCTTGCCCTTGGCATCGGCAACCTGCGCCTTGCCCTTTGCTTTCCATTGCGCACCCATGGTGGATTTCCGCTTTCTGAGATCAGTTGGCGCGGCCGGGCCACACCGACCCGCCGCAGGCATGCATTATCGCGCGGCAGGCCCATGCGTTGCGCCACATGGCTGCCGCAGCCACTATTGCATTGATAGCTGCTTGCGCTTGTTATATCTAGGTTTCAAATATAAATGAAGCACAACTCAGCCAGTAATAAGCGCCAGCAGCTATTCTTTTTGAGTCCCTTCCTGCCCCCAGCCGCCGCCCAGCGCCTTGTACAGCGCGATGCGGTTGACCTGCTCGGACTGCAGCAGCGTGATCTGCGTCTGCTGCGCGGTGTAGAGGCTGCGCTGCGCGTCGAGCACGGTCAGGAAGTCGTCGGCCCCGGCGCGGAAGCGCGCCTGCGACAGCGACAGCACCTTGCCCGCCGCATCGACCTGGCCGGCCTGGGCCTGCAGGCGGCGCTGCAGCGTGGCGCGGTCGGCCAGCGCGTCGTTCACCTCGCGGAAGGCCGTCTGGATGGATTTCTCGTACTGGGCCAGCGTGGCGTCGCGGTTGGCATTGGCCACGCCCAGGTTGGCCTGGTTGCGGCCGGCGTCGAAGATCGGCAGGCGCAGCTGCGGGATGAAGCTCCAGGTGCCGTTGCCGCTGCCGAACAGGCCGTCGAGCTGGCTGCTGGCCGTGCCCACGTTGGCCGTCAGGCTGATGGTCGGGAAGAACGCCGCCCGCGCCGCGCCTATGCTGGCATAGCTGGCCTGCAGGCTGCGCTCGGCGGCGGCCACGTCGGGCCGCGCCAGCAGCACGCTGGACGGCAGGTCGCCGGGCACGGGCGTCAGCGCCGTGCTGCCGGTGAGCGCGGCCACGGGCTGCAGGCCGGGCAGCGCATCGCCCTTCAGCCCGCCGGACTGCAGCGCCTGCACCGAGAACGAGGGCTGCGGCGACGCCGGCAGGTACTGCGCCGGCACCGGCGCGCCCAGCAGCAGCTGCAGCGCATTGCGGTCGCGCGCCACCTGGGTCTCGTAGTTGGCCACGTCGCCGCGCGCGGCTTCGAGCGTGGTCTGGTTCTGCGCCAGCACCAGGCCATTGGTGGCGCCCAGCGCCTGCATGCGCTGGGCCAGCTGGTAGCTGTGCTCGCGCGCGGCCAGCGTGTCGCGCGCGAGCTGCAGGCGCTGCTGGTCGGCGGCCAGCGCCAGCCAGGCGTTGGCCACGTCGGTGACGAGGCCGAGCTGCACCACGCGGCGGCTTTCCTCGGTCTGCAGGTACTGCTGCAGCGCGGCTTCGCTCAGGTTGCGCACGCGGCCCCACAGGTCCAGCTCGTAGCTGGCCAGGCCCAGCTGCACGCTGTACTGGCCGGTGGTGTTGGCGCGGCCGGCGGTGGTCAGGTCGTCAGCCGTGCGGCTGCGGTTGCCCTGCGCGCTGGCGGCCACCGTGGGCAGCAGGTCGGCGCGCTGCACGCCGTATTGCGCACGCGCCCGCTCCATGTTGGCCACGGCCACGCGCAGGTCGCGGTTGCCCTCCAGCGCCAGCGCGATGAGCTGGCGCAGCGACTCGTCCTGCACCCATTGCTGCCAGGCCAGCGGTTGCCAGTCGGCGGCAGCCGTTGCCGCATCGGCGCCGGCCTGCTGGTTGAGCGTGCCGGGCACGGGCGCATCGGGGCGCTGGTAGGTGGGCGCGAAGTTGCAGCCCGCCAGCAGGCCGGCGGCCAGCAGCGCGGCAGCGGTGGTTTTCAGCTTCATCATGCGCCCTCCTCGGCGGCGCGGGCCACGCCCGGCAGGGCCGGCACATCGTCCTCGTGGCGGCTGTGCGACTTGAACCAGCTGCGCACCAGCAGGAAGAACACCGGCACCAGGAAGATACCCAGCACGGTGGAGGCCACCATGCCGCCCAGCACCGCGGTGCCGATGGCGTTGCGGCCCGCGGCGCCGGCGCCGGTGCCGATGGCCAGCGGGATCACGCCGAAGCCGAAGGCCAGCGAGGTCATCAGGATGGGGCGCAGCCGCAGGCGCACGGCCTGCACCGTGGCGTCGAACAGGCTCTTGCCCTGCTCCTGCAGCTGCACGGCGAATTCCACGATCAGGATCGCGTTCTTCGCCGCCAGGCCGACGGTGGTGAGCAGGCCGACCTGGAAGTACACGTCGTTGGTCAGGCCCCGCGTGTAGGTGGCCAGCAGCGCGCCGATCACGCCCAGCGGCACGGCCAGCATCACCGACAGCGGCACGGTCCAGCTCTCGTACAGCGCGGCCAGGCACAGGAACACGAAGAGGATGGAGATGGCGTAGAGCATCGGCGCCTGGGCGCCGGACTGGCGCTCCTGCAGCGAGGCGCCGGTCCACTCGTAGCCGATGCCGGGCGGCAGCTGGCCCAGGATCTCCTCGATGATCTGCATGGCCGCGCCCGAGCTGATGCCGGGCGCCGCGCGGCCCTCGATCTCGTAGGCGGGACTGCCGTTGTAGCGCAGCAGCTGCGGCGAGCCATAGGCCCAGTGGCTGGTCGAGAAGGCGCGGAACGGCACCATCTCGCCCTTGCCGTTGCGCACCGTCCACTTGCCGATGTCCTGCGGCAGCATGCGGTGCGGTGCGTCGCCCTGGATGTAGACGCGCTTGACGCGGCCGTTGTTCAGGAAGTCGTTCACGTAGGTGCCACCCATGGCGCTGGAGAGCACGCCGTTGATGTCGGCGTACGACAGGCCCAGCGCCGCCGCCTTGCGGTCGTCCACGTCCAGGCGCAGCTCGGAGGCATCGTCCAGGTTGGTGGTGCGCACGGCGGTGAGCTGGCCGTTCTTGCGCGCGGCGTCGAGCACGCGGTTGGTCGCGGCCAGCAGGGCATCGTGCCCCATGCCGTTCATGTCCTTGATCATGAAGTTGAAGCCCGAGCTCGAGCCCAGCCCGCGCACCGCGGGCGGCATGATGACGAAGACGCGCGCATCGCGGATGCGGGCCAGGTCCTTGTTGGCCTTGAACGCGATGGACGCGGCCGACTGCGACGACTGGCGCCGCTCGCTCCAGGGCTTGAGGCGGATGAAGCCGCGCGCCGAGCTCTGGTCGCCGTTGAGGCCGGACACCTGGTTGAAGCTGACCACGTCGGGCTGGGCCAGCAGGTATTCGCGCGTCTCGTCGAGCACGTCCTGCAGGCGCGTGTCGGCGGCGCCGGCGGGCAGGTTCACGTTCACGTAGAGGAAGCCCTGGTCCTCGTCCGGCAGGAACGAGGTCGGCAGGCGGTGCATCACCAGCCAGACGGCCGCCAGCACGGCCAGGAAGATCAGCATCATGCGCTTGGTGCGGCGCAGGCTGTAGGCCACCGTGCCCTGGTAGCGCGCGGCAGTGGCGTCGAAGCTGCGGTTGAACCAGCGGAAGAACCGGTCGACCAGCCCCGGCAGCCCGGGCCGGATGGCGCGCTCGTGGTGAGCGTCTTCCTTCGGCGCCTTGAGGATGGTGGCGCACAGCGCCGGCGTGAGCGTGAGCGCCACGAACACCGACAGTGCCATCGCCGCCACGATGGTGATGGAAAACTGGCGGTAGATCACGCCGGTGGAGCCGCCGAAGAAGGCCATGGGCACGAACACGGCGGACAGCGTCACGCCGATGCCGACCAGCGCCGGCGTGATCTCGCGCATCGATTCCTTGGTGGCCTCCTTGGCCGACTTGCCGGTCTCGTGCATCACCCGCTCGACGTTCTCGACCACCACGATGGCGTCGTCCACCAGCAGGCCGATCGCCAGCACCATGGCGAACATGGTCAGTGTGTTGATCGAGTAGCCCGCGATCGACAGCACGCCGAAGGTGCCCAGCAGCACCACCGGCACGGCGATGGCCGGGATCAGCGTGGCGCGCAGGTTCTGCAGGAAGACGAACATCACGATCACCACCAGCAGCATGGCCTCGCCCAGCGCCGAGACCACCTCGTGGATCGAGGCGCGCACGAAGGGCGTGGAGTCGGAGCTGACGAAGTACTCGATGTCGTTGGGGAAGTACGGCTTCATCTCGGCCAGCTTGGCCGCGACCGCGTCGGACACCGCCATCGCGTTCGCACCGTCGGCCAGGATGATGCCCATGCCTGCGCCGCGCATGCCGTTGAGCTTGGACTGGATGGTCTGGTTCTCAGCGCCCAGCTCGACCCGCGCCACGTCCTTGACGGTGACCACCGAGCCGTCCTGCGCCGACTTGAGCACGATGTCCTCGAACTCCTCGACGGTCTTGAGCTTGGTGCGCGCCGTGATGGTGGCGTTGAGCTGCTGGTTCTTGGTCGCCGGCAGCGCGCCGAGCTGCCCGGCCGAAACCTGGGCGTTCTGCGCGTTGAGCGCATTGGCGATGTCGGACGGCATCAGGCCGTATTTCTCCATCTTGGCCGGGTCCATCCAGATGCGCATGGCATAGAAGGTGCCGAACACGTTGATGTCGCCCACGCCCTCGATGCGGCCGATCACGTCCACCAGGTTGCTGTTGATGTAGTCGCCGATGTCCACCTCGGAGATGGACGGGTCCTTGGAATAGAAGCTGTAGGTGACCAGGAAGTCCTGCCCGCCCTTGTTGATGAACACGCCGCGGCTCTTGACCGTGTCGGGCAGGCGGTTGAGCGCGCCCTGGATCTTGTTCTGCACCTGCACCTGGGCCACGTCGACGTTGGTGCCCGGCGCGAAGGTCAGCGTGATGCGCGACTGGCCCGAGGCATTGCTGGTCGAGCTCATGTAGAGCATGTTGTCGATGCCCTTGATCTGCTGCTCGATGATCTGCGTGACGGAGTTCTCCACCGTCTCGGCCGAGGCGCCGGTGTACTGGGCGCCGATGGTCACGCGCGGCGGCGCGATGTCGGGGTACTGCTCCAGCGGCAGCTTGAAGATCGACAGCGCCCCGCCGAGCATGATGACGATGGCGAGCACCCACGCGAAGATCGGGCGCTGAATGAAAAACTGTGCCATGGATCGCCCCCGTTACTCGGCGGCGCCGGCGGCCACGGGCGGCTTGCCCGGCGTGCGGGGCTTGTCGGCCTTGGCCTTCAGGTCTACCGGCTTGGGGCTCACCTTGTCGCCGTCCTTGACGCGCTGGAAGCCCTCCACGACCACGCGCTCGCCGGCCTTCAGCCCGCTGTCGACCAGCCACTGGCTGCCCAGTGCGCGGTCCAGGACCACGGTGCGCTTGTCGATCACGTCGTCGGCCGTCACCACGAGCACGCTGGGGCGCCCGGTGAGGTCGCGCGTCACCGACTGCTGCGGCACCAGCAGCGCATCGGGCGCCACGGCCGTGGGCAGCAGTGCCTGCACATACATATTGGGCATCAGCACGCCATCCGGGTTGGGCACACGGGCACGCAGCGTGACGGTGCCGGTGGTGGCGTTGACGATCACACCCGAGAACTGCAGCTTGCCGGCGTGCGGGTACTCGGTGCCGTCGTCCAGCCGGATGCGCACCGGGATCTGGTCGCCGTCCACCTTCTGGAAGCGCCCGGCCTGCAGGTCGCGCTGCAGCTGCAGCACCTCGGTGCTCGACTGGGTGAAGTCCACGTACATCGGGTCGAGCTGCACCACCGTGGTCAGCGCCGTGGCCTGGTTGGCCGTCACCAGCGCGCCCGGCGTCACCGCGGACAGGCTCACCCGCCCGGCGATGGGCGAGTCGATGCGCGTGTAGTCGAGGTTGATGCGGGCGTTCTGCACCGCGGCCTCGGCCACCTGCACGTCAGCGGCGGATTGGGCGGCGGCGGCCTGGCTGTCGTCATAGACCTGGCGGCTGACCGCATCGATCTTCACCAGCTCGGCATTGCGCGCCGCCGTGCTGCGCTGGGCCTGCGCCACGGTCTTGGCCCGGTTCAGCGCCGCCTGCGCGCTCTGCAGCGCCGCCTGCGCGGGCCGGGGGTCGAGCTGGTACAGCGGCTGGCCGGCCTTCACCAGCGAGCCCTCGCCGAACAAGCGCTTTTGCACGATGCCGTTGGCCTGGGGCCGGATCTCGGCGCTCAGGAAGGCCGCGGTGCGGCCCGGCAGCTCGGCGCTCAGGCTCTGGCGCGTGGGCTGCAGCGTCATCACGCCCACTTCGGTGGCCTTGGCCGCCGCCTGGGGCTTGGCGTCCTTCTTGTCGCCGCAGCCCAGCAGGGCCGCCGCCACGCTGGCAGCCACCGCGATCTGCCAGGCCCGGCGTCTTGTGGGGCTTGCCGACAAGCCCCCCAGCACGGGGCGCACGGCCGAAGACAAGGTGGCACGGGTTGTGGCAAAAGCATCCATCGTGAAAAGAATCCGGGGGGTGTTGCAGGCAGGCGAATAGGCCATTTTGACGGGAAACTGTAAAGCTCAGACACAACTTTCCGTAAAAGTTCCCTTGCGGCCCCGTTCGTCTGCCCCTATATGACCCGCCTCAGGCGTGGCGCACGGGGTGTCGCACACGCAACACGCTGAACATGGCGGAGCCCAGCGCGAACGCCGCGGCCACCGACATGGCGATGTGCACGCCGCGCCCTTCCTGCAGCGGCCAGATCGAGAAGATCACCGCCACCAGCACCGCGCCCAGCGACTGCCCGGTCAGGCGGGCCGTGCTCAGCATGCCGCCAGCCGCGCCCGTGCGCGCCATCGGCGCCGAGGTGATGATGGTGTGGTTGTTCGGCGTCTGGAACAGACCGAAGCCCAGCCCCGCCAGCAGCATGCGCCAGCCGATGTCGGCATCGCTGGGCTGTGCCGGCAACAGCGCCAGCGCCGCCAGCCCGGCGGCCAGCATGGCCATGCCGATGCCGCCCAGCAGCCCGCCCTCGAAGCGCCCCACCAGCCGGCCCGCCACCGGCGCGATGAGCACGATGGCCACCGACCATAGCGTCAGCAGCAGGCCCGCCTCGAAATGGCTGCGCCCCAGCACGTCGAGCAGGATGAAGGGCAGCGCGACGAAGGACAGCATCTGCGCCGTGAAGGCGCAGACGGATGCGCCCATCGACAGCGCGAAGATCGGAATGCGCAGCAGGTCCAGCGGCAGCAGCGGCACGGCCAGCCGGCGCTGGCGCAGCACATACCAGGCGCCCACGGCCAGGCCGGCCGCCAGCATGATCCAGCCGTCGGCCCTGCCCGCGCCGCCCTGCACGCCCAGGCGCTCGGTGCCCAGCAGCACCAGCGCGAACATGGCGAAGTTCAGGCACAGGTCGATGGGGTTGATGCCGCCCTGCCCGGCGCCCGGCGCGGGCGCCGGGTTGAAAGGCAGGGCCTTGCGCCCCAGCCAGATGGTGAGCGCGCCCAGCGGCAGGTTGATGACGAACAGCCACGGCCAGCTGGCCACCGACAGGATCGCCGCCGCCACGCCCGGCCCGGCCACCGACGAGACGGCCACGGTCATCGAGTTGAGCGCCATGCCCTTGCCCAGGTGGGCGCGCGGGTAGATCAGGCGCACCAGGGCCGCGTTCACCGCCATCACGCCGGCCGAGCCCATGCCCTGCAGGCCGCGCGCCGCCACCAGCAGCCACAGCGACTGCGCGACCATGGCGAGCGCCGACGCCAGCGTGAAGCACACCAGCCCGAGCAGGTAGACGCGCCGGTAGCCGATGCGCTCGCCCAGCGCCGCCAGCGGCAGCAGCAGCCCCAGCGTGCCGAGCTGGTAGGCGTTGACCACCCAGATCGATTCGGACGGCTGCACCTGCAGCTCCTTGGCGATGCTGGGCAGCGCCAGGTTGACGATGCTGCCGTCGAGCACGGCCACCGCCAGCCCGAGCAGAATGACCAGCATCGCGTAGGTGCGCGCCGGCTGCGGCAGGCCGTCGTGGGCCGGCGCAGCCGTGGCCGCGCCTGGCAGGGCTGCCGCGGCCTGCGCGCTCATGCGCGGCCTTCCGCCGCGGCCACCGGCTCGGGGCGCAGCATCTTCAGGTGCGGGATGCCGTCTTCGAGGTAGGGTTCGGACGCCACGGCAAAGCCGCAGCCTTCGTAGAAGCGCTGCAGGTGGGCCTGCGCGCCTATGCGGATCGCCGCGCCGGGCCACAGGCGCTGCAGCTCATCAATGCCGTGGCGCATCAGCTCCCAGCCGGCGCCGGTGCCGCGCGCCGTGGGCGCGACCACCACGCGGCCTATCGAGGGCTCGTCGTAGTGCTGGCCCGGCGGCAGCACGCGGCAGTAGGCCTGCAGCTTGCCGGCGGCGTCGCGGCCCAGCAGGTGCCAGGCGGTCTGGTCTTCGCCGTCGGGGTCCTGGAAGGCGACCTGCTCGACGATGAAAACCTCGCAGCGCAGGGCCAGCGCGTCGTACAGGTCGCGCAGCGACAGTTCGTCGAAATACCGGAAGGACCAGTCCAGCCG
This sequence comes from Comamonas humi, assembly GCF_054782535.1. Lineage (NCBI taxonomy): Bacteria > Pseudomonadati > Pseudomonadota > Betaproteobacteria > Burkholderiales > Comamonadaceae > Comamonas > Comamonas humi. Next base: position 79,740 of record NZ_BAAGSH010000012.1, on the reverse strand, counting down.
GTCGGGAGCATCGGGCATGGGGCGCATGGGGAATTTCGTCAGTCGGTCTTGATCGTGCGCTTGGCGGCCTGCAGCGCCTGCACGGCCTCGGGCAGCACGTACTTGAAGGTGCCGGTGGCGTGGCAGCACAGCTTGCCGTCGCCGTCGTAGAGATGGCCTTCGGTGAAGGCCATGCTCTTGGTGCGGTGCAGCAGCCGGCCCTTGGCCACCAGCGGCCCCTTGGCGGCGGCCATGAAGCTGGTCTTCATCTCGATGGTGACCGCGCCGCTGCCGGCGATGGCGCTGCGCGCGGCATGCGCCATGGTCACGTCCAGCAGCGTCATCGAGGCGCCGCCGTGCGTCACGTCGAAGGAGTTCAGGTGCTCGGGCCGGGCCGTGAAGCGCATTTCGGCCTCGCCGTTTTCCCAGCGGTGCAGGGTGAAGCCCAGGTGCGAGACAAAGGGGATTTCTACTTCGAGGGGCAGCACGGACATCTCTCCAGCGGGAACGGACCAAAGCCCGGAGCATAAGGCGAATGCATCCCGCCTGCTGTCTCGATGGTTGCCCGCCCTGCGCGGCGGATGTCAAAAACAATAGCTGCTTGCGCTTGCTACTGCTTGATTTTGAATATAAAAATCCTTGAATCCAAGGAATGACAAGCGCCAGCAGCTATTATTTTTTACCTCACTCAGGGCGCCAGCACGCGGCAGGCCAGGCGCGCCAGCGGCGCCTGCACCAGGCGCTCCATGCGCGGCGGCAACTGCAGCGGCTTGAGCAGCATGCGGATCGACTGGTCCGCCGGCAGCCGGGTGCTGACGAGCTGGTAGGCGCGCTGCGCCACCTCGGCGAAGCTGGCCGCGCCCTCGGCGAACAGGCCGCCCCGGTGCGCCCAGACATGGCGCAGCGCCACGTCGGAATCGCTCTCGCGCAGCTCCTTGAGCCGGCTGTACAGCGCGCCCGCCACCTGCACGCGGCCCACGGGCGCCTGCGCCTGCAGCTGCCGGAAGTAGCCGAGGAAGTGCTTGTAGTGCCCCACCTCGTCGTTGCGGATATGGCCCAGCAGCTCGCTCAGCACCGGCTCGCGGCTCAGCCCGAGCAGGGTCTGGTAGTAGGCCGTGGTGCCGGTCTCGACCACGCAGCGGGCCACCATCTCGAGGCGGCAGTCGGCGTACAGCTCCTCCACGGTGCACAGCCTGGCGTACTCGGCGAAGAAGCTGTCGTAGGCCGCCTGCCACGGAAAGGCGGGCCACACGGTCTCGACATAGCGGCGCAGCGCTGTGCCGTGCTGCAGCTCCTCGGCCTCCCAGCGCTCCTGCAGCCAGGCGCGGATCTCAGGGTGGCCGGCATAGTGCTCGGCCAGGTTGGCGGCATAGGTATCCGAGCCGGTCTCGACGAACGAGGCACTCATCAGCAGGTAGAACAGATCCTCGTCGTGCTCGATGGCCGCGCGGTCGATGCCGTCCCAGTCCAGGTCGGCCACGCGCCAGTGCGCGTGCGGCGGCCGCCCGTCGCCGGTCGGTACGTGCAAGTGGCTGGACATCTGGCTGGGCATCTTTCCAAGGGGGCGGGTTCGGCAGCGCCGTCACCCAACTGTCATGAACACCGTGCCGATATTGCGCGCTGCAGCAAAAGTGCCTTGTAAGCCTATTCCGATAGTCGCCGCGCGGCCGGTATCGATTTGCAAGCGCCTGCCCAGCCCGTGCGGGCATGGGCCAGCGGCGATAATCCACCCCAGTCATGATTACGCTCAAGAACATCACGCTGCGCCGCAGCAGCAAAGTCCTGCTGGAGCAGACCAGCATCACCATCAACCCCGGAGAAAAGGCAGCCCTGGTCGGTCGCAACGGCGCGGGCAAGTCCACGCTGTTCGCGCTGCTGAACGGCACGCTGCACGAGGACAGCGGCGACTTCTTCATGCCCGCGCAGTGGCGCCTGGCCCAGGTGGCCCAGAACATGCCGGAGACCGACGAGTCCGCCACCCGCTTCGTGCTGGAGGGCGACACGCGCCTGGCCGAGCTGCAGGCGCAGCTGGCGGCCGCCGAGCACGCTGGCGACGGCATGGCCATCGCCCACCTGCATGCCGACCTGGCCGATGCCGGCGCGCACGACGCCACGGCCCGCGCGCAGGCGCTGATCCTGGGCCTGGGCTTCCAGGTGCACCAATTGGAGCAGCCGGTCAACAGCTTCTCGGGCGGCTGGCGCATGCGCCTGCAGCTGGCGCGCGCGCTGATGTGCCCCAGCGACCTGCTGCTGCTCGACGAACCCACCAACCACCTGGACCTGGACGCCCTGGTCTGGCTGGAATCCTGGCTCAAGCGCTATGCCGGCACGCTGCTGGTCATCAGCCACGACCGCGAATTCCTCGACGCGGTGACCAGCGTCACGCTGCACATCGAGCATGCGCGCCTCACCCGCTACGGCGGCAACTACAGCAAGTTCGAGGAGCTGCGCGCCCAGCAGCTGGTGCTGCAGCAATCGGCCTACGAGCGCCAGCAGGACAAGATCGCCCACCTGCAGAAGTTCATCGACCGCTTCAAGGCCAAGGCCACCAAGGCCAAGCAGGCGCAAAGCCGCGTGAAGGCGCTGGAGCGCATGGAGAAGATCGCGCCGGTGCTCGCCAGCGCCGACTTCACGTTCGAGTTCAAGGAGCCGGCCAACCTGCCCAACCCCATGCTGGCCATCACCGACGCCAGCTTCGGCTACCGCGCCGCGCCCGAGGATGGCGGCGGCGAGACCACCATCCTGCGCCACGTCAACCGCTCGGTGCTGGCGGGCCAGCGCATCGGCATCCTGGGCGCCAACGGCCAGGGCAAGTCCACGCTGGTCAAGACCATCGCGCGGCAGATGTCGCAGCTCGCCGGCAAGGTGACCGAGGGCAAGGGCCTGAACATCGGCTACTTCGCCCAGCAGGAGCTGGACGTGCTGCGGCCCGATGATTCGCCGCTGGCCCACATGATCCGCCTGGCCAAGGAGCTGGGCGCCGAGTCCAAAGAGCCCAGCCGCGAGCAGGACCTGCGCAACTACCTGGGCAGCTTCAACTTCAGCGGCGACATGGTGGGCCAATCGGTGGGCACCATGAGCGGCGGCGAGAAGGCCCGCCTGGTGCTGGCCATGATCGTCTGGCAGCGCCCCAACCTGCTGCTGCTCGACGAGCCGACCAACCACCTCGACCTCGCCACGCGCGAGGCGCTGGCCATGGCGCTGAACAGCTTCGAAGGCACGGTCATGCTGGTCAGCCACGACCGCGCGCTGCTGCGCTCGGTCTGCGACGACTTCTGGCTGGTGGGCCGCGGCAAGGTCGAGCCCTTCGACGGCGACCTCGACGACTACCAGCGTTACCTGCTCGACGAAGCCAAGCGCCTGCGCGAGCAGGCCAAGCTCGATTCCGATAAGAATTTGGCTCCAGCGCCCGATGCACAAGCGCCAGAAGCTATCAAAACAGAAGCAACCGTCGACCCACGCGAACAGCGCCGCCTCGCCGCCCTGGCGCGCCAGCAGCTGGCCGAGAAGACCAAGCCCTTCAAGAAGGAGCTGGACCGCATCGACCAGCGCCTGCCGCAGCTCAATGGCGAGCGCAGCGCGCTCGAGGACAAGCTCGCCAGCCCCGGCCTCGCCGGCAGCGAGATCGCCGAGGCCGGCAAGCAGCTCAAGCTGGTGAACGACGAGATCGACCAGCTGGAAGAGCGCTGGCTGGAGCTGTCGGAGCAGATCGAGGCACTGCAGCAGGCGGCCTAGCACCGACCGGCCCGCGTCGCACCGGCGCGCGGCACCATCCAACAACGAAGGGGGCGTCATCGCCCCCTTCGCGTATCTGCACCTTCGCGGCGCCACCCGGCCAGTACGAAAAACAGGCCGGCGCCAACCCGTGGAAACACTATAAATACACCACAGATATTTTCTTAATATATTTAACAAGCCGAGCGAACGGACGTACCTGCCCTCGGCCCGTCACCCACCTCACCCAAGGAACCATCCCCATGAGTCAACTGCCCCGCTGGCAAGGCATCTTCCCGGCCGTCACCACCAAGTTCCACCCCGACGAGCGCATCGACGCCGAAGGCACGGCCCGCCACATCGACTTCCAGATCCGCAACGGCATCCACGGCCTGGTCACCTGCGGTTCGCTGGGCGAGGCCAGCACGCTGACGCTGGAAGAGAAGCTGGAGGTCGCCCGCATCGCGCTCGACGCCGCCGGCGGCCGCATCCCGGTGCTGGCCAACGTGTCCGAAACCAGCACCCGCGAGGCGCTGCGCTACATCGACGGGGCCAACAAGCTGGGCGTGGCCGGCTTCATGGTCATGCCCTCGGTGATCTACGTGGCCGATGCGCGCGAGGCCATGGCCAATGTGCGCGCCATGGCCAACGCGGCGCGCAAGCCGGTGATGGTCTACAACAACCCGGTCGCCTACCGCGTGGACCTCAAGCCCGAGCACATGCAGGAGCTGGCCGACTGCGAATGGATCACCGCCATCAAGGAAAGCTGCGGCGACATCCGCCGCATCACCGACCTGCGCAACACCGTGGGCGACCGCTACCAGCTCTTCTGCGGCGTGGACGACCTGGCCTACGAGGCCCTGGCCCTGGGCGCCGACGGCCTGCTGGCCGGCGTGGGCTGCGCCTTCCCGCGCGAGACCGTGGCGCTGTATGAGCTGATGAAGGCCAAGCAGTTCGACGAGGCGCTCAAGCTCTACCAGTGGATGACGCCGATGCTGCACCTCGATGTGTCGAACAAGCTGGTGCAGAACCTCAAGCTGATCGACGCGCTGGTGGGCGTGGGCACCGAGCACATGCGCCTGCCGCGCATGCCGGTGATCGGCGCGGAGCGCGAGTTCATCACCGGCGTGGTCCAGCAGGCCCTCGCCACCCGCCCCGCGCAGTACCGCTCGGTCGCCTGACCCCCTCACCGCGGAATCCGGCCATGCCTACTACCACCGATAACCAAGAGACAAGCCGCCATGGCTGGGCCCGCGGGCTGCAGCGCACCTCATCCGCCATCCTGGGCCTGGAGCGCCGGGCGCTGATGCTGCTGATGGGGAGCGTGACCCTGCTGATCCTGCTGAACGTGGTCACACGCTACACCGGCATGCCCATCTACTGGGTGGACGAGGCGGCCGTGTACCTGGTGGTATGGCTGAGCTTCGTGGGCGCCTCCGCCATGACGCGGCTGCGCCTGGACTTCGCCGTCACGCTGCTCACCGACATGCTGGGCCCGCGCACCGCGAAGCACATGAAGGCCGTGGCCACGGCCGGCGTGCTGTTCTTCGGCCTGGCGATGATCGTCCTGTGCTGGATCTGGCTCGACCCGCTGGGCATCGCCAGCCACGGCTTCGACGCCAAGGCCTATGCGGAGGAAAGTTTCAACTTCCTCTACACCGAGCGCACGCAGACGCTGAACTGGCCGATCTGGGCGGTGCAGCTCGTCATCCCGCTGTTCAGCCTGAGCTTCACGGTCCACGCGCTGGCCAACCTGGTCGAGGACCTGGGGCTGGTCCCGCGCGCCGCCATCGCAGGCTTCGACCTCGGCAACGCCGAGGAAACCGTCAACTGAGCCGCACCATGATCACCAGCCTGTTCTTCCTCGCCGTGATGTTCCTCGGCGTGCCCATCGGCGTGTGCCTGTGCCTGGCCGGCATGGTCTACATCCTCGACACCAATGCCCCGGTGCTGTACGAGTCGTTCGCCACGCAGATGTTCGGCGGCGTGGACAGCTACGGCCTCATCGCCATCCCGCTGTTCATCCTGATCGGCGAGATCATGGGCAGCGGCGGCATCACCCGCCGCCTGGTCGAGATGGCCATGGCCTTCGTCGGCTCGGTGCGCGGCGGCCTGGCCTACGTCAACATCCTGGCCAATATGATGGTGTCGTCCATCATCGGCTCGGCCACGGCCCAGGTCGCCATCATGAGCAAGATCATGGTGCCCGAGATGGAGAAGCAGGGCTACGACAAGACCTTCGCCGCCGGCGTCACCGTCTATGGCGGCATGCTGGGGCCCATCATCCCGCCGTCGGTCATGTTCGTGGTCTATGCCGTGCTGGCCCAGGTGGCCGTGGGCGACATGCTCACCGCGGGCATCCTGCCCGGCATCGTGCTCACGCTGCTGTTCTTCGCGGTGATCGCCGCGATGGGCATGGTCTACAACTACCCGCGCAGCGAAAGGCGCAGCCTGCGCGAACGGGCCCGCACCGCCATCAGCGCGTCGCCCACGCTGCTCATTCCCATCGTGATCGTGGGCTCCATCCTCGGCGGCTTCGCCAATGCCACCGAGGCCGCCGCCGTGGGCGCCGTGGCCGCGGCCCTGGTGGGCCGCTACATCACGCGCGAATTCCGCTACGGCATGGTCCCGGCGATCCTGCTGCGCTCGGCCATCTACTCGGCCATCGTGCTGTTCCTGGTGGCGGCGGCCGCGGTGTTCTCGTGGCTGCTGATCTACGGCAAGGTGCCGCAGGCCGCCGCTGACTGGATACAGACCGTGGCCAAGGACCCGGTGAGCTTCCTGCTCATCACCAACGTGATCCTGCTGGTGATCGGCACCGTGATCGACGGCATTCCCGGCCTGATCATGACGGTGCCCATCCTGCTGCCCATCGCCACCGAGGTCTACCACATCGATCCGCGCCACTTCGGCGTGGTGGTGGTGGTGAACCTGGTGCTGGGGCTGATGTCGCCGCCCGTGGGCCTGTCCTTCTTCGTCGCCGCCGCCGTCACCGGCGCCAAGCCGGGAAAGATGTTCATGGTCACCCTGCCCTTCTTCCTGATCTGCTGCGTGGCGCTCGTGCTGCTGTCGCTGTTCCCCAGCCTTTCCCTGGCCCTCCTCAACTAACCCAAGGCAACCACCATGAACCTGACCCGCCGCCACTTCGTCCAGGCCAGCGCCGCGCTCGCCGCTCCCGCCTTCATCGGCCAGGCCCGCGCCCAGGTCCGGGAGTTCCGCCTGGGGCTGATCACCCCCGGCGGCCATTCGTGGAACCGCGCCGCGCTGGCCTTCGGCGAATCGCTCAAGAAGGAGACCGGCGGCCGGCTGTCGGCCACGGTGTTCCACTCGGGCCAGCTCGGCAACGAGGCCGCGATGATGCAGCAGATGCAGACCGGTGCCCTGGACATGGGCTGGATCCAGGCGGCCGAGCTGGGCTCGCGCGTCTCCAGCATCGCCGCCATCAACGCGCCCTACCTGGTGCGCTCGACCACCGACGTGGCCCGCCTGGTGCGCCACGACGCGGCGCTGAAGCTGCTGGAGGTGCTGCCCAAGGAGACCGGCACCATCGGCCTGGGCTGGGGCATCACCGGCATGCGCGTGGTGTTCTCGACCCGGGACATCGGCGGCGTGAAGGACATCAAGGGCATGAAGCTGCGCATCAACCCCACGCCGGCCTACCGCGACTTCTACCAGCAGCTCGGCGCCGCGCCCACGCCGATTCCCACGCCCCAGGTGTTCGACGCCATGGCCAACGGCCAGGTGGACGGGCTGGAAGCCGACATCGAGCTATCGTGGAACCAGCGCTACGACAAGGTGGCCAAGGCCATGCTGCAGATGAACGCGCTTTTCATGCCGTTCGCGCCACTGGTGTCGGGCCGGGTCTGGCAGAAGCTCGACGCCAAGGACAAGGACCTGGTCCGCGGCCTGGTGCGGCAGTCGCTCGACGCGCAGATCCAGGACATCGTCACCACCGAGCTCGGGCTGATCGACAAGTTCAAGGCATCGACCTTCCCCATCCGCACCGAGCCCCAGCTCGACGTGGCCGCCTTCGCGCGCGAATTCGACAAGGTCTGGCTGTCCAAGGCACCGCAGATAGCCGAGTTGCGCAAGGTTGGGGCATCATGGTGACTGCGGTGCGCCCGCGGCACGGATGATCGAGCCAGCAGGCGCCCGGCGCACCGCAGCAGAGCACTAACCCATGACCCAGCCCCACACCCTCCCCCAGCGCGCAGGCAAGATGCGCGCCGCCGATCTCGCCTACAACGCCATCGAATCCATGATCTCGACCCTGCAGCTCGAACCGGGCAGCCCGGTGGTCGAGGCCGAGCTGGCCGAGAAGATCGAACTGGGACGCACCCCCGTGCGGGAGGCGCTGCTGCGCATGGTCTCCATCGGGCTGATCGAGCAGCAGCCCCGGCGCGGGCTGCTGGTGTCCAACATCGACCTGGCGGATCACCTGGACGTGATCCAGACGCGGCGCGTGCTGGAGCAGCTGATCGCCCAGTGCTCGGCACGGCGGGCGACGGCGGCGCAGCGCCGGGACATTGTGCTGCGCGCCGAGAAGATGATCGTGGCCGCCGAGCGCGGCCAGCTCGACGCCTACATGGCGGCGGACCACGAGCTCGATCTCGTCAACCACGCCGCCTGCCAGAACGCCTCGGCCGTGACGGCCGTCACGCCGCTGATCGTGAAGTGCCGCCGCTTCTGGTACGCCTACCAGCACGAGGGCGACATCGCCGAGGGGGCCCGCGCCCACATGGCGCTGGCCCAGGCCATTGCGACCGGCGACGAGCAGGCCGCGGCCAGCGGCGCGGCCCAGCTCATGGACTACCTGGAGCAGTTCGCGCGCAAGATCATCGACCAGTAAAAAACAAGCGCCGCCATGAAAAAAGCCTCCAGGCATGCCTGGAGGCTTTTTGCCAGCTACGGCGCGGCTCAGGCGCGCTCGGCCACCCAGGCCTGCACGCCAGCCAGCGCGGCCGCCAGGCCCGCCGGGTTGGTGCCGCCGGCCATGGCCATGTCGGGCTTGCCGCCGCCCTTGCCGCCCACCTGCTGGGCGACGAAGTTCACCAGCTCGCCGGCCTTGATCTTCGCGGTCTCGGCCTTGGTCACGCCCGCGGCCAGCTGCACCTTGTCGCCGTCGACGGCGGCCAACACGATGGCGGCCGCGCCCAGCTTGTCCTTGAGCTTGTCCATGGTGTCGCGCAGGGTCTTGGCATCGGCGCCTTCAAGCTGCGCGGCCAGCACCTTGATGCCCTTGACATCGATGGCCTGGCCCAGCAGTTCGTCGCCCTGGCTCGAAGCCAGCTTGCCCTTGAGCGCGGCGACTTCCTTCTCCAGCGCCTTGATCTGCTCCAGCGCACCGCCGATGCGCTGCGTCAGCTCGGCGGCCGGGGCCTTGAGGGCGCCGGCGGCGTCCTGCACGGTGGATTCCAGCGACTGCAGGTAGGCCAGCGCGTTCTCGCCGGTCACCGCCTCGATACGGCGCACGCCGGCGGCCACGCCGGATTCGCCCACCACCTTGAACAAGCCGATGTCGCCGGTGCGGTGCACGTGGGTGCCGCCGCACAGTTCGCGGCTGCTGCCGATGTCGAGCACGCGCACGCTCTCGCCGTACTTCTCGCCAAACAGCATCATCGCGCCGGTCTTCTGGGCGCTCTCGATGTCCATCACGCGGGCATCGGTCGCGGTGTTGGCCAGGATCTCGGCATTCACGCGGCGCTCAATCTCGCGGACCTCGGCGTCGGTTACCGGTGCGTTGTGGGCAAAGTCGAAGCGCGTGCGCTCGGCGTTGACCAGCGAACCCTTCTGCTGCACGTGGCCGCCCAGCACTTCGCGCAGCGCCTTGTGCATGATGTGCGTGACCGAGTGGTTGCGCATGGTGGCGGCGCGCAGCTGCGTGTCCACCTCGGCCTGCACCGCGTCGCCGACCTTCAGGCTGCCGGATTCGAGCACGCCGTGGTGGCCGTAGACATCAGCCTTGATCTTGAGCGTATCCTGCACCGCAAACCTTGCGGAATGCGCACCGCCCGCGGTGATGGCGCCCTGGTCGCCCACCTGGCCGCCGGATTCTGCATAAAAAGGAGTGGTATCCAGAACCACCACGCCACTTTGGCCGCCATTGAGCTCGGAAACGCTCTCGCCATCAGCGTAGAGCGCTACGATTTTTGCAGACTCTGCCAGGTGCTCGTAGCCGGTGAAGGTGTTGGCCGCGCCGCTGTACTCCAGCGCGCGGTCCATCTTGAACTTGCCGGCCGCGCGGGCGGTGTTCTTCTGGTGTTCCATCGCGGTCTGGAAGCCGGCCTCGTCCACCGTCACGCCGCGCTCGCGCGCCACGTCGTTGGACAGGTCCAGCGGGAAGCCGTAGGTGTCGTGCAGCTTGAAGGCCACGTCGCCGGGCAGCACCTGGGTGCCGCCGGCCAGGGCCGCGTCCAGGATCTCCATGCCGTTGGCCAGGGTCTCGAAGAAGCGCTCTTCCTCGGCCTTGAGCACGCTGGTGATGTGGGCTTCCTGCTCCTTGAGCTTGGGATAGGCGTCGCCCATCTGCACCACCAGCTCGTGCACCAGCTTGTGGAAGAACGGGGTCTTCTGGCCCAGCTTGTAGCCGTGGCGGATGGCGCGGCGGATGATGCGGCGCTGCACGTAGCCGCGGCCCTCGTTGCTGGGGATCACGCCGTCGGCCACCAGGAACGAGGTGGCGCGGATGTGGTCGGCGATCACCTTCAGCGAGGGATTGGCCAGGTCGTCGATGTGCGTCTCGCGCGCGGCGGCCTTGATCAATGCCTGGAACACGTCGATCTCGTAGTTGCTGTGCACGTGCTGCAGGATGGCGGCCAGGCGCTCCAGGCCCATGCCGGTGTCCACACAGGGTGCGGGCAGCTTGACGACGGAGCCGTCTTCCTTCATGTCGAACTGCATGAACACGTGGTTCCAGATCTCGATGAAGCGGTCGCCGTCCTCGTCCGGGCTGCCCGGGGGGCCGCCGGCGATGTGCGCGCCGTGGTCGTAGAAGATCTCGGAGCACGGGCCGCAGGGGCCGGTGTCGGCCATCATCCAGAAGTTGTCGCTCTTGTACTTGCCGCCCTTGTTGTCGCCGATGCGGATGATGCGCTCGGGCGGCAGGCCGATCACGTCCTTCCAGATGGCATAGGCCTCATCATCCTCGTGGTAGACCGTGGCCAGCAGCTTTTCGGCCGGCAGCTTGAAGACCTGCGTGAGCAGCTCCCAGCCCCACTCGATGGATTCCTTCTTGAAGTAGTCGCCGAACGACCAGTTGCCCAGCATCTCGAAGAAAGTGTGGTGGCGGGCGGTGTAGCCCACGTTTTCCAGATCGTTGTGCTTGCCGCCGGCGCGCAGGCAGGCCTGCACCGAGGCCGCGCGCACGTAGGGGCGCTTGTCCGTGCCCAGGAACACGTCCTTGAACTGCACCATGCCCGAGTTGGTGAACATCAGCGTCGGGTCGTTGCCCGGCACCAGCGAGCTGGAAGGCACCACGGTGTGGCCCTTGGAGGTATAGAACTCCAGGAACGTCTTGCGGATGTCGGCAACGGAGAAAGTGGGTGTGGTCATAGTATCGATGGATGGCGGCCCAGGCCGGACGGACCCGTCCTGGGCGGAATCGGCAATTATAAGAAGGTGTCGGGCGGGCCAAGGGCATGTCATCCCTCCATTCCCCCACGCGAAAGTCATGCGGGCGGTGCAGTGCAAGGCGCCCCGAGCGTCGTGTAGCACCGCTACATCAGCGAGGGGCAACGCCGCAATGGGCCGCCCGCATGGCTTTCCCTGCGGGCTGGCCCCGACATGCGGCGTCTGCTTTGTCGCACGGCTTGCCAATAGCCCGGCTATTGGCTGCGCCGCGCTTCGCGCATCCATCCGCATGTCGGGGCCAGCGCGTGGGGGAATGGAGGGAATGACATGCCCTAACCCGGAGAAACCGCCTTGGCCAGCACCTTGACGAGGTCGCTCTGCGTGATCATGCCCACCAGGCGGTGCTCGGCGTCGATCACCGGCAGGTGGTGGTGGCTGCCGGTCGAGAACACGGCGATCAGTTCCACGGCCCGCGTGTCCTGCTGCGCGGTGGTCACCTCGTGCGACATCAGGTCGGCCACCGTCTTGGCCGCCACCGCCTCACGCCGCACCAGCGACTTGAGCCGCTGGGCAATGCCCGGCGCGGGGGCTTCGTTCAGCTCGTGGTTCAGGAAATCGGTGGCGGTGACGATGCCGACCACGCGCATGCCGGCGTCCACCACCGGCAGCGCCTTCACGTGCGCCTTCTGCATCAGCGCCCAGGCATCCTTGGGCAGCACGCCGGGCTCCACGGCATGCACGGGCTGGCTCATGATGTCGGCGCCGCGCAGTTCGCCCAGCGTGCGCTTGAAGGCGGCATGGCTGGCAACGTGCAGCAGGGCCTCCAGATCGGCGCGGCTCACGTCAAGCACGCCGTCGAACTGGGCCAGTGCCTCGTCCAGGTCTGCGCCCACGATCTCGGCGCTGCCCGGCTCGTGCACCGCGCCCGGCTGGCTGTGCTGCGGCGCCGGGTAGCGCTTGCCGGTGAGCGTGTTGTAGACCACCGCCAGCAGCACCAGCACCACCAGGTTGAACAGCACCGGGAACAGCAGCAGGTGCAGGTCGTGCAGGTGGTTCAGCGACATCCACATCGCCAGCGCCGCGCCCGGCGGGTGCAGGCAGCGCAGCAGCACCATGGCCAGCACCGACAGCGCCACGGCCATGGCCGGCGACAGGATAGGATCGCGGAACACCAGCACGCAGGCCCAGCCCACCAGGGCCGACACCGTGCCGCCAGCCACCACCGGCCAAGGCTGGGCCATGGGGCTGGACGGCACGCAGAACAGCAGCAGCGCACTGGCGCCCAGCGCGGCGAACATCCACGGCGCCTCGACGCCGCCACTCCACCAATGGCTCAGGAAGGCGCTGATACCCACCCCCAGCGCCACCCCCACCACCATGCGCAGCAGTTCGCGGCCATGCACGCGCGTGGGCGTGGGCAGGAAGTTGCGCAGCCACAGGCGCATGCGTTCGGTGTGCCCGCTGACATCGGCGCCGGAGGGAAAGGAGGGAGGAGTCAATCGCATGGAGGTGTGCTGCATGCCACGCCGGCCGGCCCGGCCCCATACAGAGCAGAAAAATGAAAAAAGCGTTGCAGTTTACTGCCGCGCTGCATTGCATGCTGCTCAGGGTTACTACTGTTTTTGGAGCTGCCGCGCCAGAAGATTTCACCGTTGGCGCGTGATTTCCACGCTTTTTTGGGGCTGCCTCTATAGAATGCGCCCTTTGGCCTGACCCCACCGCAATCCATGTCCGACCGCCTCGCCGTTCTCCCCCAATACCTGCTGCCCAAGAAGTGGCTGACCGCTGGCGCGGGCCACCTGGCATCGGCACGGCTGGGCTCGGCCACGACCTCGTTCATACGCTGGTTCGTGCAGCGGTACCAGGTGAACATGGACGAGGCCCGCTACCCGGACATCGCGCACTACGCCAGCTTCAACGACTTCTTCACCCGCGAGCTGAAGGCCGGCGCGCGGCCTCGCGCCGATGCGCCGCTGGTCTGCCCGGTCGACGGCGCCATCAGCCAGCTCGGAGCCATCGAGCAGGACCAGATCTTCCAGGCCAAGGGCCACCACTACAGCACCACGGCGCTGCTCGGCGGCGATGCCGCGATGGCGGCGCAGTTCGCCAACGGGCAGTTCGCCACCATCTACCTCAGTCCGCGCGACTACCACCGCATCCACATGCCGCTGCGCGGCAAGCTGCAGAAGATGGTCTACGTGCCGGGCGACCTGTTCTCGGTCAACCCACTCACCGCCCGCGGCGTGCCGGGCCTGTTCGCGCGCAACGAGCGGGTGATCTGCCTGTTCGAGACGCGCCTGGGCCCGTTCGCCATGGTGCTGGTGGGCGCCACCATCGTCGGCAGCATGGCCACGGTGTGGCACGGCCAGATCAACCCGCCGCGCTCTCGCAAGGTGCGCAGCTGGGACTACCAGACCCAGCCCATCGTGCTGGAGCAAGGCGACGAGATGGGCCGCTTCCTGCTCGGCTCCACCGTGGTGCTGCTGTTCCCCCAGGACCGCATGGCCTTCCAGCCCGACTGGTCTGCCGCCCGGCCGGTGCGCCTGGGCGAGGCCATGGGGCAGTTGCACCCCGCCGCCTGAACCGACCCAGGCAACCGTCGGCCACAGGGGGCCGAATGTGCTATTGACGGTGGTGCGGCGCAGGCGCATGTTACGTCTTGCGATGCAACACTGCGGGAGACTGCCATGAACAACCTGAGCAACTGGTTCTTTCGCCTGGCTGTCCTGTACCTCGTCCTCGGCGTGACGCTGGGCCTGTTCATGGGAATGAGCGGCGACCACAGCATGTTCCCGGTCCACGCCCACCTCAACCTGCTCGGCTGGGTCACGCTCAGCCTCTTTGGCCTGTACTACCGCGCCATCCCGGCAGCCGCCGGCACCCGGCTGGCCAGGCTGCACTTCTGGATCTACGTGCCGGCGCATTTCGTGCAGATGGTGCTGCTGTTCGCCCTCTTCAGGAACCACCCGGAGCTGGAGCCGGCGCTGGGCGTGGCCTCGATGCTGGTCGGCGTGGGCATCCTGTGCTTCGTGGTCATCGTCTGGCGGCACACCCCCATGGCGGCGGCCTGACATTCAGCCGTCCGCACAGGCCATCGATCCCGGCCATCAATCCGGCAGCGGTTCCAGCATGCGGGCGCTGTCGAAACAGCGCGCCTCGCCCGTCAGCGGGTCGGTGAAGCGCAGCTGCCGCGCCAGCAGCTGCAGCGGCCGCGAAAAATCGCCCTCGGGCGGATCGTTGACCTCGGGGTAGAAAGCATCGTTGCGCAGCGGCAGGCCCAGCGCCGCCATGTGCACCCGCAGCTGGTGGCGCTTGCCGCTCACGGGCTCCAGCGCATAGCGCGCCCAGTGGGCGTTGTGCTCCAGCAGCGCCATGTGCGTATGGCTGTTGGGCTCGCCCGCCACCTCGTGCATCAGGAAGAAGCGCTGGCTCTCCTCCATGCGGCTGCGGTGCTCGCGCGGAAAGGCGACATCGGCCCGGAAAGGCGCCACCGCCTCGTAGACCTTGTGCATGGCGCGGTCGCGGAACAGCGCCTGGTAGGCCCCTCGCGTCGCGGGCTGCTTGGACAGCAGCACCAGCCCGGCGGTGTCGCGGTCGATGCGGTGCAGCGGCGACAGCTGCGCATTGCCGGTGAGCTTTTTCAGCCGCACCAGCAGGCTGCTCTGCACGTAGCGGCCGGTGGGCACCACGGGCAGAAAGTGGGGCTTGTCGGCCACCAGCAGGTGTTCGTCCTCCCACAGCACCTGCGCGTCGAAGGGGATATGGCCCTCGTCGTCGACCGCGCGCCAGTAGTACACCCGCATGCCGGGCACGAAGCGCTGGTGCGGCGGCAGGGCCTGGCCCTGGCCATCCACCACCAGCCCCTGGGCCATGCGCAGGCGCCAATCGTCGTGGCTGACCAGCGGCAGGCGCTCGGCGAGGTAGTCCAGCAGGCCGCCGTCGCCGCGCGAGGGCAGCACCACGCAGCTGGGGCTGACCCCGTCACGCATGGGCAAAGGACTGGCCGGCGCCGGCGCCGCAACTGGCAAATAGGAAGGCATGGGCGCGATTGTAGAAAGCCCCGCGCACCAAAAAAGCCGAGATTGCCCTGCTGTCCGACACACCAGGACACGTTTGGCATTGCAAAATATGTCTTTGCGTGAAAATCGGTTCCAAAGTTTGTATAGTTTTTTCCGTATGTCCCATCCGCTTCCCCTCCCTGCCAGACCGGGCACCCTGGCCCGCCGGCTGCGCACCGCGCTGCTGGCGCTGGCCGCACTGCTCGTGGCCCTGGCAGTGCTGCTGCTCGGGTCGCTCTGGTACATCAAGCACATGGACTGGAATGCCTACAAGGCCGATATCAGCGACCAGGTGATGCAGCTGACCGGCCGGCCCCTGCGCATTGCCGGCAACCTGACCGCGGACTGGCACTGGCCCAATACCAGCGTGGCGGGCTGGCGCTCGTGGGTGCCGTCGGTCACCGTCACCGCGCTGGACGTGGTGGTCGGCAACCCGGCCCAGTGGCCGGTGGATGCCTTCAGCGACCCCGGCGACTTCCTCGAGGCGCAACGGGTGCAGGCCCATGTGCAGTTGCTGCCGCTGCTGTCGCGCACGTTGCAGGTCGACCTGCTACAGCTCGCGGGCGCCTATGGGCGGCTCCAGCAGTGGGGTGATGCGGCGGATGGCGCGCAGCCCCTCCCTGCCCCGGCAGCTTCCCCGGGCTCCGATCCCGATGCAGCGCTCCAGGCCCCGGCCCTGGTCGCCGCGGCCCGGGCCCAGGTCGCAGACTCCGGCATGGCCGCGGTGACCGAGCCGCTGCCCCCCGACAACTGGCACCTGCGCACCCGCGGGCCGGCCCCGGCCGACCGCCCCTGGCGCATGCAGGTGCGCGAGCTGCAGCTCGACGACAGCACCATCAGCTACGAGAACCTGCCCACCCAGCTATTCCTGCGCGCCCGCTTCAGCCCAGCCGAGCAGGCGCCGTACCGCCTGGCCTTCGCGCTGGTCGGGCACAAGGGCCAGGCGCAGCTGCAGGGCGAGGGCATGGTGGGCGACGTGCTGCACCTGCAGGGCAACGGGCAGTCGCTGCCCCTGCAACTGCACGCCACCTCCGGCCGCACCAAGCTGTCGCTCGAGGGCACGCTGCGCCATCCGCAGCACCTCGACGGCGTGGATTTCCAGCTCCAGCTCTCCGGCGGCAACATGCAGGACCTGTACGCGCTGACCGGGCTGGTGCTGCCCAACACGCCGGCCTTCGAGGTCAAGGGCCGGCTGCAGGGCCGCTTCACGCCGCACCAGGCGCAATGGGCGCTGCAGTCCTTCAGCGGCCAGGTGGGCAGCAGCGACCTGCAGGGCGACCTGCGCTACACCTCGGGCACCGAGCGCCCGCTGCTCGAAAGCAAGCTGCGCTCCAAGCAATTGCACCTGGCCGACCTGGGCGCCCTGATCGGCGCCGGCCCGCGCGCGGACGACGGCAAGGCAGCCGGCAAGGGCGGCAAGCCCGATTCGGTGCTGCCGCGCATGGAGCTGGCCGTGGAGCGCTGGAAGCACATGGACGCGCAGGTCAGCCTGGCCGCCGACAAGATCATCCGGCCCGAGGCCCTGCCGCTGGAAAAGCTCGACATGACCGTGAAGCTCGACAACGGCGTGATGCGCATCGACCCGCTGAACTTTGGCCTGGCCGAGGGCACGCTGGCCATGCCCGTGGTGGTGGACGGACAGCGCAAGCCGGTGCGCACCGAGGTGCACGCCAAGGTGCGGGGCCTGAAGCTGGCGGCGCTGTTTCCGACCGTGGAGCGCACCCGCAAGAGCCTGGGCGAGCTCGACGGCAGCATCCAGCTCGCGGGCAGCGGCGACTCGGTGGCGGCCATGCTGGGCAGCGCCAACGGCTCGGTCAAGCTCTACGTCTCGTCGGGCACGGTGAGCAAGCAGCTGCTCGACATGGCGGCGCTGAACCTGGGCAGCGTGGTGATCTCGCGCTTCTTCGGCGCCGACAAGGAGGTGCCCATCCGCTGCATGGCGGCCGACTTCCAGGTCAAGGGCGGCGTGGCCCATTCCACGCTGATGCGCCTGAGCGCCGCCGACGCCTACATCGACGGCAGCGGCGACATCGACCTGCGCCGTGAGCTGGTGAACCTGCAGCTCAAGCCCATGTCCACCAGCTGGAAGCTCTTCACGCTGCGCTCGCCGCTGCAGGTAAGCGGGCCGCTGGGCCACCCGCAGGTCCAGGTGCAGTCCGCCGGCGTGCTGGCCCGTGCCGGCGCGGCCCTGGCCGCCGTGGTGGCCGCGCCCGCGGCACTGGCGGTGCTGCCGCTGACCGCACCGCCGGCCGACGACCCCACCCATTGCGCGCAACTGCTGGCGGCCGTGCAGCAGTAAAGCCCGGGCGATTCATCAAAAATAATAGCTACCAGCGCTTTCTGCATGAGCGCTGGAGGCCAATTTGGCTATAAACCGGGCGCAGCTGCCCGGCCCGCCTCAGTCGATCGTGATGTGGGCTTCCTTCACCACCTTGGCCCACTTGGTCAGTTCCTCCTGCAGGAAGGCCGCCATCTGCTCGGGCGTGCCCGGCTGCGCCTCGGCGCCGGCCACGTACAGGCGCTGCTTGACCTCGGGGTCGCGCATGGCGGTGTTGAAGTCGGCGTTGATCTTCTGCACCACCTCCTTGGGCGTGCCCGCGGGCGCGAACAGCGCGGCCCACGAATAGGCCGCGTAGCCGGGCAGGCCTTGCTCGGCGATGGTCGGCACCTCGGGCAGCAGGCCCGAGCGCTTGGGGCTGGCCACGCCCAGCACGCGCAGGCGGCCGGTCTTGATGTGCTGCAGGCACGAGGGCGCATCGGCAAACATCATCGGCACCTGGCCGCCCAGCACGTCGTTCATCGCCGGCGCGCTGCCCTTGTAGGGGATGTGCAGCAGCTTCGTGCCGGCATGCATGTTGAACAGCTCGCCCGCCAGGTGGGTGCCGCCGCCGTTGCCCGACGAGGCGAAGCTCAGCCGGCTGTCGGGCTTCTTCGCCAGCGCCACCAGCTCCTGCACGTTCTTGGCCGGCACGCTGGGGTGCACGACCAGGAACACCGGGAACTGCGCCGCGAAGCTGATCGGCACGAAGTCCTTCTGGATGTCGTAGTTCAGCTTGGGGTGCAGCGAGGGATTGACCGAATGGTGGATCGCGCCGACGAACAGGCCGTAGCCGTCCGGCGCCTGCTTGGCTGCGTTCTCGGCGCCGACGATGCCGCCGCCACCCGCGCGGTTGTCGATGTAGGTGCCCTTGGGCCAGAGCTGGGCCAGCTTCTGCGTGAAGGCGCGCGCCGTCGTGTCCACCGGCCCGCCCGGCGGGAACGGCACGATGAACTTGACCTGCTTGTTCGGATAGTCGGTGGCCGCCCGGGCCGGCAGGCCGAGGCTGGCGATCAGCGATGCGGCCAGCAGATGTCGGCGGTTCAGGCAGCGGTCGGGGTGGCGCATGGGTGTCTCCAGAGTCTCGAAAAGAGCCGCCATCATGCCGATTTGGCCGGGCCGCGGGTTCGCCATTGCCGAACCCGCCATTTGCCACCCCTGAATCCACGACTGTTGCGCAAATGCTGATTTCTTCCGCCCAGGCCGCTGCTTGTATGACAATAGCGCTCCAGGGTTTACCCGAGGCGAATCTCCCCCCCACTTCCTGCACCTGTTGCCGCCCATGTCCGCTGTCTTCAATTTCACCTTCGTGCCGTGGTTCCGGTCGGTTGCGCCGTACATCCACAAATTCCGCAACCAGACCTTCGTGGTCGGGCTCACGGGCGAGGCGATCGCCGCGGGCAAGCTGCACTCCATCGCGCAGGATCTGGCGCTGATCCAGGCGCTGGGCGTGAAGATCGTGCTGGTGCACGGCTTTCGCCCGCAGGTCAACGAGCAGCTGCAGGCCAAGGGCCATGCGGCGCGCTATTCGCACGGCATCCGCATCACCGATTCGGTGGCGCTTGACTGCGCGCAGGAGGCCGCCGGCCAGCTGCGCTTCGAGATCGAGGCCGCCTTCAGCCAGGGCCTGCCCAACACGCCGATGGCCGGCGCCACGGTGCGGGTGATTTCAGGCAATTTCGTCACCGCGCGGCCCGTGGGCATCGTCGATGGCGTGGACTTCATGCATTCGGGCCTGGTGCGCAAGGTGGACGTGGGCGGCATCCAGCGCACGATGGACATGGGCGCGATGGTGCTGGTGTCGCCGTTCGGCTTCTCGCCTACTGGCGAGGCCTTCAACCTGTCGATGGAGGAAGTCGCCACGCGCATCGCCATCGAGCTCAAGGCCGACAAGCTGCTGTTCCTGACCGAGGTGCCCGGCATCCGCATGCAACCCTTGGCCCCCGAGGGCGAGGACAACCCCATCGACACCGAGCTGCCGCTCGACGCCGCGCAAAAGCTCCTGGCCAATCTGGAGCCCGCCACCCTGCCCACCGACGTGGGCTTCTACCTGCAGCACTGTGTCAAGGCCTGCAAGGAAGGCGTGGAGCGCTCGCACATCCTGCCGTTCGCCACCGACGGTGCGCTGCTGCTCGAGGTCTACGTGCACGATGGCATCGGCACCATGGTGATCGACGAGCGCCTGGAAGAGCTGCGCGAAGCCAACGCCGACGACGTGGGCGGCATCCTGCAGCTGATCGAACCCTTCGAGAAGGACGGCACCTTGGTCAAGCGCAGCCGCACCGAGATCGAGCGCGACATCGCCGCCTACACCATCATCGAGCACGACGGCGTGATCTTCGGCTGCGCCGCGCTCTACCCCTACCCCGAGGCCGCGACCGGCGAGATGGCGGCTGTCACCGTGTCGCCGCAGAGCCAGGGCACGGGCGACGGCGAGAAGCTGCTCAAGCGCATCGAGCAGCGCGCCCGCGCCATCGGCCTCAAGAGCATCTTCGTGCTCACCACCCGCACCATGCACTGGTTCCTCAAGCGCGGCTTCCAGCCGGTCGACCCCGAGTGGCTGCCCGAGCAGCGCAAGGCCAAGTACAACTGGAACCGCAAGAGCCAGGTGCTGGTCAAGTACCTGTAACGAGCTTCACCACCTCGCGCGCCACGCTGGCCAGCGCCGCGTCGCGCGCCTCGGGCTGCGCCTTGGTTTCGGTCAGGTAGCTGGTGACCAGCACCGGCGCGGAAGCCGTGCCGCTGCCCGGCCGCCACAGCAGGCCCACGTCGTTGCGCGTGCCCGGGCCGGAACCGGTCTTGTCGCCCACCGTCCAGCCCGGCGCACCGGCGCGCAGGGTGTTGTCGCCGGTCTTGCAGGCCAGCAGCCAGTCCACCACCTGCCGGCGCGAGGCCGGCGACAGCGCATCGCCCAGCGTCACCGCGCGCAGGCTGGCGAGCATGGCCTGGGGCGTGGTGGTGTCGCGCACGTCGCCGGGTTTCGATTCGCTCATGTCCGGCTCGATGCGGTCCAGCCGCGTCTGCCGGTCGCCCAGGCCGCGCAGAAAGCGCGTGAAGCCCGCGGGCCCGCCATATTCGGCCAGCAGCAGGTTGGCGGCGGTGTTGTCGCTGAGCGTGACCGTGGCCTCGCACAGCGCGCGCACCGTCATGCCGTCCTTGCCCGCATGCGGCTCGGTGGCCGGTGAATGCGCCACCAGCGCCGAGCGCGGGTAGCGCAGCCGCTTGTCCATGCTGCCCTGGCCCTGCTCCGCCGCGTGCAGCGCCTGCGCCGCCAGCAGCGCCTTGAAGGTGCTGCACATGGGAAAGCGCTCGTCGCCGCGCCACTGCCAGGCCGCGCCGCTGGCCGTGTCCAGCACCGCCACGCCCAGCCGCCCGCCCGCCTGGCGCTCGATGGCCTGCATGGCCTGGGCAAAGGCGGCCTGCGCCTGGGCCTGACCGGAGCCCGGCTGCGCCCACAGCGGCGCAGCGCCCATGGCCGCGGCAGTCAAGAAAAACTCTCGTCTTTTCAGCATGATTGCTATCAATAAAGTAGTTGCTACCACTCTAATTTAAAGCGTCACACATGGTTTGACTATCGAAGATAATCCAGAAAAGCCATAAGAAAAACTTCATGCATCTGCCGCTCAACGCCTTGCGCGCCTTCGACGCCGCCGCCCGCCACCTGAACCTGACCCGTGCCGCCCAGGAGCTGCACGTGACGCAGACCGCCGTGAGCCAGCACATCCGCAACCTCGAGGCGCTGCTGGGCAAGCCGCTGTTCCGCCGCCTGCCGCGCGGGCTGGCGCTGACGGACGAGGGCCAGTCGCTGCTGCCGGTGCTGAGCGAATCGTTCGAGCGCATCGCCCGGGCGCTGGAGCAGTTCCACGACGCGCGGCCGCGCGAGGTGCTCAACGTGGGCGTGGTCGGCACCTTCGCCGTGGGCTGGCTGCTGCCGCGGCTGCGCGCCTTCCAGGAGGCGCATCCCTTCGTCGACCTGCGCCTGTTCACCAACAACAACCGCGTGGACATGGCCGGCGAGGGGCTGGACTGCGCGATCCGCTTCGGCGACGGCGCCTGGCACGGCACCGAGGCACACCTGTTGCTGCAGGCGCCGCTCACGCCCATGTGCGCGCCGGCCATCGCGGCGCGGCTGCACCAGGGCGCCGACCTGGCCCGCGAGGTGCTGCTGCGCTCATACCGCTCCGACGAATGGAGCGACTGGTTCACCGCCGCCGGGCTGGCCGGCCTGCCAGGCCCGCAGCAGCGCGGCGCCATGTTCGACTCGTCCGTCACCATGGCCGAGGCGGCGGCCCAGGGCGCCGGCGTGGCGCTGCTGCCGGCGCGGCTGTTCGCCCGCGAGATCCTGAGCGGCCGGCTGCAGCGCCCCTTCGCGCAGGAGCTGCAGCGCGGCGCCTACTGGTTCACGCGGCTGCGCTCGCGCCCAGTCACGCCGGCGCTGCAGGCCTTCGGCGGCTGGATACGCGAGGCCTGCGAGCGCGACCAGCCGATCTGACCTGGATCAACCAGCCAATCCACACAGCTACCGCCGCGGCGCTATCATCCTCGCCCCATGCCTGAACAACCGTACCTCACCGCCGCGCTCTACCAGTTCATCGACCTGCCGGAATTCGCCGACTGGCGCGAACCGCTGCAAACGCTGTGCGACGAGCGCAGCGTCAAGGGCCTGCTGCTGCTGGCCCCCGAGGGCGTGAACGGCACCATCGCCGGCCTGCCCGAGGACGTGCAGGCAGTGCTGGACTGGCTGAAACGCGACCCGCGGCTGGCCACGCTGGAGCACAAGGAAGCGCGCGCCGCGCGCAACCCCTTCTACCGCATGCGCGTGCGCCTCAAGCGCGAGATCGTCACGCTGGGCGTGCCCGCGCTGAACCCGGCGCGCAACGCCGGCGAATACGTCAAGCCCGAGGACTGGAACGCCCTCATCAGCGACCCCGACGTGGTGGTCGTGGACACGCGCAACGACTACGAGGTCGGCATCGGCAGCTTCGCGCACGCGGTCAATCCGCACACCAAAAGCTTCACCGAGTTTCCGCAGTGGGTGGCCGAGCAGTCCGGGCCCGGCGGCGCGCTGCACGGCAAGCAGAAGGTGGCCATGTTCTGCACCGGCGGCATCCGCTGCGAGAAGTCCACCGCTTACCTCAAATCGCAGGGCTTCGGCGAGGTCTACCACCTGCAGGGCGGCATCCTCAAGTACCTGGAGACCGTGCCGCAGGAAGACAGCCTGTGGTGGGGCGAATGCTTCGTGTTCGACGAGCGCGTGTCGGTGGGCCATGGCCTGGTGCGCGGCCCGCACCAGCTGTGCCGCTCGTGCCGCATGCCGCTGGGCGAGCCCGAGCGCCAGCACCCGCACTACGTGCGCGGCGTAAGCTGCCCCTACTGCCACGGCAGCCGCACGCCCGAGCAGCTGGCCGCGCTGGCCGAGCGCCAGCGCCAGATGGACCTGGCCGGGCAGCGTGGCGAAACCCACCTGGGCCACACCCTAACCTCCTCCCACCAATCGCGCCGCGAACAGCAGGCGCAACAGCTTCAAGCCATGCAAGGCCTGCCCATCCTCTATTCGTTCCGCCGCTGCCCCTATGCGATCCGCGCCCGCCTGGCGCTGGCCGGCGCCGGCATCGCCTGCCAGCTGCGCGAGGTGGTACTCAAGAACAAGCCGCAGGCGCTGCTGGCCGCGTCGCCCAAGGGCACGGTGCCCGTGCTGGTGCTGGCCGACGGCACGGTGATCGACCAGAGCCTGGACATCATGCTCTGGGCGCTGCGCCAGAGCGACTCGGACGGCTGGCTCGCGCCCACGGCCGGCTCGCTCGAAGCCATGCTGGCGCTGATCGCGCGCAACGACGGCGAATTCAAGCAAGCGCTGGACCGCTGCAAGTACCCGGACCGCCACCCCCAGGCCGACCTGGCCCGGGCGCAGGCCACGGCCGACGCCTTCCTGTCGGCGCTGAACGAACAGCTCGCCGCCACCGGCTACCTGTTCGGCAAGGACCCGAGCCTGGCCGACATGGCCATCCGCCCCTTCGTGCGCCAGTTCGCCGGCATCGACGACGAAGCCTGGCAGGCCCGGCCCTGGCCGCACCTGCAGGCCTGGCTCACCCGGCTGACCGACTCGGCGCTGTTCGAGCAGGTGATGGACAAGTACCCGGCCTGGCACGAGGACGAGGCCGGCGTACCCTTCCCGCCCGAAGCGGCGTAGCGCAGGGTCCAGGGCAAACCCGCTATTGAAAAAATAGCTTCTACCGCTTATCCAATCTTGAATTTCGATGGTTTTATATTTGAAATCAAGCAATAGCAAGCACTAGAAGCTCTCTTTTTGAAAGCAACCCAGCCTAGCCACGCCATGCAGCCCAAGCCCCCCAGCGTGCTCGCCCGCATCCCCGCCCCGGTCTGGGCGCTGGGCTTTGTCAGCATGTTGATGGACATCTCGTCGGAGATGGTCCACAGCCTGCTGCCCATGTTCATGGTCGGGGCGCTGGGCATGTCGGCCTTCGCGGTCGGGGTGATCGAAGGGCTGGCCGAGGCCACGGCGCTGATCGTCAAGGTGTTCTCGGGCGCGCTCAGCGACTACCTGGGCCGGCGCAAGGGCCTGGCGCTGTTCGGCTATGCGCTGGGCGCGCTGACCAAGCCGCTGTTCGCCATCGCCTCCGGCCCGGGCCTGGTGGTGGCCGCCCGGCTGACGGACCGCCTCGGCAAGGGCATACGCGGCGCGCCGCGCGACGCGCTGGTGGCCGACGTGACGCCGCCCGAGATCCGCGGCGCGGCCTTCGGCCTCAGGCAATCGCTGGACACCGTCGGCGCCTTCCTCGGGCCGCTGCTGGCCGTGGCGCTGATGCTGCTGTGGGCGGGCGACTTCCGCGCGGTGTTCTGGGTGGCGGTGATTCCGGGCCTGCTGTCGGTGCTGGTGTTGCTGCTGGGCGTGCGCGAGCCCGCGCCGGCGGCAGGCGCGCGCCGCACCAACCCGATCCGGCGCGAGAACATCCGCCAGCTCGGCCGCACCTACTGGTGGGTGGTGGCGCTGGGCGCGCTCTTCACGCTGGCGCGCTTCAGCGAGGCTTTCCTCGTGCTGCGCGCGCAGCAGCTCGGCATTGCCACGGCCCTGGTGCCACTGGTGATGGTGGCGATGAACCTGGTCTACGCCGCCTCGGCCTACCCCTTCGGCCGGCTGGCGGACCGCATGCGCCACACCACGCTGCTGGCCTGGGGCCTGGTGCTGCTCATCGCCGCGGACCTGGTGCTTGCCAACGCCCAGCACTGGGGCCTGGTGATTGCGGGCGTGGCGCTGTGGGGCCTGCACATGGGCATGACCCAGGGCCTGCTGGCCACCATGGTGGCCGATGCCGCACCCGCCGGCCTGCGCGGCACGGCCTTCGGCGTGTTCAACCTGGCTAGCGGCATCGCCATGCTGGCGGCCAGCGCCATCGCCGGGCTGCTGTGGGACGCCCACGGCCCGGCGGCCACCTTCTGGGCCGGCGGCGGCTTTGCGCTGCTGTGCCTGGCCGGGCTGGCATGCAGCCGGAATTTCCGCGATCATCACAAATGAGAATCAATATCATTTGATATGATGGCGGGCATTTTGCTACGCATGAGAGA
Organism: Comamonas humi; assembly: GCF_054782535.1. Taxonomy (NCBI): domain Bacteria; kingdom Pseudomonadati; phylum Pseudomonadota; class Betaproteobacteria; order Burkholderiales; family Comamonadaceae; genus Comamonas; species Comamonas humi. The sequence goes on along the minus strand of NZ_BAAGSH010000012.1, from coordinate 54,519 downwards.
AGCCCGTGCCTCCAACCCCCGACCATGCCGCCAGCCAGGCACTGGGCCGCATGTACGCCCAGCACAACCCCTGGCTGCTTGCATGGCTGCAGCGCAGGCTGGGCAACCGCAGTGACGCGGCGGACCTCGCCCAGGACACGTTCACCCGCATCTGGGCCAACGCGCCCGCTCAAAGGCTGGAGGACATCCGCGAGCCCCGGGCCTACCTGACCACGGTCGCCAGGCGGCTGCTGCTCAACCACCTCGAACGCCAATCGCTGGAGCAGGCCTACCGCGCCTCGCTGCACCTGCTGCCCGAGGCCACCGCCCCGTCCGCCGAAACCCGCGCCATCCTGCTGGAGACGCTGCGGGAACTGGACGCCCTGCTGGACGCCTTGCCGGCCGCGGTCCGCACGGCCTTCCTGCTGTCCCAGCTGGAAGGCCTGTCCTACGAGGACATCGCCGGCCGGATGCAGCTGAGCGTGCGCACCGTCACCCGCTACATGGCCCAGGGCTTCCGCCAGTGCCTGCGCGTGGCCTGCTCGCAATGATCTGCAGCTGAGCATGCCAGCCGCCGACCCGCGCATCCTCGACGAAGCCGCGCACTGGCTGGCGCGCCAGCATGCCTCGGACTTCGGCCCGGCCGAGCAGGCCGCGCTCGAACGCTGGCGCCGCCAGAGCGCGCAGCATGAACAGGTATGGCAACGTGCCGAGCATCTGCTGCAACGCATGAACTCGGTGCCCGCCGCCATCGGCATGGCGGTCCTGGACCGCCCCCGATCCTCGCGCCGACAGATGCTGCGCGCGGTGGCCGTGGTACTGGCAACGCCCGCGCTGGGCTGGCTGGCCTACCGGCAGGCGCCCTGGCAGGGCTGGATGGCGGACTACCGCACGGCCACCGGGGAGCGCCGCACCGTCACACTGGCCGACGGCAGCCGGATGCAGCTCAACACGGCCACGGCCGTCAGCGTGCGCATCGACCAGCAGGCGCGCCGCATCCGCCAGTACACGGGCGAGATCCTGGTGGAAACCTCGCACGCGCCCGAATATGCCGCCCTGCCCCTCATCGTGCAGACGGAGGACGGCCAGATGCAGGCGCTGGGCACGCGCTTCACCGTGCGCAAGCACGAGCGGGGCACCACGCTCGCCGTGCTGGAGGGCGCGGTGCGCGTCACGCCCGCCCAGGCGAGCGCGCCGGTCACGGTGCAGGCGGGGGAGCAATTGCTTTTCCAAGGCCAGGGCGCTGGTGCCGCCGCGCCAATTGCCGCGCAGGCCGATGCCTGGACGCAGGGCGTGCTGTATGCCGAGAACCAGCGGCTGCAGGATTTTCTGGCCGAGCTGGGGCGCTACCGCGCAGGCGTGCTGCAATGCGACCCGGGCGTGGCCGACCTGCGCGTCTCCGGCATCTTCCAGCTCCGCGATACGGATGGCATCCTGGCGCTGCTGCCGCACAGCCTGCCGGTGCGCGTGGAGCAGCGCACCCGGTACTGGGTGACGGTGGCCCGCCGCTGAAAATATCTGCGCTTCCCCTGTCCTGTTTTCGGCCCTCGCCTGTCATAGGTCGTGAAGTCCCCATCTTTTGACAGCTACGAGGATCGAACGACATGCACACCCGCCCCCTCCACGCAGGTTTCCGCGCCACGGCCCTGGCCGCCCTCACCGCCACGGCGGCGCTGCTCCTGCACACGCCGCCCGCCCGGGCCGCCGACCCGGCCGCCAGCAGCGGGCACACTACCTACGCGATCCAGGCGGGAGCGCTGGGCCCCGCCCTGATGGCGTTCGCCGCCCAGGCCGGCGTCAACCTCAGCGTCGATCTGGAGCAGCTCGCCGGCCTGCGCACGCCCGGCCTGTCGGGGGCGTTCTCCGTCGACGAGGGTTTCGCGCGCCTGCTTGCCCGCTCGAGATTTGGCGTGCGCCGCGTCGGCACAGGCAGCTACGTGCTGGAAACCGCCCCGGCGCCCTCGTCGGCAGCCCCCGCTGCCGCGGCTTCCCCGGCTGCCGCGCCGGCGGAAACGGAGCTGGCGGCCGTCACCGTGACCGCCCGCACCCAGAACAACCTCGTGGCCCCTGCGCGGCAGGTCAGCATTCTCGAAGGCGAGGAAGTCCAGCAGCTGCGCCAGGGCTCGGACAGCCTCGCCACCATGCTCAGCAAGGTGGTTCCCGGCATGGCGGACTCCAGCCACACCATCACCGACTACGGGCAGACGCTGCGCGGCCGCAACATGCTGATCCTGGTGGACGGCATCCCGCTCAACACCAACCGCGATTCCTCCCGCAACCTCGCCAACGTCAACCCGGCGGACATCGAGCAGATCGAGGTGCTGCGCGGCAGCAGCGCCATCTACGGCAGCGGCGCCGCCGGCGGCATTGTCTCGGTGCGCACCAAGCGCCCGTCGGGCGAAGCCAAGGCCGAGACCATCGTGACCGGCTCGGCCCCGCTCTCCAAAGCACGCGGTTCGGGGCTGGGGGGCGAAGTGCAGCACTACCTGTCGGGCGGCGGCGAGGTGGTCGACTACTCGGTGAGCCTGGGCGCCCGGCATGCCGGCGCCTCGTTCGATGCCAAGGGCCAGCGCATAGCGCCCGAGCCCAGCCAGGGTGACCTGTTCGACTCCGACATCTACAACGCCTCGGCCAAGATCGGCTTCAAGCTGGATGCCGACCAGCGCCTGCAGTTCTCGGCCAGCCACTACAACGCCGACCAGGACACCGACTACGCCTCCGACCCATCGGTGGCGCGCCTGCCCGCGGGCTCCGCGGCGGCCAGGCCCATCAAGGGCCTGGTGCTGGCCGACCAGAACCAGATCAGGAACACCATGCTGGGGCTCGACTACGAGAACCGCAACCTCGCCGGCAGCACGCTGGCGGCCCAGCTCTACTACCGCGACTTCTTCACCCGCTTCGCACCGTTCGATGCCCGGGCGGTGCCGGTGCGGGGCGCCAACGTGGACCAGTCCATGCAGAACTCGGAAGTGTTCGGCGGGCGGCTGACCCTCAAGACCCCGCTGGGGCCCGAGAAGAAAAGCCTGCTGATCTGGGGTGCGGACTTCAACCACGAGCGCACCGACATGCCCATCGACATCTTCGATCCCGCCGCCTACGACGCCAGCGGCGGGCTGGTCTTCCGCAAGACCGGCCGCCTGGTCTACATGCCACCGGTCACCACGCGCAGCCTGGGCGCCTTCGCGCAGCTGCAGCACCAGTTCAGCGACCAATGGTCGCTCGAAGGCGGCCTGCGCTACGACCGCGCCCAGGCCAGCTTCAACGACTTCACGCCGCTGTCGCAATCGAGATTGCCCAGCCCGCAGCCCGTGGCCGGCGGCACCGTCAAATACGGCTCGTGGACCTCCAACCTGGGCACGGTCTTCACTCCCGTCAAGGGCCAGGAGTTCTACGCCTCGTACAGCCAGGGCTTCGAGCTGCCGGACATCGGCGTGGTGGTGCGCAATGCCACCGCGGGCTTCAACATCGGCAACTCCAACCTGCAGGCCATCAAGACCGATACCTTCGAGCTGGGCTGGCGCGGGAAATTCTCCAACGCGATGGCCAACCTCAGTGCCTTCCAGTCGCAGTCCGACCTGGGCGCCGTGCAGAGCCTCAACAACGGCCTGACTCTGCTGCGCACCAAGGAAAAGATCCACGGCGTGGAAGGCGGCCTGGACTATTTCAGCGATGACGACCGCTGGAGCGCCGGCGGCAGCTTCACGTGGATGAAAGGCCGCGAGCTGCCCCAGGGCGCAGCCAGCTACCAGGGCATGACCGGCTTCCGCATCCCGCCGCTCAAGCTGACGGCCTATGTGGAGTGGCGCCCCAGCGCCCAGTGGAGCCACCGGCTGCAGGCGACCTCCTATGCCTCCAAGGACTACCGCCTGGACGGCAAGACCGGCTTCGGCCGCTACGACACCCAGGGCTACACCACGGTGGACCTGGTCAGCCAATGGAAGATCGACCCCAGGAACCGCGTGACGCTGGGCGTGCAGAACCTGTTCAACCGCCACTACTTCCCGCTGTACAGCCAGCTGCTGCGGAGCAACAACAACACCAGCCGCCTGCCCGCGGCCGGCGCCACGCTGCGGGTCAGCTACGCCCACACCTGGTGACGCGTGGACGGGGTACGCCGCCGCACCCCGATTTCAAATAAAAATAGCTTCCAGCGCTTACTCAGAAAGCGCTGGAAGCTATTATTTTAATAGCATCAAAAGTGGAAAGTGTCAGGCTCCCTGCGGCGTCAGCACCTGGCGGCCCACGGCCTTGCCCTGCTCCAGGTCCAGCAGCGCGGTGAAGGCCTTGCTGAAATGCAGGCAGGTCGTCGGCACCTGCGGCATCTGCTGCTCGTTAACGAGCTGCATCAGCTCCTGCAGCTCGCGCAGGTTGCCCACGTAGGTGCCCTGGTAGGTGATGGCGCGCAGCGCCTGCGACGGCGTGGGCAGGTCCACATGGCCGCCGAACAGGCCGATCTGCACGAGGTGGCCGCCCTTGGTCAGCAGGTCGATGCCCTGCTGCACGGTCTGGCTGGAGCCCACGCAGTCGAGCACCATCCACACCGCGCCGCCGGCCGCCGCCTTGACCGCGGCCGCGAAGCCCTCGGCCTTGGGATCGAACACCGCATCGGCACCGGCGGACAGCGCCGCCGCATGCTTGGCGGTGTCCGGCTCCACCACGATCACGCCGGCGCCGCCCAGCGCCTTGGCGATCAGGATGGCCATCAGCCCCAGGCCGCCGGCGCCGAACAGCACCACCTTCTCGTCGCGGAAAACGCTGGCGTTGAACTTCTTCAGCGCGCTGTAGGTCGTCAGGCCCGAGCAGGCATAGGGCGCGGCGCGCTCGGGCGGCATGCCGCCGATGTCGATCAGGTAGCGCGAGCCCGAGACCAGCACATGGTCGGCATAGCCGCCGGGCTGGTACACGCCCATGGACTTGCCCGCGAGGCACAGGTTCTCGTCGCCGCGCTTGCACACCTTGCACTCGCCGCAGCCGTGCCAGGGGAAGACCACGTACTTCTTGCCCACCTGCACGCCCTTGGCATCGGGGCCGACGGCCACGACCTCGCCGGCGATCTCGTGGCCCATGGTCAGCGGCAGCTTGAGGCCGCGGTCGGCCATCTTCAGCGACTTGCCGTTGCCCAGGTCGTACGAGCCATGCCAGATATGCAGGTCCGAATGGCAGACGCCCGCCGCGTCGATGCGCAGCAGCACCTCGTCGCCCTGGGGCTGCGGCGTGGGGCGCTCTGCGCGCACCAGGGGCTGGCCGAACTCCTGTACCTCGTAGCTGATCATCTTGCCTCCTGTTGAAAAAATCGCATGCTAGACCGAGCCCGATAGCCTGGGAGTCACCTGTGGGATAAGGTCAGCGCTTGAGCCCCTGCAGCTTGGCGAAGGCCGATGCCATCGCGCCCTGCGGCGCCGGATCGGCGCGGCGCTGGGACTGCGAGTGGCCGCGGCCCGCGCTCTCGAAGCGGTTGTCGCGCGGGCCGTCGCGGCGCGCCGGCGCGGCGTCGAGCTTCATGGTCAGGCTGATGCGCTTGCGCGCCACGTCCACCTCCAGCACCTTGACCTTGACGATCTGGCCGGTCTTGACGACCTCGCGCGCATCCTCGACGAACTTGTGGCTCATCTGGCTCACGTGGACCAGGCCGTCCTGGTGCACGCCCAGGTCCACGAAGGCGCCGAACTGGGCCACGTTGCTCACCGTGCCTTCCAGCGTCATGCCTTCCTTGAGGTCCTTGATGTCCTCCACGCCGTCGTTGAAGCGCGCCACCACGAAGTCGGGGCGCGGGTCGCGGCCGGGCTTTTCCAGCTCGCCCAGGATGTCCTTGATGGTCACGGCGCCAAACTTGTCGCCCACGAACTGCTCGGGCTTGAGCGCTTTCAGCACCTCGCCCCGGCCCATGATCTGGTCGATGGGCTTGCCGGTCTTGACGATGATCTGCTCCACCACCGGGTAGGTCTCGGGGTGCACGCCGGTCACGTCCAGCGGGTTGTCGCCGCCGCGGATGCGCAGAAAGCCCGCCGCCTGCTCGAAGGTCTTGGCGCCGAGGCCCGCCACGTCCATCAGCTGCTTGCGGTTCTTGAACGAGCCGTTGGCATCGCGCCAGCGCACCACCGACTTGGCCACCGCGCCCGACAGGCCCGAGACGCGCGACAGCAGCGGCGCCGAGGCCGTGTTCAGGTCCACGCCCACCGAGTTCACGCAGTCCTCGACCACGGCGTCGAGCTGGCGCGCCAGCTCGCTCTGGTTCACGTCGTGCTGGTACTGGCCCACGCCGATGCTCTTGGGGTCGATCTTGACCAGCTCGGCCAGCGGGTCCTGCAGGCGGCGGGCGATGGACGCCGCGCCGCGCAGGCTCACGTCGATGTCGGGCATCTCCTGGGCCGCGAACTCGCTGGCCGAGTAGACCGAGGCGCCCGCCTCGCTCACGACCACCTTCTCGATCGGCCTGTCGCCCTTGGCGGCGATCTTGATCAGGTCGGCCGCCAGCTTGTCGGTCTCGCGGCTGGCCGTGCCGTTACCGATGGCGATCAGGTTGATGCCGTGCTTGTCCACCAGCCTAGCGAGCACGGCCAGCGAGCCGTCCCAGTCGCGGCGCGGCTCGTGCGGGTAGATGGTGGTGGTGTCCACCAGCTTGCCGGTGCTGTCCACCACGGCCACCTTCACGCCGGTGCGGATGCCGGGGTCCAGGCCGATCACGGCGCGCTGGCCCGCGGGCGCGGCCAGCAGCAGGTCGCGCAGGTTGTCGCCGAAGACCTTGATGGCCACCTTTTCCGCATCTTCGCGCAGGCGCGAGAACAGGTCGCGCTCGGTCGAGAGGCTGAGCTTGACGCGCCAGGTCCAGGCCACGCACTTGCGGATCAGGTCGTCGGCCGCGCGCTTGGCGTGGCTCCAGCCCAGGTGCAGCGCGATCTTGCCTTCGGCCAGGCTCGGCTGGCCGGGTTCGGGCTCGATGGGAAGCACCAGCTTGGCTTCGAGGATCTCGAGCGCGCGGCCGCGGAACACCGCCAGCGCGCGGTGCGAGGGCACGCGGCCGATGGGCTCGTCGTACTCGAAGTAGTCGCGGAACTTGGCCACCTCGGGGTCGTTCTCGTTCTTGGCCTCGACCTTCTTGGACTTGAGCAGGCCCTCGGCCCACAGCCATTCGCGCAGCTGCTGCACCAGGGCCGGGTCTTCGGCCCAGCGCTCGGAGAGGATGTCGCGCACGCCGTCGAGCACCGCGAACGTGGTCGAAAAATCGGGGCCCGGCTTGCCGTCGTCCAGCGTCGTGGCGGGCTGGCAGAAGGCCTCGGCCTCCTTGTGCGGATCAAGCGTGGGGTCGGCGAACAGCTTGTCGGCCAGCGGCTCGATGCCGAATTCCTTGGCGATCTGGCCCTTGGTGCGGCGCTTTTGCTTGAACGGCAGGTAGATGTCTTCCAGCTCCTGCTTGGTCGGCGCCTGGGCGATCGCCACGCGCAGCGCATCGGTCAGCTTGCCCTGCTCGTCGATGGCCTTGAGCACGGTCACGCGGCGGTCTTCCAGCTCGCGCAGGTAGGTCAGGCGCTCGTCCAGCGTGCGCAGCTGCGTGTCGTCCAGGCCGCCGGTCACTTCCTTGCGGTAGCGGGCAATGAAGGGCACGGTGGCGCCACCGTCCAGCAACTCCACGGCCGCGCCCACCTGGCGTTCGGCGACTTTCAACTCGGCCGCGATCTGGGCAATGATTTTCTGCATTCCTGTCTCTGCTCCAATATGCAAGTGCGTGAGTGTGCCATAGGAAATCACTCACATTTATATAGCTGCTGGCGCTTGTCCACCATGACTTGCAAGCCAATTTGTTTAGAATTGCAAACCATGCCAGACCAAGATGACCTGTTCGGCAGTTTACTGGATGAATCCACAGTAAAACCCGAAGCCGAGACACCACCCGCGCCGACTGCGCAGCCGACGCGCCCTTCGCGCGCCCAGGCCGTGCAGCCGGCCGCATCGCTGCTGGGCGCCGACCTCGCGCCCCAGCTGCCGCCGGGGCTGCGCATGGGTACCTCGTCGTGGGCGTACCCGGGATGGGAGGGCCTGGTGTGGGGCAAGGCCTACAGCGACCGCATCCTGTCGCAGCGCGGGCTCACGGCCTACAGCCAGCATCCGCTGCTGGCGGCAGTGGGCATAGACCGCAGCTTCTACCGGCCGCTGACGGCCTCGGAATACGCTGTCTACGCCGCGCAGGTGCCGGCGGGCTTCCGCTTCGTGGTCAAGGGGCCGGCGCTGGTCTGCGACGCCCAGGTGCGCGGCGAGGAAGGACGCGCGCGCGAGCCGAACCCGGCCTTCCTCGATCCGTCGCTGGCCCTCGACACCTTTGTGCGCCCGGCGCTGGACGGCCTGGGCGCCGCGCTGGGCGTGCTGCTGTTCCAGCTCAGCCCGCTGCCGATCGGCCGCGCGCTCGATCTGCGGCCCACGCTGGCGGCGCTGGAACCCATGCTGCACGCGGCCGTGGGCGCGGTGCGCGCGGCCGGCTCGCAGGCCATCGTGGCGGTGGAGGTGCGCGACGCCGACTGGATACAGCCGCCGTTCGGCACGGCCTTTGCCGAGCTGCTGCGCGCCAGCGGCGCGGTCTACGGCCTGGGCCTGCACGCCAAGATGCCGCGCATCGCCGAGCAGTTGCCGCTGCTGCGCTCGCTGTGGCCCTGCCCGCTGGTGGCGCGCTGGAACCTGAACCCGCTGTTCGGTCCCTACGGCTACGAGGAGGCCGGCCGCATCCACGCGCCCTACGACCGCATCCAGCACCCGGACGAAGCCACGCTGCAGGCGCTGGCCCGCACGGCGCTGGGGATTGCCGCGGCCGGCCAGCCGGCCTATGTGATCGTCAGCAACGAGGCCGAGGGCTGTGCGCCGCAGTCCATCGTGCGGCTGGCGCAGGCCATCATCCAACGCAAGAACAACGGCTAAGATGCCGGGCCTATGAAATTTCTACCCGCCGCCGCCCTGGCATCGGCCCTGGCCCTGGGCCATGCCGGCGCCCACGCCCTCGGGGCTTCGCTCTCGTACAACAGCTTCGCGGTGGCCGATGCGGTCACCTCGGTCACGCTGTGCGGCAACCGCAGCGCCGGCCGCAACAAGCCGGTCCAGCCCTACCGCGTGGTCGCGGGCGAATACAGCGGCCAGAGCGTGCTTTTCGTGCAATGGATGAATCCGCCCGACGAGGCCACGAACGGGCGCCCGGTGGTGGCGCACACGCTGGGCATCGCCGAGCTGAACAACGACCACGCCGAAATCCTGCTGCGCAACCTGCGCTGCACCGCCAAGGGCCAGGGCATCGTGCTGAGCGCCGACGTGGACTTTGGCCACGAGGACAAGCCCAGGCGCCGCCGCATGCAGCTGAACGTCGGCCCGGCGCTGGACAAATACCAGATCCGCTTCACGCCGCCGCTGTAACTATCAAAAAAATAGCTGCCAGCGCTTGCTGCATAAGCGCTGGCAGCCAATTTTACTTGAAATCTTACTTGGCAGCCGCCGCGGCGGCGATGGCCTCGGTGGCATCGGCCCGCCGCGCATAGCGCGCCGCCAGCACCGCGCAGACCATCAGCTGCATCTGGTGGAACAGCATCAGCGGCAGCACCATCATGCCCACCGTGCCCGACGCGAACAGCACCTTGGCCATGGGCACGCCGCTAACGAGGCTCTTCTTGGAGCCGCAGAACACCGCGGTGATCTCGTCCTCCTTGCCCCAGCCCAGGCGGCGCGACACGAAGGTCGTCAGCCCCAGCGCCAGCGCCAGGATCACCGCGCACACCAGCAGCAGGCCCAGCAGCGTCTGCACCGACACCTGCTTCCAGATGCCCTGCACCACCGCCGCGCTGAACGCCGTGTAGACCACCAGCAGGATCGAGCCCTGGTCCACCACCTTGGTCAGCTTGGCGTGCTTCTTGATGAAGCTGCCCACCCAGGGCTGCAGCAGGTGGCCTAGCGCGAACGGCAGCACCAGCTGCACCATGATCTTCAGCACCGCATCGACGAAGGAGCCGCTGCCGCCATGGTCGGTCACCAGCAGGCTCACCAGCAGCGGCGTGAAGAACACGCCCAGCAGCGTCGAGGCCGAGGCGCTGCAGATGGCGGCCGGGATGTTGCCGCGCGCCATCGACACGAAGGCGATCGACGACTGCACCGTGGACGGCAGCACGCACAGGAACATCACGCCCACGTACATCTGCGGCGAGATCAGCGGCACCAGCACCGGCTTGAGCAGCAGGCCCAGCAGCGGGAACATCACGAAGGTGCTGCAGACGATGAAGATGTGCAACCGCCAGTGCATGATGCCGGCCAGGATGGCCTGGCGCGACAGCTTGGCGCCATGCAAAAAGAACAGCAGCGCCACGCAGGCGGTGGTCAGCTTCTCGAACCAGGCGGCGGCCATGCCGCTGACCGGAAGAAAGCTCGCCAGCGCCACCACGGTCACCAGCATCAGCGTGAAATTGTCGGGAAGGAATTTGGAACGGGTTTGAGCCATGGGCGGTATTGGACGCGCGCCACAGCTAAAAGTAAAATTAATTTATCTGATTATTTGATGATTCAAAGTCATTAGTTAGCACCATGCACATCACGCTGCGGCAACTGCAGGTCTTCCAGCACCTCGCGCAAGGCCACAACTTCAGCCAGACCGGCACCAGCATCGGCCTGACCCAGCCGGCCGTGAGCCGCAGCATGGTCGAGCTGGAGGCCCAGCTCGGCGTGCGCCTGCTCGACCGCACCACGCGCGAGGTGCTGCTCACCGAAGCCGGCGAGCTGCTGGCGCAGCGCATCGCGCCGCTGCTGCAGGAGCTGGACGACGCCTTCCACGAGGTGGCCGACCTGGGCCACGCCGCGCGCGGCACCGTGCGCGTGGCCAGCAGCCCCACGCTGTCGGCCGCGCTGATGCCGCCCTGCATCGCGGCCTGCGCGGCCCACCTGCCCGAGGTGCGCCTGCAGCTGGTGGACCGGCTGCAGCAGGACGTGCTGGCCCAGGTGCGCAGCGGCGAAGTGCACTTCGGCGTCGTGGTCGAGCCCTCCGACACCGGCGACCTCGACTGCGAAACCCTGCTGCACGACCCCTTCGTGCTCGTCTGCCCCGCGCAACACGCGCTGGCCCGGGAGCAGGCCGTGTCCTGGCCGCTGCTGCGCGGCTCGCCGCTGGTGCTGCTGGACCACGCCTCGGGCAGCCGCCGCCTGATGGACGCGGTGCTCGCCGAGCACGGCTGCGGCCCCGAGACCTGCCCGGTGGTGCAGGAGGTCGGCCACGTCACCACGGCCTTCCGCATGGTCGAGGCCGGCATCGGCCTGTCGGTCATGCCGGGCCAGGCCATTCCGCCCGCCGGGCTGCCCGGCCTGGCCGTGCGGCCGCTGGCGCCCGAGCGCCTGCGCGCCATCATGCTGGTGCGCAGGCGCCAGCGCTCGCTGTCGTCCGCCGCCGATAAGGTCTGGGCCATCGTGCGGCAATGCGCACAAAGCCTACATGCAGGTACCGGCGGCCCGTGCTACGCTGCCCCCCGATCCAACGAACCAACCAAGGAGTCCTGACATGAAGCCCACCCTCCGCCTGCTCTGCGCCGCCGCCGCGGCCACGCTGCTGGCCGCCTGCACCACGGCCGAGCGCCCGCGCCCGCTGGCCGAGGCCACGCTCAAGCCCACGGCGGGCAGCACCGCCAGCGGCTCGCTGCAGATCTTCCCGGCCGAAGGCGACGCCGTGCGCGTGGTCGTGCAGGTCCAGGGCCTGGCGCCCGGCAGCGAGCATGGCTTCCACATCCACGAGAAGGGCGACTGCTCCGCGCCCGACGGCATGAGCGCCGGCGGCCACTACAACCCCACCAGCCACCAGCACGGCAAGGCCGGCCCCATGTCCCACGTGGGCGATCTGCCCAGCCTGGTGGCCGATGCCAGCGGCGTGGCCAAGCTCAGCTGGGAGACCCGCACGCTCAGCGTCAAGCCCGGTCAGCCCACCGACGTGAAGGGCCGCGGCGTGATCGTGCACAAGGACAAGGACGACTACACCACCCAGCCCACCGGCAACTCGGGTGCGCGCCTGGCCTGCGGCGTGATCGGCTAGCCCGCCGCTGCCCCTCCCCAACCCGGCCTGCCGCCCGACGGCAGGCTTTTTTTATGCCTGGCGCAGGCACCCTTTACAGCAGTTTGCATTCTTAAGCAATATTTAATTCCAATCACCAACAATAATGCTTAGCCGCTCCATTTCCCTGATTCCGCTGTCTCCGTGAACCCGCCTCTTTCCGCCCTCTCCCCGACGAAACGCCCGCCGCAGCCCCCGTTTCCCGCGGCCGACTTCACCATCGCCCTGGTGGGCGACGACGAAGGCGTGCGCACCGGCGCCTGCAGCTTCCTCGAGCAATCGGGCTTCCAGGCCTGGGGCATCGAGTCGGCCCAGGACTTCTATGTGGGCCTGCTGCGCCACAAGGCCGACCTGGTCGTGGTGGACCTGGGCCTGCCCGGCGACAACGCCATCGACCTGACCCGCCGCCTGGCAGCGCAGCGCGTGCCGGTGATCGCCATCACGGCGCAGGACGATCCGGCCAGCCGGATCGGCGCGCTGGACGCGGGCGCGCTGCAGTATTTCGTCAAGCCCACGGACATGGGCGAGCTGGCGGCCGGCATCCGCTCCATCCTGCGCCACGCGCCGCCCCCGGGCCGCCGCGAGGCGGTGCAGGAACGCTCCTGGCGGCTCGATGCGGCCTCGGTCTGCCTGATCGCGCCCAACCAGGGCGCCGTGCCGCTCACCGGCCGCGAGCTGACGCTGATCGACTGCCTGTTTTCCGCAGGGGGCGAGATGGTCGGCAAGCCGGAACTGCTGCGCGCCATGCACTACGAGGCCGACCACTTCCACCGCATCGAGGCCCAGCTGACCCGGCTGCGCCGCAAGACGCTGGAGGCCACCGGACTGGCGCTGCCGGTGCGCTCCATCTTCGGCCGGGGGCTGAGCTTCATGCCGTAGCGCGAGCCGCCGTTGCACAATGGCGGCATGAGCGAACTCTCCCACACCATTGCCGACCTGCGCAAAAGCTACGAGCGCGCAGAGCTGAGCGAAACCGCGTCCAGCGCGCAGCCGCTGGAGCAATTCGACCGCTGGATCAACGAGGCCATGGCCGCCCAGGTGCCCGAGCCCAACGCGATGACGCTGGCCACCGTCGGCGCCGACCAGCGGCCCAGCACGCGCATCGTGCTCATCAAGGGCTACGACGCGCGCGGCATCGTCTGGTTCACCAACTACGACAGCCGCAAGGGCCGCGAGCTGGCGGGCAACCCCTTTGCGGCCTTGCAGTTCCACTGGGTGGAGCTGGAGCGCGTGGTGCGCATCGAGGGCCGCGTCGAGCAGGTCAGCGACGAGGAAAGCGACGCCTATTTCAACAGCCGCCCGCTGGATTCACGCATCGGCGCCTGGGCCAGCCCGCAGAGCCAGGTGATCGCCAGCCGCACCGTGCTGGTGACCAATGCCGCCAGGTACAGCGCGCAGTTCCTGCTCAAGCCGCCACGCCCGCCGCACTGGGGCGGGTTCCGGCTGGTGCCCGACCGCTGGGAATTCTGGCAGGGCCGCAAGAGCCGCCTGCACGACCGGCTGCGCTACCGGCTGGACGGCGAGGACTGGGTGCGCGAGCGCCTGGCGCCCTGAAGAACGCCCGGCGGAGGCAATATCAGTCTTTTTGGCCTCCAGCGCTTATCCATCAATCGCTAGCAGCTATATTTTTTGAATATTGCTAACCCAGCAGCCCGACGAGCAGCAGCACCAGCGGGATCGTCACCAGCGCCGCGCTGGTGGAAACTGCGATGCTGGCCGTCACCTCCTCGCGCGCCACTTCGTAGCGCTGGGTGAACAGGAACACGTTCGCGCCCACTGGCAGCGCGGCCGTGGTCGCCAGCACCGACAGCGGCAAGCCGCGCAGCCCCCACAGCCAGGCCACGGCCACCACCAGCACGGGCAGCCCCAGCAGCTTGACGGCCGCGATGCGCGCCGCCGCCGCGAAGTAGCGGCCCACGGTGGTGTAGAACAGCGTCACCCCCACCAGCAGCAGCGCGATCGGCCCCAGGGCCTGGCTCAGCAGCTGCAGCGGCTTGTCCACCACCTCGGGCAGGCCCCAGCCGGTCTGCGCATACAGCAGGCCGGCGATGATGGGCAGCGGCACCGGGTGGACGATGCCGTTCCACAGCGCCCGGGCCGTGGTGCGCAGCATGGCGCCATAGTCGCGCCGCGCCTCGCCACCGCCCGCCTGCACCTGCTGCGCCATCACCGCCAGCTCGAACACCACGGCCGCCGCCGTCATCAGGATCAGCGCATGCACCGAGATGATGGTGAACAGCGTCACCAGCCCCTGCTCGCCGAAGACCATGCCCACCAGCGGCACGCCGATCATGATGTTGTTGCTGAAGCAGTGCGCCAGTGCCCGCGCAGCGCCCAGCGTGGTGAAGCCCTGCCAGCACAGCGTGGCGGCGAACATCAGCCCGGCGGCCGAGAAGTAGATGGCGATGGTGTGCAGGTTCAGCTCCTGCACGCGCACGCCGCTCATGGTGCGGAACAGCAGCGCCGGCGTGAGGATCAGGAACACGATGTTCGACAGGTCGCGCACCGACGTGGCCTTGACCCAGCCCATGCGCCCGGACAGGTAGCCCAGCGCGATGAACAGCACCACCGGGATCAACGAAACAATGACTGCCATGCATGCCCTCTTCGGGGCATCTCCACGGCCCGCCAAGCCGGCGATTATCGCAACAAGCTACCCAGCTCAGCCCCTTTGCATCGCCTCGACGACCTGCTGCAGCGCCGCCGGGTCCTCCATGGTCGAGAGGTCGCCCGTATCGCGCTGCTCGGCCACGGCCTGCAGCGCGCGGCGCAGCAGCTTGCCGCTGCGCGTCTTGGGCAGCAGCGACACGAAGTACACCCGCGCCGGCCGCGCCACCGCGCCCAGCTGCGCATTCACATGGGCGCAGACGGCCTGCTCCAGCGCCTTGCTGGCTGCAGCATCGCCCACCACGGCGTTGTCGCGCGCCACGGCAAAGGCCAGCGCCACCTGGCCCTTGAGCTTGTCGGCCACGCCGACCACCGCCACCTCGGCGATGCCGGCATGGCCCGAGATGGACTCCTCGATCTCGCGCGTGCCCAGGCGGTGGCCGGCGACGTTGATCACGTCGTCGGTGCGGCCCAGGATGAAGGTGTAGCCGTCGGCATCGCGGATGCCCCAGTCGAAGGTGCTGTAGATGAGCCGGCCCGGAATGCTCTTCCAGTAGGTGTTGACGAAGCGCGCGTCGTCGCCCCACACCGTCATCAGGCAGCCGGGCGGCAGCGGCCCCTCGATGGCGAGCACGCCCTTTTGCAGGGGCTCGGTCAGCTCGGCGCCGGTGTCGCCGTCGATGAGCTTGACGTTGTAGCCGTAGACCGCCTTGCCCGGGCTGCCCAGACGCGAGGTCTGTTTTTCCACGCCGTTGCACAGCGTGAGGATCGGCCAGCCGGTCTCGGTCTGCCAATAGTTGTC
Organism: Comamonas humi; assembly: GCF_054782535.1. NCBI lineage: Bacteria > Pseudomonadati > Pseudomonadota > Betaproteobacteria > Burkholderiales > Comamonadaceae > Comamonas > Comamonas humi. The sequence goes on along the minus strand of NZ_BAAGSH010000012.1, from coordinate 39,079 downwards.
GATGATGGGCACGCGGATCGCGTCGCTGATCCACTGCGCCGTGGGCTCGTCCAGCGGCTCGCCGGCCAGCCACAGCGCCCGCAGGCTGGAGAGATCGTACTTGCGCAGGTATTCCGGGTCCTGCTTCTTGAGCACGCGGATCGCCGTGGGTGCCGAGAACATGTGCGTCACTTTGTACTTCTCGACCAGGCTCCACCAGATGCCGGGGTCGGGCCGCACGGGCAGGCCTTCGTACAGGATGGTCGCCATGCCCGCCAGCAGCGGCCCGTAGATGATGTAGCTGTGGCCCACGACCCAGCCGATGTCGCTGGTGCAAAAATAGGTCCGCCCGGCCTGGGCGCCGAAGATGTGCTGCATGCTCGACGCCAGCGCGACCGCGTAGCCGCCGGTGTCGCGCTGCACGCCCTTGGGCTTGCCGGTGGTGCCGCTGGTGTAGAGCGTGTAGCTCACGTGCGTGGAGTCCACCCATTCGCAGGGCACCTCGGCATCGAGGTGCTGCTGGCGCAGCGCGGCCCAGTCGTGGTCGCGGCCGGCCACGCGTTCCATGGCTGCGAGGCCCCGGTCCACCAGCAGCACGGCGCCCGGCTGGTGCGTGGCCAGGCGGATGGCCTCGTCCAGCAGCGGCTTGTAGGCCACGACCTTGCCGCCGCGCGAGCCGGCATCGGCGCTGACGATGACCTTGGGCCGGGCGTCGTCGATGCGCGAGGCCAGCGAGCCCGACGCGAAGCCGCCGAACACCACCGAGTGGATGGCGCCGATGCGCGCGCAGGCCAGCATGGCGAACGCCGCCTCGGCCACCATGGGCATGTAGATCTGCACCACGTCGCCCTTTTGCACCCCCAGCGACTGCAGCGCCGCCGCCATGCGCTGCACCTCGCGGTGCAGCTCGGCGTAGCTGTAGGTCTTCTCGGTGTTCGTTTCGGTAGAGACGGCGATCAGCGCCGGCTGCGCGCCGCGCGCGGCCACATGGCGATCCACTGCGTTGTGACAGAGGTTGGTGACGCCGCCGGCAAACCAGCGCGCGAACGGCGGGTTGCTGTAGTCGCAGATCTGGCTGGGGGGCGTCTGCCAATCGATGCAGCGGGCCTGCTCGGTCCAGAATGCGTCGCGGTCGTCAATCGATCGGCGGTGGAACTCGGCAAAACTCGTCATCGCGGCTGTCTCCTAACTTTGTTGTGGAGCCATTATTTCCCTTTGTCTTGCACCCTGCTGACAAACCCGGGTCAGTAGGAGATCGCCGGCATGTCGAGCCCCGGCAATTGCACCGGCCCGAGGCCCTTCCAATTGCCATGGCGGTCACGCACCTGAAGGCTGGAGCTGCGGCCAAAGTCCATCATTCCGATGGAGAGCATCCGGCCCGGCATCTTTCTCCACGAACACCCTGCATTGGACTGGTTGGGCGGCATGCCACAGACCACTTCGCCATCAGGTGTCGTGACCTCGGAGCCTTCTGCATTGGTGGCCGTGGCCAAATCCGTGAACGTCAGCAGAAAGCTGGATGCGTCTCCCGCCAGCCATTGCAGGAACCATGTCCCCAGCAGCCGGTCTGCCGCGGTACTTTGTGGCTCCAGCGCAAGGCGCCGGATGCGCTTGGGTGCTTCGCCAGGCAGCTTCACGGTTCCGCTGCTGAAATAGTCCGATCGCCGAATCCCATCATCGCCGCTGTAGCCCGCTATTTCCAACTGCATCGGCCCGGGCCCATCGACAGCGTGTGCCGCCTGATGGCTTCCACCGAAAGTCATGCCACCGGCATAGCGGTATAGCTCGGCGCTGCCCACGGAATGGTTTCCACTTTCTTCGCTGACCAGGTAGTGCCCGCTGCCCATGTGGAAGGTCGATGCACCGTTGGGCAAATAGTCGAAGATCTGCACGATCATCTGGGTGTCCTGTACATCCAGTGCCATCCCTCGCCCGGGCTTGCCATTGAGTTCGTCTTCGACAATCCAGGTTCCATTGGTCGGCATTAGGGTTGTCAAGGGCCGGTAGGCCGTGCGGTTGGGGGCGACAGGGCTGCGCCCGCAGAGAAAGTACCTGGGGTTGTAGAAGCTCTGGAGCATAGTGGGTGCGACTCCGCAATCGCCTTGACTGGAGTCGCCGGCGATGCCCATGAGTTCCAGGGGTTGCGGCGCAGCCCCATCGGTCATGGCCCAGCCCACGACCTCGTTGCCAATCGTCCGAAAACGTGCCGTTTGCAAGGGCAGGTTGATGTCTTCCGAAAAGCTGACGTTCGTATAGCTGTCGCGGTGGGAGACGGGCACTATCGGCAGCCGCTGGCAGTCAAAGACCTTCGTGGCGCTGTCCAGGGTGCAGTCCATATCCAGCATGGGGCGCAGCGTGCGCGGCAGGTCCCCGCCTCCCGGCTGGTACCAGATGACCTTGTTGTCCCACAGCTGCAGCGAGTAACGGGTATCGCTGGTGCGGCGCAGGGTCACATTCCAGCCATGCTGCACATCTGCGCCGCGCGCCACCCAGGTCATCGGGCGGACGTAGGTGTAGTTGCCATGCCGGTCTTTGGCGTTGCTGAAGATATCCAGGTATGCTGAATCGGTTTCCTGCACCAGCAGGCGCTGCATGCGCACGGGCGCTTCGCCTGGAAACTGGACCGTACCGGCCAAACCACTCTCGAAACTCAGGGTGACATTGCCCGCCGTGCCGGCCTCCTGCGCGACCAGTTCGCCGCTGCCGAAGTAACGCCCGCCCTGGTAATGCATCAACGGCGCCGTCAGGCTGTGGCTCGTCAATGGGCCTGTGGCCGTGTAGAACGCAGCGTCTCCACCCGGGCCATAGCCAAACACCTGCATGAACAAGGTGTTGCCCTGGACGTCGATCGCCATGCCCCGCCCTGGTTTGCCGTCCAGTTCGCCACTGATGATCCAGGTGCCAGATTGCGGCGTGAAATCGCGCGCCGCGTGCGCCTGGCCCCAACTCAGCGCAAATATGGCGACAGAACCCAGCAAACGCATCCAATTCATAGTAGTGGGATTAACTATTTAACGACGCAGCACCATAGCACAAGCGCATTTCAGGCCCGCTTTTCGAAAGCGGTATCCGAATCTGGCGCCGAGCGGGTGCCACGCGCTGCACAATGGCAGCCATCAGGAGAGAACGCCCAAAGGGACAGCAGATGCTCAATAGCCTGTGGCTAGGATTTTTCGTGATTGCGGCGCTGGCCGCGCTGGCCCAGTGGCTGGTGGGCGGCAACGCGCAGATCTTCGCCGAGATGGTGCAGGCGCTGTTCGCCATGGCCAAGCTCTCGGTCGAGGTGATGGTGCTGCTGTTCGGCACGCTCACGCTGTGGCTGGGCTTTCTGCGCATCGCCGAGAAGGCCGGCCTGATCGACCTGGTGGCCCGGCTGCTGGCGCCGCTGTTCGCGCGGCTGATGCCCGAGGTGCCGCGCGGCCACCCGGCGCTGGGGCTGATGACGATGAACTTCGCCGCCAATGCGCTGGGGCTGGACAACGCCGCCACGCCCATCGGCCTGAAGGCCATGCGCGCGCTGCAGGAGATCAACCCCCGCCCGCTCGAGGCCAGCAACGCGCAGATCCTGTTCCTGGTGCTGAACGCCTCATCGCTCACGCTGCTGCCGGTCAGCATCTTCATGTACCGGCTGCAGCAGGGCGCGCCCGACCCCACGCTGGTCTTCCTGCCCATCCTGCTGGCGACCTCGGCCTCGACGCTGGCCGGTCTGCTCAGCGTGGTGGTGGTGCAGCGCCTGCCGCTGTTCAGCCCCGTGGTGCTGGCCTACCTGCTGCCGGTGGCGCTGGGGCTGGCCGCGTTCATGGCCTTCCTGGCCACGCTGTCGGCCGCGGCGCTGGCGCAGCTGTCGGCGCTGCTGGGCAACCTGATCCTGTTCGGGCTGGTCGTGCTCTTCGTGGTGGTGGGCGCCTGGCGCAAGGTGGCGGTGTACGAGAGCTTCATCGAGGGCGCGAAGGAAGGCTTCGACGTCGCCAAGAACCTGCTGCCCTACCTGGTGGCGATGCTGTGCGCGGTGGGCGTGTTCCGCGCCTCGGGCGCGCTGGAGTATGCGCTGTCGGCCATCCGCTGGGCCGTGCAGTGGCTGGGACTGGACGGGCGCTTCGTCGATGCGCTGCCGACCGCGCTGGTCAAGCCGTTCTCGGGCAGCGCCGCGCGCGCCATGCTGATCGAGACCATGCAGTCGCATGGCGTGGACAGCTTTGCCGCGCTGGCGGCCGCCACCATCCAGGGCAGCACCGAGACCACGTTCTACGTGCTGGCGGTGTACTTTGGCGCCGTGGGCATCCAGCGCGCGCGCCACGCCGTGCCCTGCGCGCTGCTGGCCGAGCTGGCCGGCGTGGTCGCGGCCATCGTGGTCTGCTACCGCTTCTTTGGCTGAGGCCTGCATGGATTTCTATGGACCTGCGCCGGTCCATTGTTGACATTTTCAATGAAATTCAGGCGATCAATAAACTTACAATAAAGACACACTCTTTATTGCATTGAGAATCGCGCCTACCCCGCCAGCGCCCTGCTGGCACGGGGAGCCACGGCCGGCCTGCCACGCAGGCCCGGCCCCAGCCAAGCGCATTGACGTGCCACCTGCGTGGCGCCCGCCGCGGAGAGCCCGCTCTCCTACCCCAACGAATCTTGAGCCCCGGCCCGCCCGGGGCCAGGCGCTGCCCTGCGCGCAGCGCACTCCCCGCTTTTCAGGAGAAGCCGCGCCGTGTTCTGGCTGGATATTTTCACGACCTATCTCTACGCGCTGAAGTCCATCGCGGTGCTCGTCGCCGTCGTCATCCTGGTCAGCAGCCTCGATGATCTCTTCATCGACCTCGTCTACTGGTGCCGCCGCCTGTGGCGCCGACTCTTCGTCTACACGCGCCACCAGCCCATGGCGGCCGCCGCGCTGGCGGCGCCGGAGGAAAAGCCCCTGGCCATCATGGTGCCCGCCTGGCAGGAGCACGGCGTGGTCGGCGCGATGGCGCAGCTCGCGGCCACCACGCTGGACTACGAGAACTACCACATCTTCATCGGCACCTACCCCAACGACCCGCAGACCCGGGCCGAGGTGGAGCAGGTGCGCGCGCGCTTTCCCAACGTGCATTCGGTGGTCTGCGCCCGCCCCGGCCCGACGAGCAAAGCCGACTGCCTGAACAATGTGCTCGAGGCGATCTGGCAGTTCGAGCAGCGCTCGGGCATTGCGTTTGCCGGCTTCATCCTGCACGACGCCGAGGACGTGCTCTCCCCGCAGGAGCTGCGCCTGTTCAACCACCTGGTTGATCGCAAGGACCTGATCCAGCTGCCCGTGTACCCGCTGGAGCGCCCGCTCGTCGACATGACCGGCGGCCACTACCTGGACGAATTCGCCGAGATGCACGCCAAGGACATGGTGGTGCGCGAGGCGCTGGTGGGCCAGGTGCCCAGCGCCGGCGTGGGCACCTGCTTCAGCCGCCGCGCCATTGCCGCGCTGCGCGAACAGGGCCACGGCATGGCCTTCGACACCCAGAGCCTGACCGAGGACTACGACATCGGCTTCCGCCTCAAGCAGCTGGGCCTGAAGGAGGTGTTCGTGCGCTTTCCCACGCTGGCCCAGGCCAAGCAGCCGGGCCAGCGCAAGCCGTGGCGCCACTGGGGCCGCAACGCAAGTGCGGTCAGCGTGGTCTCGGTGCGCGAGTATTTTCCCAACACCCTGTCGGCCGCCGTGCGGCAGAAGTCGCGCTGGATCACCGGCATCGTCATCCAGGGCTACCGCACGCTGGGCTGGTCGCGCGGCGCGGCGCTGAACTACTTCCTGTGGCGCGACCGCAAGGGCGTCATCACCAACTTCGCCAGCTTCCTGGGCAGCCTGCTGGCCGTGCAACTGTTCGCCATCTGGCTGTACCAGCAGCTGGTGCCGGACAGCTACCGCTTCCTGTCGATCTTCGAGGGCGAGCGCTGGTTCTCGCTGCTGCTCGCCGCCAACTTCGTGCTCATGCTCAACCGCATCGCGCAGCGCATGTACTTCGTCACCGCCAACTACGGCATCGCCCAGGGGCTGGTGGCCGTGCCGCGCCTGCTCTGGGGCAACCTGGTGAACTTCCTGGCCAACTGGCGCGCCGTGGCGCAGGCGCTGCGGGCACAGGACATCCGCCGCATGGCCTGGGCCAAGACCGACCACGACTTTCCCTCGCTGGGCGAAGCCGCGCGCCCGCAGCAAGCACTGGAGCAGGTACTGTTCGACCAGGGCGTGCTGACGCCCGCCGCGCTGCAGCAGGCGCAGCAACACCCAGTGCGCGGGCTCTCGCTCGGCCACGCGCTGGTGCACCGCGGCGCCATCAGCGGCCCGCAGCTGGCGGCCGCCGTCGCCGCACAGCAGGGGCTGGCGTGCGAATCGCTGCAGGGCCGGCCCATTCCTGGGGCGACCGCCAGCTTGGTGCCCTACGCCATCGCGCTGCACTACCGCGTGGTGCCGCTGCGCCAGGAGGGCGACACGCTGGTGCTGGCCAGCGAATCCGGCCTGGACCCCGTCTCGTTCGCCGCGCTGCAGCGCAAGCTGCGGCGCCCGGTGCGCTGCGTGATCGCCCCCACCGGCGAGGTGACGGTCGAGCTGCGCCGCCTGTACGACCCCGAGGACACCGAGCCCGCGCACGAGCTGCTGGCGCAGGCCGTGCACGACCGGCGCCTGTCGCCGGTGCAGGCCCAGCACCTGTGGACCCGCTACGTCTCGCGCCAGCTGCTGCTGAGCGACGTGCTGCTGGCGCTGGGCGCGATCGACCCCGCCGTGCTCGCCACCGTGCTGCTGCGCCAGGAGCGCCGCTACCTCGCCCTGGGCACGCTGCTGGTGCAGCAAGGGGTGCTGGGCGCCGCGGCCCTGGACGAGGCGCTGCGCATCCAGCGCAGGCTGCAGCCGTCGATGGCGCAGCTGCTGCGCGCCGCCAGCGCCGCCGCCGAGCCCGTCCACCTGCTGGCATATGACCAATAAGGCCACCGCCATGACATTCGTCCCCCGCCTCTGCGCGCTGGCCCTGGCCTGCGCCGCCGCCGCCAGCGCGGCCCACCCGCTGGACCTGGGCCCCGGCGTCAGCGAACGCCGCCGCTTCCAGATCTACCCCTACCTCGACAAGGCCTTCGAGGCCCTGCAGCGCGGCGACGACCGCCGCGCCGTGGCCGAGCTGGAGCGCGCGCAGCGCCTGGCGCCCGGCAATACCGCCATTGCGTCGCTGCTGGCCGACACCCGCCGCCGCCTGCAGGCGCCCCGCCAGGAGCCCTCGGCCCCGGCCGTGGCCGTTGCAACAGCACCCGCAGCACCCACCACGGCCAGCGCACCCCGCACCGCGGCACAGCGCCCGCATGCCCAGCGCGCTCAACCCGTTCAACGGGCGCCTGCGCCGCTGCCAGCACCATCACCCGCCACCGACGAGCCTCCAGCCAGTGCGCCGCCAAGCCCGGCGCCACCCCCTGCCGTGGCTTCAGCCACGGACACGGCCCACGCGCTGGCCCAGCAGGCCTACGATGCGTATGCGGCAGGCCACTACGCACAAGCGGCAGAGCAGGCGCACCAGGCCATGCAGCTCGACCCCGCGCGCACAACCTACGCCGTGCTGCGCCTGCAGGCCCTGGCCGCCGATGGCCAGCCCGGCCAAGCCTTGCAAGAGGCGGATGCCGCACTGCAGGCCCATCCCGCCGATGCCGAACTGCTCGCGCAGCGCAGCCGCCTGCACCACGCGCTGGGCCACGGGCAGCAAGCCACGGCGGATGCGCGCGCGGCCCTGGAGGCCGGAGGCGTCGCCCAGACCAGCACCGATGCCAACCTGGCCTACCTCGCCATCCTCGCGCGCGACGACCGCATGGCGCTGGGCATCTTCGACCGCGCACAGCAGGCCGGCAGCCTGCCCGCTGGCGCGCTGCGCGACGGAGCCTACACGGCGAGCCGCCTGGGCGAGAACCGGCAGTCCATCGCCTACTTCGAGCAGGCGCTCGATGCACAGGCCGCGGGCGCGCTGGAGCTGACGCCGCAGCAGCAGTTCGAGACCCGGCGCGAGGTGGAAAGCCGCGCGCGCACCTGGGGCGTCAATGCGCTGCTGGGCTACCGCGGCCTGCCGCCGGGCAGCGCCGCGGGCCAGCCCACGCCGTACGGCGATGCCGCGCAGGTGGTGGCCGAAGGCTATTGGCGGCCCTCCGGCTTTGGCGACGGCCGCTTCTGGGAGCTGTACGGCGGCATGGCGCAGTCCGTCTACAGCCGCAATGGCGACGCCACCGCCGCGGACACCGCACTGGCCTCGCTGGGCCTGCGTGCCAAGCCGCTGCGCGACCACAACCTGGTGGTCTCGGCCGAGCGCCGCATCCGCGTGGGTTCGCTGTCCAGCAGCGACTGGCTGCTGCGGCTGGGCTACTCCGGCGGCACGGGCACCGACCTGCGCATGGATGTACCCGACTGGACCACGCTGAACGTCTACGCCGAGGCCGGCCGCTTCTTCCGCCAGAAGCAGACCTATGGCACGGTGGAAGCCCAGGCGGGACGGAGTTTTCGCATGGGCGACGCGCAGTCGCGCCTGGTGCTGTTCCCGCACGCGGTGCTGGGCTGGGACTACCAGTCGCGGCCCGTGGCCTCCGGCCAGCGCAGCGCCGCCGGCGCCGGCCTGGGCGTGGGGCTGCGCTACTGGTTCCGCGAGGATGCCCACCACGCGCCGCGCTCGTACCTGGACCTGTCGCTGCAGTACCGCGCCCGCCTGGGCGGCGACGAGCGCGGCCAGGGCTGGTTCGTGCGCGCGGCGCTGCGCTACTGAAAATTCATAGCTACTCGCGCTTGATCACCGTGGATTTCAAATACATTTATCTTTGAAATCCTTATATAACAAGCGCCAGCAGCTCCTTTTTTTGCATCACACCTCGGGCACCACGGCCTCGGCCCAATCGTAGAGCGCGCCCAGTATCTCCTCGCCGCGCTCGTCCGCCGTCTCGGACAGCGTGTCGATCTCGGCGAACATCTGCTCGGCGGTGCGCGCGCCGCCTAGCCCGTCGATCAGCACCGCGGCGCAGTGCTCGCGCCAGCGCTGCTGCTCTTCGGCGTTCAGCGTCTGCGGGAAGTTGCGCGCGCGGTAGCGCCACAGCAGCTCGGGCAGGCGCTCATCGTCGAAGCCAGGGCGGGCCACGGCCAGCTCCTGCGGGTGCAGGGCCGCCAGCTGCAGCAATCGGCGGCGGTCACCCTGGCCGATGAAACCGCCGTACAGGTCCTGGTCCACGTCCACCTCGTCCGGCGCCGGGCGCTGGTAGACGGCGCTCCACAGCGCGCTCATGTCGGGCAGCGCCTGGGCGGCCTCGGCGTGGCGGGAGCATTGCTCCAGGTCGATGCCCCAGCGCGCGGCCTGCGCGTCGCTCAGCGTGCGCAGGTTGCCCACTACCATCGGCGACTTGTTCAGGTGCACGCTCTTGATGGGCAGGCGCGTCACGCCCTCGGGCAGGTCGGCCGCGCTGGTGAAGAGGCGCAGGCGCAGCTCGTCGGCGGTGATCGCCGCCAGGCCGGACGGGTCCTGCGCCAGGTCCCAGGCGATGATCTCGTTCTTGTTGGTGGGGTGCTGGGCCAGCGGCCACATCACCGCCAGGCAGCCGCGCTCGACCGGGAACATGCCCGAGACGTGCAGGAAGGGCCGCGCCGTGGCCGCCGTCGCGGGCAGGCGCAGCTCCTGCATCACGCGGTCCTTCTTGTGCAGGCTGAGGGCGAACTCGAACAGCCGCGGCTGCAGCTGCCTGATGAGCCGGGCCAGCGCGATGGTGGCGCGCACGTCGCTGAGCGCGTCGTGCGCCTGGGCGTGCGCCAGGCCGTTGGCGCGGGCCAGGTCCTCGAGCTTGAAGCTCACGCTGCCGTCGGCCTTCTTCGGCCACTGGATGCCCTCGGGGCGCAGCGCGTAGACCATGCGCACCACGTCGAGCAGGTCCCAGCGGCCGCAGCCGTTCTGCCATTCGCGCGCATAGGGGTCGCGCAGGTTGCGCCACAGCAGGTAGCGGGTCACCTCGTCGTCGAAGCGGATGGTGTTGTAGCCCACGCCGATGGTGCCGGGCTGGCCCAGGTGCTGCTCGACGGCGGCGGCAAAGGCATGCTCGGGCACGCCCTGCTCCTGGCACTGCTGCGGCGTGATGCCGGTGATCAGGCAGGCCTCGGGGCTGGGCAGGTAGTCGGGCGCCTGCCGGCAGTACAGCATGACCGGCTCGCCGATCTCGTTGAGGTCCATGTCGGTGCGGATGCCCGCGAACTGCGCGGGCCGGTCGCGCCGGGGCACCGCGCCAAAGGTTTCGTAGTCGTGCCAGAAGAAGGTGTTGAGCTCAGCCATGGGGCGCTAGTATGCCCGCAAAGCCTCAGAGCAAAGGCGAGCACAGCCGCGCCACCGAGTCGCCCAGCCGCGCGGTGAAGCGCTGCAGGCGCTGGTGGTGCACCAGCTGCGATTTTTCCAGGTCCCTGAGGAACTGCGCCTCGAGCTGCCCGGCCAGCAGCGGCCCGTAGGCCACGGCGCAGACCTCATAGTTCAGGCGGAAGCTCCGGTTGTCGAAGTTCGCCGTGCCGATGATGGCCACGTCGTCGTCGACCAGCATGGTCTTGGAGTGCAGCATGCGCGCCTGGTACTCGTAGACCTTGACGCCGGTGGCGATCAGGTCGTCGAAGTACGAGCGCGCGGCGGCGGTCACGAAGATGGAGTCGGACTTCTCGGGCACCAGCAGGCGCACGTCCAGCCCGCGCAGCGCGGCGCCGGTGAGCGCGTAGATCGCCGCCTCGGTAGGCACGAAGTACGGCGTGGTCAGCCAGACCCGCTCGGTGGCGGTGTGGATGGCAGCCAGGTGCACGCGGTGGATGGCCTCGAGCGGGTTGTCCGGCCCCGAGGTCATGACCTGCATCAGGTGATGGCCGTTGGGCAGCTCGGGCAGCAGGTCGTCAAGGTCGGCGGGCGCGTCCTGCGGCGTCTTGTCCAGCGCGTAGGCCCAGTCCTCGAGGAAGGCGGTCTGCAGCCAGTTGACGATGGGGCCTTCCACGCGCAGGTGGGCGTCGTGGTAGGCATCGGGGCGGATGCGCACGTCCTCCTCGTCGGTGATGTTGACGCCGCCGGTGTAGCCGATGCGCCCGTCCACCACCAGGATCTTGCGGTGGGTGCGGAAGTTGATCACCGGCCGCAGGCGCCGCCCGATGCGCGTGGGGTGGAAGAAGGCGAACTCGGCGCCCGCATCCACCAGCGGCTGCCAGAAGCCGCGCGCGATGGCCTTGGAGCCCAGCGCGTCCACCAGCAGGCGCACCTGCACGCCGGCGCGGGCGCGCTCGATCAGCAGGTCGCGCAGCCGGGTGCCGGTGGCGTCGGGCTCATAGATGTAGTACTCGAGGTGCACGTGCCGCTCGGCGCCGGCCACGGCCGCGAAGATGCTGTCGAAGGTGGCCGCGCCGCCGCTCAGGAAATCGATGCGCGTGGCCGTGCTGATCGGAAAGCCGCTGGCCACCTGCACCAGCTTGGCCAGTTGCAGCAGCTTGGGCGGCGGGTTCGGGTCCACCTCGCGGATGCGGCGCACTGTCTCCTGCACCTGCGAGCGACTGCGCGCCCTGAGCCGCTTGATGCGCTGGCGCTTGAAGCGCTGCGGCCCCAGAAAGTAGTACACCACCAGGCCCACCACCGGCAGCGCGGCCATGGACAGCAGCCAGCTCATCGTGGCCACCGGCGCGCGGCGCTGCATCAGGATCCACACCCCGACGACCACCACGTACACCGACCAGACCACGGACAGCGTGGCCATCAGGTGCTCATGCGAGATCAGTTTCTGCCAACTCCAGTCCACGCGCGACGGCTCCTTGGAACGATTTCCTACCGCCGTGAGTGTATCGGCGGTGGGTGGCAAAAAGAAAACAGCCGCGAAAGCGGCTGTTTGGTTCACACCACGCGGCGCTCAGTCGGCCGCCACTTCCTCTTCGGGCGGCTCCTGCTTGGCGCGCTCCTTCTTGGGCAGCGGCTGGATGTCGAGCTGCACCTCGGCCTTGGCCGGGTCGCTGTCGTTCCAGTCCACCGTCAGGCGGCCGCCGTCGACCAGCCGGCCGAACAGCAGCTCGTCGGCCAGCGAGCGCCGGATCGTGTCCTGGATCAGGCGCTGCATCGGCCGCGCGCCCATCAGCGGATCGAAGCCGGCCTTGGCCAGGTGCTTGCGCAGCTTGTCGGTGAAAGTGACTTCCACCTTCTTCTCGGCCAGCTGCTGCTCCAGCTGCAGCAGGAACTTGTCGACCACGCGCAGGATGATCTGCTCGTCCAGCGCCCGGAAGCTGACGATGGCGTCCAGCCGGTTGCGGAACTCGGGCGTGAACAGGCGCTTGATGTCGCCCATTTCGTCGCCGGCCTGGCGCGGGTTGGTGAAGCCGATGGTCGCCTTGTTCATGGTCTCGGCACCCGCGTTCGTCGTCATGATGATGATGACGTTGCGGAAGTCGGCCTTGCGCCCGTTGTTGTCGGTCAGCGTGCCATGATCCATCACCTGCAGCAGCACGTTGAAGATGTCCGGGTGCGCCTTCTCGATCTCGTCGAGCAGCAGCACCGCGTGCGGCTTCTTCGTGATGGCCTCGGTCAGCAGGCCGCCCTGGTCGAACCCGACGTAGCCCGGAGGCGCGCCGATCAGCCGGCTCACCGCATGGCGCTCCATGTACTCCGACATGTCGAAGCGGATCAGATCGATACCCAGGATGTAGGCCAGCTGCTTGGCGGCCTCGGTCTTGCCGACGCCGGTGGGGCCGCTGAACAGGAAGGAGCCGATCGGCTTGTCCACCTTGCCCAGGCCCGAGCGCGACATCTTCACGGCCGACGCCAGCACCTCCAGCGCCTTGTCCTGGCCGAAGACCACGCTCTTGAGGTCACGCTCCAGCGTCTGCAGCTTGCTGCGGTCGTCGTTGCTGACGTTGGCAGGCGGGATGCGGGCGATCTTGGCGACGATCTCCTCGATCTCGGCCTTGCCAATGGTCTTCTTGCGCTTGCTCACCGGCACGATGCGCTGCGCGGCACCGGCTTCGTCGATCACGTCGATGGCCTTGTCGGGCAGGTGGCGGTCGTTGATGAACTTGGCCGACAGCTCGGCCGCGGCCACCAGCGCGGCCGTGGCGTACTTGACACTGTGGTGCTCCTCGAAGCGGCTCTTGAGGCCCTTGAGGATCTCCACCGTCTCGGGCACCGAGGGCTCGACCACGTCGATCTTCTGGAAGCGCCGCGACAGCGCCGCATCCTTCTCGAAAATGCCGCGGTACTCGTTGAACGTGGTCGCGCCGATGCACTTGAGCTGGCCGCTGGAGAGCGCCGGCTTGAGCAGGTTGGACGCATCCAGCGTGCCGCCCGACGCCGCGCCAGCGCCGATCAGCGTGTGGATCTCGTCGATGAACAGGATCGCGCCCGGCTTGTCCTTCAGCGCCTTGAGCACGCCCTTGAGGCGCTGCTCGAAGTCGCCGCGGTACTTGGTGCCCGCCAGCAGCGCGCCCATGTCGAGCGAGTACACCGTGGCCTCGGCCAGCACCTCGGGCACGTCGTTCTGCGTGATGCGCCAGGCCAGGCCCTCGGCGATCGCCGTCTTGCCCACGCCGGCCTCGCCGACGAGCAGCGGGTTGTTCTTGCGCCGGCGGCACAGGATCTGGATGGTGCGCTCCACCTCGTACTGGCGGCCGATCAGCGGATCGATCTTGCCTTCCTTGGCTGCCTGGTTCAGGTTGAGCGTGAACTGCTCCAGCGGCGAAGCCTTTTCGCTGCGCTCGCCGCCCTGCGCGGCGCCGTCCTCGGATTCCTGCGGGGCGTCCGATTTGGCGGGCTCCTGGGCGTCAGATTTCTTGATGCCGTGGGCAATGTAGTTCACCACGTCCAGGCGCGTCACGCCCTGCTGGTGCAGGTAGTAGACGGCGTGCGAATCCTTCTCGCCGAAGATGGCCACGAGCACGTTGGCGCCCGTCACTTCCTTCTTGCCGTTGCCGGTGGACTGCACGTGCATGATGGCGCGCTGGATCACGCGCTGGAAGCCCAGCGTGGGCTGGGTGTCCACCTCGTCCTCGCCGGCCACCTGGGGGGCGTTGTCCTTGATGAAATTCGTGAGCGACACCCGCAGGTCGTCGATGTTGGCGGAGCATGCGCGCAGCACCTCCGACGCACTGGGGTTATCGAGCAATGCGAGCAGCAGGTGCTCCACGGTGATGAACTCGTGGCGCTGCTGCCGCGCCTCGACAAAGGCCATGTGCAAGCTGACTTCCAGTTCCTGAGCAATCATTTGAAACTCCTTTATTGCCTGCCGAATACTTTCACTGCACCCTAGATCAGGACGAAATCCGTTTATTCAACAGGTTCCGTCACTGCCTGCAGCGGATGCCCGGCTTGCTTCGCGGCATCCATCACCAACGCTACCTTCGTCTCTGCCACCTCGAAAGAGTACACGCCACACACTCCTTTCCCGTCCAAGTGGATCTTCAGCATGATCTGCGTCGCCGTCTCCCGGTCCTTCCCGAAGAAGTGCTGCAGCACGTCAATCACGAACTCCATCGGCGTGAAATCGTCGTTGAGCATCAGCACCTGGTGCAGGCGCGGCGGCTCGACTCGCTGCGTGACACGCTCCACCACCAACGAGCCGCCGTCGTCCGGCGGGGTTTTCGGTTGGATCGTTGCGGGAGGAAGAGGTTTCGTGGCCATTTGCAATTCATTCTATAGGGCAGAGAACGCCTGGTTACCCATATGGAGCCGGATTCACCTACTTCAAACAGCGCTTTCGTAAACGATGCGCATCGCCTCGTGGCCGACCTCTCCGCTCCAGGCGCTCATGGCCGCGTCGCTGGGGTAGAAACGGCAGCCATCGCCCAGGTTGATCTCCACCGCCGCCTTGTGCTCGGGCTCCTGCGGCGCCTGGCAGACCAGGCCCAGGCGGATCTTCAGGCCGTGGCGCAGCACGCCCTGCTCCGTGCTCTCCTCCATCGCTGGGAACTCCTGCAGCAAGCGGGCCACGTCGGGCTGGCGCTGCTGCACCTGCACGTACAGGTAGCGGCCGAAGCGGCTGCGCGCGGCGGCCAGGTCCCACATGTGCTGGATCTTGGCGCGCAGGCCGCCGCTGAAGTGGTCGTTCTGCACCCGGGCGCTGACGACGACGAACTCGTCTTCCTTGAGCAGGTCGCGGTGGCGATTGAGCATGGCCTCGTCCATCGAGGCCTCGATCACGCCGGACTTGTCGTCCAGCTTGAACAGCGCCAGCTTGCCGCGCTGGCCGTTGATGATGCGCAGCTCGCTGATGATGCCGGCCACCGTCTGCGTCTCGCGGCTGTCCTTGAGGTTGGCGATGGGCGTGCGCACGAACTGGCGCACCTCGTGCTGCACCTCGTCGAACAGATGGCCCGACAGGTAGAAGCCCACGGCCGTCTTCTCCAGCACCAGGCGCTCCTTCACGCTAAAGGGCAGCACGTTGGCCAGCTCGGGCTCCTGGGTGCTGGAGCCGTGGGCGTCCTCGCCCATCATGTCGAACAGGCCGCCCTGGTTGGCGTTGGCATGCACGGCGGTGGCGAACTCGAAGGCCGTGTCCAGCGAGGTGAGCAGCGAGCGGCGGTTGAGCTGCAGGCTGTCGAAGGCGCCGGCCTTGATCAGCGCCTCGACGGTGCGCTTGTTGATGCGCTGGCGGTCCACCCGCACGCAGAAGTCGAACAGGCTCTTGAACGGCCCCTTCACGTGGCCCTGCGGCCCGGTGCCTTCGCCATTGCGGGCCGCAACGATGGCTTCGATGGCCTGCTGGCCCGTGCCCTTGACGGCACCCAGCCCGTAGCGCACCACCAGGTCGGTGACCGGCTCGAAGCGGTAGGTGCCGCGGTTCACGTCCGGCGGCTCGAAGCTGATGCCCATCTTCAGAGCATCCTCGTACAGCACCTTCAGCTTGTCGGTGTTGTCCATTTCCACGGTCATGTTGCCGCAGTAGAACTCGGCCGTGTAGTGCACCTTGAGCCAGGCCGTGTGATAGGCCAGCAGCGAGTAGGCGGCGGCGTGCGACTTGTTGAAGCCGTAGCCGGCGAACTTCTCCATCAGGTCGAAGACTTCGTCGGCCTTGGTCTCGTCCAGCCCGTTCTTGGCCGCGCCCTCGCGGAAGATCAGGCGGTGCTTGGCCATTTCCTCGGCCTTCTTCTTGCCCATGGCGCGGCGCAGCAAGTCGGCGCCGCCCAGGCTGTAGCCGCCCAGCACCTGGGCGGTCTGCATCACCTGCTCCTGGTAGACCATGATGCCGTAGGTCTCGGCGAGCACGGATTCGACCATGGGGTGCGGGTATTCCACCTTCTCGCGCCCGTGCTTGCGCTCCACGAAGCTGGGGATCAGGTCCATCGGCCCCGGGCGGTAGAGCGCGTTCAGCGCGATCAGGTCTTCCAGCCGCGAAGGCTTGGCCTCGCGCAGCATGCCCTGCATGCCGCGGCTTTCAAACTGGAACACGGCCTCGGTCTTGCCGTCGGAAAAGAGCTTGTAGGTCGGGTAGTCGTCGAGCGGGATGTTCTCGAAGGCGAAGTTCTCCTGCCCCTTGTGGCGCTTCATGATGAATTCGCGCGCGATCTCGAGGATGGTCAGCGTCGCCAACCCCAGGAAGTCGAACTTCACCAGGCCCACGGCCTCCACGTCGTCCTTGTCGTACATGGCCACCGCCGAGGTACTGCCCGGCTGCTGGTACAGCGGGCAGAAATCGGTGAGCTTGCCGGGCGCGATCACCACGCCGCCGGCGTGCATGCCGATGTTGCGGGTCATGCCCTCGAGCCGTTGCGCCATCTCGATCAGGGTCTTGACGTCCTCCTCCTTCTCGATGCGCTCGGCCAGCACCGGCTCTTCCTTGATGGCGTAGGTGTACTTGTCGCCCTCCTTGGGCGGGTTGGGCGGGTACTTGAGTGTGACGTGCAGGCCCGGCTTGTTGGGGATGAGCTTGGAGATGCCGTCGCAGAAGGTGTAGCTCATGTCCAGCACCCGGCCCACGTCGCGGATGGCCGCGCGCGCGGCCATGGTGCCGAAGGTGGCGATCTGGCTCACGGCATTCTTGCCGTAGCGCTCCTTCACGTAGTCGATCACCCGGTCGCGGTTGCTCTGGCAGAAGTCCACGTCGAAGTCGGGCATGGACACTCGCTCGGGGTTCAGGAAGCGCTCGAACAGCAGGTTGTATTCCAGCGGGTCGAGGTCGGTGATCTTGAGCACATAGGCCACCAGCGAGCCCGCGCCCGAGCCGCGGCCCGGCCCCACGGGGCAGCCGTTGCTCTTGGCCCAGTTGATGAAGTCCGCCACGATCAGGAAGTAGCCCGGGAAGCCCATCTTCAGGATGGTGTTCAGCTCGAACTCCAGCCGCTCCACGTAGCGCGGTCGCTGCGCCTCGCGCTTCTTCTCGTCCGGGTACAGCAGCACCAGGCGCTCGTCCAGGCCCTTGAAGGACTCGTCGCGGAAGAAATCCGCGATCGGGATGTTGTTTGGCGTCGGAAAGTCGGGCAGGCGCGGCACGCCGAGCGTTAGCGTCAGGCTGCAGCGGCGCGCGATCTCCACCGTGTTGGCGATGGCCGACGGCACGTCGGCGAACAGCGCCTGCATCTCGGCGCTGCTCTTGAGGTACTGGTCGCGGGTGAAGCGCTTGATGCGCTTGTTGTTGCCCAGGGTCTCGCCCTCGGCGATGCAGACCCGCGCCTCGTGCGCCTCGAACTCGTCGGGCTTGCCGAACTGCACCGGGTGCGTGGCCACCACCGGCAGCTTGAGGTGTGCGGCCAGCGCCACGGCGGCGCTGACGTGGGTTTCGTCGTCGCTGCGGCCGGCGCGCTGCAACTCGATGTAAAAACGGTGCGGAAACAGCCCGGCCAGGCGCAGCGCCGACGCGCGCGCACCGGCCTCGTCGCCGCGCAACAGCGCCTGCCCCACCGGGCCGGCCTGCGCGCCGGACAGCACGATCAGCCCGCCCGACAGCTCGGTCAGCCAGGCCCAGGTGCACATCACCTGGCCCTTGACGGCGTCGGCCGTCCACATGCGCGCCAGGATCTCGGACAGGTTCAGGTAGCCCTGCTCGTTCTGGATCAGCACGATGATGCGCGACGGGTTGCCGCCGGCGGCTTCGGGCTCCATGGCCAGCTCGGCGCCCAGCACGGGCTTGACGCCCTTGTCGCGCCCGGTCTTGTAGAACTTGACGCCGCCGAACAGGTTGTTCAGGTCGGTGACGGCCATGGCGGGCTGGCCGTCGCCCGCCGCGTGCTTGATCAGGTCGCCAATGCGGTTGGTGCCGTCGACGATGGAAAACTCGGTGTGGATGCGCAGATGGACAAACATATAGGCAGCGATTGTAGAAACGCTGCGTAACAGCCGCGGCCAATCAGGGCAAAAACGGGCTTGTACAATGCGCGGCAATTCAACGTCTCTGTGGCCCCTCCATGCATCTCTCGTCGAAAACCCGGTTTACGCAGACCCCATCAGCGCTGACAGCTATTGTTCTTGCAGCAGCTGCCGCCCTGCTCGCCGGTTGTTCCTCCACCGAGGTGGACAAGACCGCGAACTGGAGCCCCAACAAGATCTACGCCGAGGCGCGCGACGAATCCTCGTCCGGCGCCTGGGACAAGTCGGTGCCGCTGTACGAGAAGCTCGAAGGCCGCGCCGCCGGCACCTCGCTGGCCCAGCAGGCCCAGATCGAGAAGGCCTACGCGCAGTACAAGGGCGGCGAAAAGGCCCAGGCCATCGCCACGCTGGACCGCTTCATGAAGCTGCACCCGGCGAGCGAGGCCGTCGACTACGCGCTGTACCTCAAGGGCCTGGTGAACTTCAACGAGAACCTGGGCATGTTCTCCTTCATCTCGCGCCAGGACCTGTCCGAGCGCGACCAGAAGGCGGCCAAGGATTCGTACGAATCCTTCAACGAGCTGGTCAAGCGCTTCCCCGAGTCCAAGTACACGCCCGATGCGCTGCAGCGCATGCAGTACATCGTGAACTCGCTGGCCCAGTACGAGGTGCACGTGGCGCGCTACTACTACGAGCGCGGCGCCTACGTGGCCGCCATCAGCCGCGCGCAGAGCGCCATCGCCGACTACAAGGAAGTGCCGGCACAGGAAGACGCGCTGTACCTGCTGGTGCTGTCGTACGACAAGCTGGGCATGACCGACCTGCGCGACGATGCCCAGCGCGTGCTGATGGCTTCGTTCCCCAAGACCACGCTGCTCAAGGATGGCTTCGGCCGCAAGGAGTCGCCGTGGTGGAAGCTCTGGTGATCGCCAGTATCTCCAAAAAGTGAGCTGCTCGCGCTTGCTGCACAAGGTTTTCAGATAGATTCATAGCTGAAAACCAGGTATAGCAAGCGCTAGCAGCTATTTTTTTGCAGTTGCGCCAGGCGCGCCACCGCCTCCATCCAGTCTTCGCCGCCCAGCCGGCGCATGGGCGGCAGCGCCGCCAGCATGGCGCTGCCATAGGGCCGGTTCAGCAGCCGCTCGTCAGCAATCACCACCACGCCCCGGTCGCCGGCCGAGCGGATCAGCCGCCCCACGCCCTGGCGCAGCAGCGTCGCCGTATAGGGCACGGTGTAGCCGTTGAAGCCATCGCCGCCCGCGGCCTCGACGGCGGCGGCACGTGCGGCGTGCAGCACCTCGTGCGGCGCCGGAAACGGCAGCTTGTCGATCACCAGCAGCTGCAGCGAATCGCCCGGCAGGTCCACGCCCTCCCACAGCCCCATGGTGCCGACCAGCGCCGTGGCGCCCTTGGCATGGCGCATCTGCGCCAGCTGCCAGGGCTTGGGCTGCTCGCCCTGCACCATCACCGCCACCTCGCCCGCCAGCAGCTGCCGCAGCGCCGCTCCGATGAGGTGCATGGCCTGCAGCCAGGTGCAGAGCACCAGGCAGCGCCCGCCCAGCAGCCGCACCGCGGGCGCCAGCCAGGCCGCCAGCACCTGGGCGCGCGCGCCCGCGTCCAGCAGCTCGCGCTGCAGCTCGGGCACCACCAGCCCGGCCTGCCCCGCCCAGTCGAAGGGGCTGGGCAGGCGCAGCTGCGGGATGGTGGCCGGCACCTCGATCCAGCCGTCCTGCGCGGCATCCGCCGCCAGCGTGGCCGAGGTGAAGATCCAGGTTTTCACGTCGCCGGCGCCGTCGGCCGGCATCCAGCTCGCGGCACGCGCGCGCGGCGCCAGCCGCTGCAGCGCCTGCCACAGCCATAGCGGCGATTCGCGCGGGCCGGCACGGTCGGCGCCGCCGGCCTCCCACCAGCGCACCAGCCCGGGCGCGCCGGGCCGAGCCCATTCGCGCAGCGCCTGCAGCAGTGGCAGGCCGGCCTGGGCTTGCGCCTTGAGGTCGGCGGCGCTCTCGGCCACCGACTGCAGCGCGGCGACCAGCGCCGACAGCGCGTTGTGCAGTTGCACCAGCTCCGCCCGGGCTTCGGAATCCGCCCCCGCCGCCTGCGTCCAGCGTTCGAGCGCGCGCTGCACGGCCGCCTGCAGCGCGTCCCACGGCGCCCAGCCACGCGCATGGCGCTGGCCCAGGCGGTGCGAACGGGCGACGAACTGCGCCACGTCGGCCACCGAGAAGCCCTGCGCCAGCACCGCCAGGCCAATGGGCTGCAGCCGGTGCGCCTCGTCGAAGACCACAAGGGGCGCTAGCGGCACCAGGCCGGGCGATTCGGCATCGATATGCCGCAGCTTGAGATCGCTGAAATACAGGTGGTGGTTGATGACCAGCACCTCGGCCGCCGCGGCCCGCGTGCGCGCCCGGTTGGCAAAGCAGCGCTCGGCATGGCGGCAGGCCGCGCCCAGGCACTGGGCCTGGGTGGCGGTCACCAGCGGGCGCAGGCGCTCGGGCTGGGCCAGGCCCGGCAGGCGGCTCCAGTCGCCGTCCGGCGTGGACTGCGCCCAGCGCTCGACCACGGCCAGGTCGGCGGCCAGCGCGCGGTCGCCAGCCGTGGCGCCGGAACCCGTCTGGCGCTGCTGCGCCAGGAAGTGCAGGCACAGGTAGTTCTCGCGCCCCTTGAGCATGGCCACCCGGCGCGCCAGCCCCAGGTGGCGCAGCACCGTCGGCAGGTCCTTGTCCACCAACTGGTCCTGCAGCGCCCGCGTGGCGGTGCTGACCACGAAGCGCTCGCCGCTTTCCAGCGCGGCGATCAGGTAGGCGTAGGTCTTGCCCACGCCGGTGGGCGCCTCGACCGCAAGCGCGCCGCCACCCTGAACCACGGGGCGCAGCGCCTCAAGCATGGCCTGCTGCGCGGGCCGCAACTGCAGGCCGGCGGGCGGGGAATCGGTGGCGATCGTCATAGGGTGCCGCAGTCTACCAAGCCAGGGCTGCTGCCGCGGGCCGGGATCGCCTATGATGGCAGCCGCCCGCCAGGATAGAGCGTGTTATGCACTTTTACGTACCCGCGTTGGCCCGCAGGCCGGATGATCGCAAGGCGCAGTGCGCAGCCAAGGCTCATGCCTTGGCAAGCGCTGCAACGCCGCGAGCGCCGGCCTGCGGGCCAACCCGAAGGGAAAGCCGGGGGCGCCCAGCCGGGGAAAGGCCCGGCCACTTTGTTGCAGTCCGCGAGCGGTGTGCGAACCGCCCCGCGGCCTGCGTCGCGTTGCCGGGCCTTTCCCCGGCTTTCGCGGGCACGTAAAAGTGCATAACACGCTCTAGAGAACATGCCCTCCACCTTTCGCCTCTTAGCCGCTACCGGACTCCACCAGGGCGACCGCGCCTACCAGCAGGACCAGCTCGTGCTGCTGCCGCATCCGCGCGCCCACGGCTGCCTGCTGGGCCTGGTGGCCGACGGCATGGGCGGACGCAGCGGCGGGCGCCTGGCCGCCGACCAGGTGGTCATCACCGCGCGGCAGGTGTTCGAGCGCTTCGCGCCCGGCACGGACGATGCGGTGCAGATGCTGGAGCGCCTGGCCAGCGAGGCCCACCTGCTGATCCGGCTGATCGCCATCAGCGCCGAGCAGGAGCCGCACAGCACGCTGGCGGTCTTCGTCATCACGCCGCAGGGCGAATGCGCCTGGGCCCATGCCGGCGACTCGCGCCTGTACCACTTCCGCAACGGCAAGCTGGTGTTCCACACCAGCGACCACTCCTACGTGCAGACCCTGGTCGACCAGGGCGAGATCACGCTGGAGGAAGCCCGCGACCACCCGCAGTCCAACATCCTGCTCAACTGCCTGGGCACGGCGCGCGATCCACAGATCACCATCCACCGCATTCCGC
This sequence comes from Comamonas humi, assembly GCF_054782535.1. Taxonomy (NCBI): domain Bacteria; kingdom Pseudomonadati; phylum Pseudomonadota; class Betaproteobacteria; order Burkholderiales; family Comamonadaceae; genus Comamonas; species Comamonas humi. Next base: position 16,980 of record NZ_BAAGSH010000012.1, on the reverse strand, counting down.
AGCTGCGCAAGGGCGATGCGCTGCTGGCCTGCAGCGACGGCATCTGGCACCACTTCGATCCCGGCGCGCTGGCCGCGGTGCTGCAGACCCTGAGCCCGCGCGAGGCCTGCGAGTTCCTGGTCGAACGCGCCCATGCCCGCGCCGGCGGCAGCGGCGACAACATGTCGCTGATCGCGCTCAAGGTCGACAAGCCCGAAACCGCGCCTGCCGACAGCACCCCGCCACGCAGCCGCAAGCGTGCGCCGCGGGCTGCGCATGCCGCGCCGCCAGCGCCCGCCGGGCGCAAAAAAGCCCAGCTCTGAAACCAGCGCTGGGCCTGGAGGCTAAACCGGCGATTTCGTTCAGAAGCCCGGCATCACGGAACCCTGGAACTGGGTGTCGATGAAGCGGCGGATCGCCTCGCTGTGGTAGGCCTTCACCAGCTGGCCCACCCAGGGCTGGCCCTTGTCGGCCTCGCGCACCACCAGGATGTTCACGTAGGGGTTGTCGGCGCTTTCCATCGCGATGGAGTCGCGCTTGGGGTTCAGGCCCGCCGAGATCGCGAAGTTGGTGTTGACGGCGGCGGCATCCAGGTCATCCAGCGAACGCGGCAGCTGGGCGGCATCGAGCTCGACGAACTTCAGCTTCTTGGGGTTGGCCACCACGTCGAGCGGTGTGGCCTTCAGGCCGGCCTGTTCCTTGAGCTTGATCAGGCCCTTAGCCTGCAGCAGCAGCAGCACGCGGCCGCCATTGGTCGGATCGTTGGGAATGCCGAAGCGTGCGCCCTCCTTCAGGGCATCCAGGCTCTTGACCTTCTTGGAATACAGGCCGATGGGGAAATTCACCGTATTGCCCGCCACCGCGAACTTGTAGCCGCGGTCCTTGATCTGCGCATCCAGATAGGGCTTGTGCTGGTAGCTGTTGGCATCCAGCTCGCCGGACTGCAGCGCGGCATTGGGCTGCACGTAGTCGCTGAACTCGACGATCTTGAGGTTCAGGCCATCCTTCTCGGCGACCTTCTTCACCTGCTCCATGATCTGGGCATGGGGCCCGGCCGTGACGCCGATCTTGATGGTCTTGTCCTGCGCGAGCGCCTGGCCCGACACCCCCACGGCCAGCGACACCGCCAGCAACGACTGCAACAACGAACGCTTGAGCATGTTCGCCAATTCCTCTGGTTCAAAAGCGCAATACTGTAGGCGGCTTGTAGCCCGTCGGCAACGAATATGTGGAAATGAGCTTATGAACGGGCCGGTTTGTCCAGCCGCTTGAGGAACACCGCCAGTTCCTTGACCACCTGCGCATCGCCGCGCGCCTCGGCGCAGGCCTTGCCCTGCAGCCAGGCTTCGCGCGCCTGCGCGGCATCGCCCAGTTCCAGCCAGGCCTTGCCCAGGTACTTCCAGGCCACCGAATAGTGGGCATCCATTTCCACCGCCTTGCGCAGGTGCTCCAGCCCCGCCTGCGGGTTGCCTTCGTCCACGTAGGCCTTGCCCAGCGTGTAGCGCAGCAGCGCGGAATCCCGGCCGCCGGCCAGCATGCTTTCGAACCGTGAAATGAGGGTTTGCATGGGACCAGTGTGCCCGCAACCCAAGCACCTCCTGGCCAGCCGGCCTTTCGGCCCGGGCATCCCTACAAGGCCAGGGGCGATTGCACTACGGGCGTCCCGCCGCAGCGGCGCTAAGCTGGTCCAGGCCAGAGGAGGCCAGCATGTCCACCATCCCGATCCAGGATCCGCCACCCGAGCCCATCCAGCCCGAGCCGCCGCTCGATCCGTCCCAGCCCTTGCCGCCGCATCCCGGCAACCGGCCCAAGCCGGTGCCGGGCCAGCCGCAGAGCGGTCGCCGTCAGAGGTCCTCGATCACCAGCGAGGCATAGCGCTGGGCGATCGCGTAAGGCGTGCCCCGGATCGCTCCCGACAGGCGGTTGCGATCTTCCACCTCGCCGGTGCGTACCAGGAGCCCGAAATGCCCGTCCCTGGCGAGCCGGGCGAACTCCCGGATCGTGGGGCCGTCCGACCCCATCGACGGGAACAGCCCCTCGGACGCCGTCACCGTGGGAGCGATTTCGGTCAGCACGACGGAAGGCGGCACCCAAAATATGTCGGCCGCGGAGAAGCCCGCGTCCACCAGCCGATCTGCCGCGCCATGGGCGGCATCCTCTGTGGGATACATCACCATCGAGAATCCGGTCGGATAGAAAGCACCACCGATCCGTGCCCGCATATGCGAGGTTACCGTCAAAGTCTGCATGGTTTGCTCCTTATGACCAGTGGCCCGTGCGGCCGGCCCGGCCGCACCTCTACCCTATACCTCGTGCGACCCCCTGGTGTCGGAGGATTCCGAAAGGCACGCCAGCAACAGGCTCATGTCGACGGCTGCGATGCCATAATGGCCCACTCTCACGACGAAACGTCGCCCGGCGAATCGTCGCCCGGCCCTTGCGGGCCGCGGATGCAGCGCCGCTCCGGCGCCGCTCCTCCCCTTCCATCTTCTGCTTCTCTCGGCAATGGCTTGCATCGCGGATGCATGCCTTGTCCCCTTTTTTCTATGTCACCTCCGATTTCCCTGCGCCTGGTGCTGATCCTGGGCCTGCTGTCGGCCATCGGGCCGTTTGCCATCGACATGTATCTGCCGGCGCTGCCGCAGATCGGCGCCAGCCTGGACGCACCCGTGGGTGCCGTGCAGGCCAGCCTGACGGCGTTCTTCCTCGCACTGGGCGTGGGTCAGCCGCTGTTCGGCTCGCTGTCCGACATGTGGGGCCGCAAGCGGCCGCTGTACCTGGGCCTGGCCGTCTTCATCGTGGCCAGCGTGGGTTGCGCGCTGGCGCAGGACATCCAGACCCTGGTGGCGCTGCGCTTCGTGCAGGGCCTGGGCGCGGCGGCAGGCATGGCCATCCCGCGCGCCGTGGTGCGCGACCTGCATACCGGCCACGAAGCCGCGCGCATGATGTCGCTGCTGATGCTGGTGTTCAGCGTGTCGCCCATCCTGGCACCGCTGGCGGGCAGCGGCATCATCGCGCTGGGCGGCTGGCGCTGGGTGTTCTGGGCGGTGAGCGTGGCCGCCGTTCTGGGCATGGCCGCCATGGTGCGCGGACTGCCCGAGACGCGCGACGCCGATGCCCGGCTGCAAAGCAGCGTGGCCGACGCGTTCAAGGCCTACGGCGTGCTACTGCGCGACTGGCACTACCTGGGCCTGGTGTTCATCGGCGCCACCGCGATGGCGGGCTTCTTCGTCTACCTGGCCGGCTCGCCCTTCGTGCTGATCAACCACTACGGACTCAGCACCACGCAGTACAGCCTGGCCTTCGCCATCAATGCGGTGGCGTTCATCGGCTCGGCGCAGTTCACCGGCGCGCTGGGCAAGCGCTTCGGCCTGGTGCCGGTGGTCAAGGTGGCCGCCTCCGTCTGCGGCGTAATCATGACCGTGCTGCTGGCCTACTACCTGCTGGGCGGCGACCGGCTGGCGGTGCTGCTGGTGCTGTATTTCCTGTCCAGCGCGCTGATGGGGCTGGTGATTCCCACCACGTCCGTGCTGGCGCTCGAAGAGCACGGGCAGATCGCCGGCACGGCATCTGCCCTGCTGGGTACGCTGCAGATGCTGAGCGGCGCGGTCGCCATGCAGGTGGTGGGCGTCTTTTCCAACGGCAAGCCCCTGCCCATGGTGATTGGCATGGCAGCGGGCGCGCTCTGCGGCGTGCTGCTGGCCTGGGTCACGCTGGGGGGCGCCAAGGCGGCAGCCCGCCACGCCCACCACAGCCCGACCTGAGCATGGCAGGCAGCGCGCAAAGCCCGCGCGCTACCGTGCGACAAGCTTGTTCCACCCCCGGCGCGCTGCTACCATGCGCGCTCATGCCGCGCCTTTTCCCCTCCCTCCGCCTGCTTGCGCCGAACCGGCTGCGCGGCGCCGCGGTGCGCGAGATCTGGCCCTACAAGCCGGTCGCACATTCCCCAGCCCGGCGATAACCGTTCTCCCTCTCTCTTCTTTCAGCGCAGAACTCCACCATCGCCGGGCCCTCGCTCTGCGCTGCCGTCGATGCACTGCATCACCAAGGAGAATGACATGGAGAATTCAATGGAATTCACCAAGCAGTTCCTTCGCGCCAAGAACCCGTGCGCGATGGGCTGGCGCTGGTTCGTGCGCAATGTGGAAGATGGCGTCGGCTACCAGCAGGCGCTGGATGCGCTGGTGGATGCCGGCCGCGTGGACGACGCCGTGTGGCTGCTCAACCAGTTCGGTCCCACCAATACCGTGCTGCAACTGGACAGCCTGGAGGCCGACACCGTCGTCTATGCAGGAAGCCTCGAGGTACGGGGTGGCGTGGGCGTGGGCGGCCTGCTCCATGTGGGGTGCTCCCTCCATGCCGGTGGCGGCATCCGCGCCGGCGGCACCATCGCCGTGGGCGAGGATATCCGTGCCGGGGCCAGCATCCACAGCGGCGAGCACCTGCGGGCCGGCGGCCACCTTCGCACGGACTGGGGCATCGAGGTGGAACAGTCGCTGAGCTGCGGCGGCGACCTGCGCGCAGCCTGGGACCTGGCGGTGAAGGACCGCCTGGACATCCGCGGCAGTGCGGTGATCGGCCAGGACCTCATCGCCGGCGCCAGCGTGCAGTGCGACAAGAACCTGCGTGTGGGCGGCCACCTGCTGGGCACGGATGCCGTGCGCGCCGGGCACGGCATCTTCGTAGGCGGGGCCATCGAGGGCGCCACGCATATCGAGGCGGGCTGGGGCATTCGGGCAGGCCAGTACATCCATGCGCGCGGAACCATCAAGGCCGGCGAGAGCCTCTTTGCCGGCGAAGACATCCGCGCCGGCGACGGCTACGGCGTGTTCGCGGGCCTGAATGTGCAGGAACAGACCTGGGACGTGAGCGGCCAGGTCTGGGCCCGCCAGATGCCGGCCGGCCTGCGCAGCGGCCGGTGGGCCGGCCCGGCGCTGGTTTGATGCCGCGCCTGGAACTTCCAGGCCGCCTTCGGCTCAGTCATCCCAGCACGTCCCATCCACCATACCCATTCCCCATGCAGCGCAGAACCACCTTGGCGGCCCTGGCTGGCCTTGCCGGCTTTTCCCTGAACTCTTTGCCCCCCGCGCTGGCAGCCGCCCCGCTGCTGCAGTCGCTGAAGCCGTCGCCCCGCATGCCGGTGCTGTTCGTGGGCCATGGCAGCCCGATGAACGCCATCGAGGACAACGCCTGGCGGCGCAGCTGGCAGGCCCTCGGCACTGAACTGCTGGCGCGCACGGAGCAGCCGCAGCTCATCCTGTGCATATCGGCCCACTGGCTCACGCGCGATGGCTGGCAGCTCACCGGCATGGCCCAGCCCAGGACCATCCACGACTTTGGCGGTTTTCCGCAGGCGCTGTTCGACCAGCAGTACCCGGTGCCCGGCGCTCCCGCGGTGGCACAGAGCCTGGCAAAGGAGCTGCGCTCGCCCGCCACCGGCGGTGCCCTGGCGGTGGACGGGCACCAGTGGGGGCTGGACCACGGCACCTGGTCGGTGCTCAAGCCCATGTTTCCCCAGGCCCGGATTCCGGTGCTGCAGCTCAGCATGGACTACAGCCGTGCGCCGGCGGAGCACTACGCGCTGGGCCAGCAACTGCGCAAGCTGCGTGAACGGGGCGTGCTCATCGTGGGCAGCGGCAACATCGTGCATAACCTGCGCGCCACCCGCCGCGGCGCCGGCCCGCAGGAAGCCTACGATTGGGCCACGGAGTTCGACACGGTGGTGCAGGACCAGATCAAGCAGGGACAGCTCGACGCGCTGGCACAGTTCCAGAAACTGGGCCAGGTGGCGCAGCTGGCCCATCCCACGCACGAGCACTACCTGCCGCTGCTCTATGCGGCCGGTGCGGCGCAGGCCAGGGAGATGCCGCGCTTCTTCAACACCGGGTTCCAGTCGGCGTCGCTCTCGATGCGCTCGGTGCTGTGGGGCTGAGCCTCAGATATGCAGAATCGCCAGCCCGCCCACGACCAGGCCTAGCGCCGCCACGGCCAGCATGCCGTACTCCAGCCACTTCTTCTTGGTCAGCAGCGCGATGGCGGCCAGCGCAATGGCCACCTGCAGCGCGGTGGTGGCCTGGGCCCAGCGGTGGTGCAGGTGCATCTGCATCTCGGACTGCTGGTCCCAGTGCCGGGCTTCGCTCTCCAGGTGGTCGGCCTCTTTCTTGATGTCGTCCTTTTCCTTTTCGTAGCGCTCCACCCGGGCCTGGTAGGCCGCGCGCTTGTCGTCGGTGGCCGCCAGGTCGCGGGCGAACTCGGCCATCGACTGCTTGGTGCTCTTGGCCTGGAAATAGCTCCACTGATTGGCCGCCTCGGTCTTCTTGATGGCCGCATTGTTCTTGTAGAGCCCCGCATTGGCCTGCGTGGCGCCCCCCATGTAGGCAAAGATGGCGCCCACCGTGGCAATCACCGCGGTGCACATGGCAATCTGGCTGGTCAGGCTGCCGCCGCCAATGCCGTGGTGGGCGGTCGCGCCATGCTCGCCCTGGGCGGCATGCTCCAGTTCGTGGTCGTGCGGGCCGTGGACATGAAAGCCTCCGGATGACATGTCTCCAACTCCTTGTTGTATGTGATGGGTGGCGCATTATCCGGGAGCCGGCCCTCGCCATAGCCGTTCTGCACGCTTCTTTTTTGGGTGGCTGCAACAACTGATCGCTGCCACAGCAGGCCATCGGCATGTTTTGCCCTGCCTAGCCACGCGTCGCGACCGGCTCCGGGCCCTCCCAGCCTCCGCCCAGCGCACGAATGAGCGCCACCGTTGCGGTGTACTGCGCGGTACGCACCTGCAGGGCCTGGCGCCGGTTGCGCAGCTCGTTGCGGCGCGCATCCAGCAGTTCAAGCTGGCTGACCAAGCCGTTGCGGTAGCGCACGTCCGACAGGTGCGTGGCGCGCTCGGAGGATTGCACGGCCTGCCCCAGCACCCGGGCCTGGCCCGCCAGCAGGCGCAGTGCGCTCAGTTGGTCCTCCACCTCGCGGAAGGCTGCAAGCACTTGGCCGCGCTGGGCGGCCACGGCAGCCTCCAGCCGTGCGCGGGCGCCCTCTTCCTGCGCAGCGCGCTGGCCGCCGTCGAAAATGGGCAGCGAAAGCAGCGCGCCAATGCCCCAGGAGCGCGCCGACCACTTGAACAGGTCGCCCAGCTCCGGCGACGCATAGCCGCCATTGCCCGTGAGCGTGATGGCCGGAAACCACGCCGCCTGGGCCACGCCCACCCGCGCCTGGGCCGCGAGCACCGAGGCCTGGGCCGCGGATACGTCGGGGCGGCGCGCCAGCACGGTGGCGGGCACGCCCGGCGGAATCATGGGCAGCATCGCCTCGCCTGGGGACGCGGCCAGCGTGAAGCCGGTGGCGACGTCGCCCACCAATACCGCCAACGCATGCGTGAGCGCGGCCTGCTGGCGCTCGAGCGCCAGCGTCTCGGCCTCGGTGGCGGAGACTTCGGTCTGCATGCGCGCCACCTCCAGCTCGGCTGCATCGCCGGCCCGGTAGCGCCGCTCGATCAGCTTGAGCGTTTCGCGGTAGGCCGCCAGGCTTTGCTCGACCAATTGGCGCTCGGCCTGCAGCGAGCGCAGCTGCAGATAGGTCTGCGCCACATCGGCCTGCACCATCAAGCGCGTGCTCTGCAACAGTGCCTCGCGCGCCTGGGCATCCTCGCGGGCGGCCTCGCTGGCGCGCGACAGCCGGCCAAACAGGTCGGCCTCATACGAGAAATTCAGCCCAGCCGAAACCAGGGTCGCCGGCTGCATGCCGCTCGCGGTGTTGGCACCGGCCTGGCGCACGGCACCGCCCGAGGCACCAATCTGCGGCTGGCGCTGCGCATCGGCCGAGCGCAGCAGCGCGCGGGCTTCGGCCAGGCGCGCCGCCGCAGTCTGCACATCGGTGTTGGCCTGGCCCGCACGTTCCACCAGGGCGCTGAGCTCGGGGTCGGCAAATGCCAGCCACCACGCGCCGCGCGGCTGGGCCTCGGCCGGTGCGGCCGTCGTCCAGCCAGGGGCTGCAGCGTCCTTCCCGGTGCTGAAGCTCGCGGGCACGGCCACGCCGGCATGCTCTGCCACCGTGGGCGGCGCGCTGGCGCAGCCGGCCAGCACCAGGGCTGCCATCAGCGCGCTCAGAGGTAGCGCCAGGGATCGAATGCGTTGCATCGCGTTCATATCGGAATCCATTCTTGAATTGCGTTCATTCGTCATAGCCACGCGGCGCGGCAAGCATGGGCAGGGCCGATGCGCCACCGCCGGACTCGCTGATCGGCGCGACATGGCTGCCATGCTGCTGCAGCGGCCGGTTGCCGGCCAGGCGGCGCAGCACCACGTAGAACACGGGGGTCAGGAACAGGCCGAATGCGGTCACACCGATCATTCCGCTGAACACGGCCACGCCCATGGCGCTGCGCATCTCCGAGCCCGCTCCCGTGGACAGCACCAGCGGCAGCACACCCATGATGAAGGCCAGCGAGGTCATCAGGATGGGCCGCAGACGCAGGCGGCTGGCTTCGATGGCGGCTTGCACCGGCGTGCGTCCCGCGAACTCCAGTTCCCGGGCGAACTCGACGATCAGGATCGCGTTCTTGGCCGACAGCCCCACCAGCACAATGAGCCCGATCTGCGTGAACACGTTGTTGTCGCCATGCGTGAGCCACACCCCCGTCATGGCGGCCAGCAGGCCCATGGGCACGATCAGGATGATGGCGATCGGCAGCGTGAGGCTTTCGTACTGCGCCGCCAGCACCAGGAACACCAGCAGGATGGCGATGGGGAATACCAGCAAAGCCGAATTGCCCGCCAGGATCTCCTGGTAGGTCAGCTCCGTCCACTCGAAGCCTATCCCCGGCGGCAGTGTCTCGGCCGCCACCCGCTCGACCGCAGCGCGCGCCTGCCCCGAAGAGAACCCCGGTGCGGGGCCGCCGTTCACGTCGGCCGCGAGGAAGCCGTTGTACCGCATGGTGCGCTCGGGGCCGTAGCTCGGGTCGAGCTTCATCAGCGCGGACAGCGGCACCATCTCGCCCGTCATCGAGCGCACCTTGAGCTGGCCCACGTCCTCGGGCCGTGCGCGAAAAGCCGCGTCGGCCTGCACGCGCACGCTGTAGGTGCGGCCGAACTCGTTGAAGTCGTTCGCATACAGGCTGCCGAGGTAGATCTGCAGCGTCTCGAAGATGTCCGTCACCGGCACGCCAAGCTGGCGCGCCTTGGTGCGGTCGATGTCGGCATAGAGCTGCGGCACGTTGACCTGCCAGCTGGTGAACAGACCGGCCAGCTCAGGCGTCTGGTAGGCCTTGGCCATGAAGGCCTTCACTGCAACATCCATGCCGGCGTAGCCCAGCGATCCCCGGTCCTCAATCTGCAGCTTGAAGCCGCCCGTGGTGCCCAGGCCGGCCACCGGCGGCGGCGGGAACATGGCGATGAAGGCATCCTGGATCTCGCCAAAGGCCTGGTTGAGCTGGCCTGCCACGGCCGCACCGCTCTGGTCCGCACGCGTGCGCTCGGCAAAGGGCTTGAGCGTCACGAACACGATGCCGGCGTTCGAGCTGTTGGTGAAGCCATTGATCGACAGGCCCGGGAAGGCGATGGCGTCCTCCACGTTCGGGTTTTTCTTGACGATCTCGCCCATGCGGCGGATCACATTGTCGGTACGGTCCAGCGTCGCGCCGTCGGGCAGCTGCGCAAAGCCGACGAGGTACTGCTTGTCCTGCATGGGCACGAAGCCGCCCGGCACCAGGTGGAACAGGCCCCAAGTCGCCCCCACGAGAGCCAGGTACACGGCCAGCATGCCAGCCTTGTGCCCAATCACGCGCCGCACCCCGCCGCTGTAGGCCTCGGAGCCGCGGTGGAACACCGCATTGAAGCGCTTGAAGAAGCCACCCAGCACGCGGTCCATGCCGCGCGTGAGCGCGTCCTTGGGCTCATGGTGGCCCTTGAGCAGCAGAGCGCTCAGCGCCGGCGACAGGGTCAGCGAGTTGATGGCCGAGATCACCGTGGAGATCGCGATGGTCACCGCGAACTGGCGGTAGAACTGCCCCGTCAAGCCGCTAATGAAGGCCAGCGGCACGAACACCGCCACCAGCACCAGCGCGATCGCGATGATCGGGCCGGAGACCTCGCGCATGGCGCGGTAGGTGGCCTCGCGCGGCGTGAGCCCGGCCTCGATGTTGCGCTCCACGTTCTCGACCACCACGATGGCATCGTCCACCACGATGCCGATGGCCAGCACTAGGCCGAACAGCGAGAGCGCATTGATCGAGAAGCCGAGCAGGTGCAGCACCGCGAAGGTACCGACCACCGACACCGGCACCGCCAGCAGCGGAATGATGGAGGCGCGCCAGGTCTGCAGGAACAGGATCACCACGATCACCACGAGCGCGATGGCTTCCAGCAACGTGTGGATCACCGACTCGATGGAGGCACGCACGAACTGCGTGGGGTCGTAGGCGATGCGGTACTCCACGCCCTCAGGCATGAGCTGGGCCAGCTCGGCCATGGTCTTGCGCACGTTGTCGGAGATCTCGAGCGCATTCGAGCCGGGCGCCTGGAACACGCCCATGCCCACGGCCGGATCGTTGTTGAGCAACGAGCGCAGCGAGTAGTCCGCCGCCCCCAGCTCCAGCCGCGCGATGTCGCGCAGCCGGGTGACGGCACCGTCCGCGCCGGTCTTGACGATGATGTCGCCGAACTCCTCGGGGCTGGACAGCCGCCCCTGGGCATTGATCGACATCTGGGTGTCCACGCCGGGCAGCCCCGGCGAAGCGCCCACCACGCCGGCCGCCGCCTGCACGTTCTGCTTGCGGATGGCCGCCACCACGTCGCTGGCCGACAGGCCGCGCTGCGCCACCTTCTGCGGGTCGAGCCAGGCGCGCATGGAGTAGTCGCCGCCGCCAAAGATCTGCACCTGGCCCACGCCGGGAATGCGCGCCAGCCGGTCCTTCACGTTGAGCACCGCGTAGTTGCGCAGGTAGTCGATGTCGTAGCGGCCATTGGGCGAGACCATGTGCACCACCATGGTCAGGTCGGGTGCGCTCTTGACCGTGGTCACGCCCAGGCGGCGCACTTCCTCGGGCAGGCGCGGCTCGGCCTGCGAGACGCGGTTCTGCACCAGCTGCTGGGCCTTGTCGGGATCGGTGCCGAGCTTGAAGGTGACGGTGAGCGTCATCACGCCGTCGGTCGTGGCCTGGCTGCCCATGTAGAGCATGCCTTCCACGCCGTTGATGGATTCCTCCAGCGGCGTGGCCACGGTTTCGGCGATCACCTTGGGGCTGGCGCCCGGGTACTGCGCGCGCACCACCACCGACGGCGGTGCGACCTCCGGGTACTCCGAGATCGGCAGCGTCCGCATGGCGATGAGGCCCGCGAGAAAGATGAGCACCGACAGCACGCCCGCGAAGATCGGGCGGTCGATGAAAAATCGGGAGAGGTTCATGGCGTAGCGAAGTTAGGTTTTTTTCAGGCCGCGGGTTGCTTGGCGGCGCTGCGGCCATCGGCCAGCTCGGCCTTGGCGTCCATGGACACGTCCTGCGGTGCAACCACCACGCCAGGCCGCACGCGCTGCAGTCCGTTGACGACGATGCGCTCGCCGGCCTTGAGGCCGGACGTGACCACGCGCAGCCCGTCGACCGGCGCGCCCAGCTGCACCTCGCGGTACTCGGCCTTGTTGCCATCGCCGACCACCAGCACGAACTTCTTGCTCTGGTCCGTGCCCACGGCGCGCTCGTTGATGAGCACAGCCTGCGTGCTCTGTGGCTGGCCCATGCGGAGGCGCGCGAACTGCCCGGCCATGAGCGTGCCGTCGGCATTGCCAAACACCGCGCGCACGCGCACCGTGCCGCTTTTCGCATCGACCTGGTTGTCGATGAGCTGCAGGTGGCCGGCATACGGCGTCCCGTCGCCCGTGCCCACCCCCATCTGCACGGGGATGCTCTCGATCAGCGCACGCGTGCTGCGACCCTCGCGCGCGCTCTGCAGGCCTTGCAGGGCATTGGCCACCACCTGCTCGTCCACGTCGAAGCTGGCGTACATCGGGTCGACCGACACCAGGGTGGTCAGCACCGGGGCGCCGGCACCCGAGCTCACCAGGTTGCCAACGGTGACCTCGATACGCCCCACCCGCCCGCTCACCGGGGCCTTCACCTGCGTGTAACCCAGGTTCAGCCGGGCGGTCTGCAGTGCCGCCTGGGCGGCGCGCAGATTCGCATCGGCCTCGCGCTGGGCATTCACGCGCTCGTCGTACTCCTTCTGCGCAATCGCGCGCTCATCCCACAGGCGCGAGGCGCGCTCGGACTCGCTCTGGGTGTAGGCCATGCGCGCCCTGGCGGCAACGACCTGTGCCTCGGCGCGGTCGACTTCCGCGGCGTAGGGTGCGGGGTCCACGGTGAACAGCAGGTCGCCGGCCTTGACCAGTGCCCCCTCCTTGAAATGCACCGCCTGCACCGCCCCCGACACGCGAGGTCGCACATCCACGCGCTGCACGGCTTCGAGGCGGCCGGAGAATTCATTCCACAGCGTCACATCCTGCTGCACGACCTGCGCCACGGAGACCGGCACGGCTGATGGTGCCACTTGCTGCGCGGGCGCCTCGGCATGCGATGCCTGCAGGCCCAGCACGGCCCCGGCCGTTGCCGTAACGGCGGCGGCAACGCCAGCAGCGGCCCACCAGCGGCGGCGGGGGGAGAGTTTGGAGTTGTCGTTCATGGCAATGTCTTCAGGTTCAATGGAGGGATGCAGGAAGAGCACTTCCTGCGGCGGGCAAAACTCACCCCCTTCCAGCGCAGAGGCCAGGAATCGAATGAGGGTAGGAAAGAAAAAGGCGCACCGGTCCCCGGTCCGGCCCACGGAGCCGGATCAAGGCAAAAGTCTCAACAGGGTGTGGTCAGCTCAGAGCCGACATCGGGTCGTCTCGAAGAATTTGCGCAACTGCTCCTGCAACTGCGCGGCGCAGGGGCAAGCCTCGGGCGGCGGCTCCAGCAGGGACTCCGGCCATTGCCCCACTTCGGCGAACACATGCTGGAAGACGGTCAATCCGGCAGCCTCCAGGCGTGCGCCATAGCTCAGTGCCTCGTCGCGCATCGGGTCGGCCTCTCCCACCAGGATCAGCGTAGCCGGCAGGCCGGCCAGGCGGCGCGCCCTCGCAGGTACGGCATAGGGGTGCTCGGCATCGTGCGAGCCGCCGAGGTACTGGCACCATCCCGAGGCCCATTTGCATTCGACGGATTCCCCTTGCGCGGCGCGCTGCGAAGGCGTGGCGGCGCAGGGGTCGAGCATCGGCGAGATGAGGATCTGCCCCGCCAGCGGCGGATGCAGCTGGTCGCGCGCCATCAGGCATACGCCCGCCGCCAGGTTGGCCCCGGCCTCCTCGCCGGCCAAGTAGAGCGGAGCGCCCTTGCCGGCCAGTTTGGTGCGCTGCTTATAGGCCCACTGCAGCACCGCGTAGCCCAGCTCCAGCGGCTGAGGAAACGGATTCTGCGGTGCCAGCGGATAAGCCACCGATACCACGCAAGCGCCTGCCGCAGCCAGCGCATGCCCGACGGTATAGCCACAGTCCAGATCGCCGGCCACAAAGGCGCCGCCATGGAAATGCACCACCAGCGGAGCCACTTCGCCGCGCTTCTTGCTGCCGTACATGCGCACGCTGGCCTCCATGCCGTCCGCCACCGCAATGGTGGCGTCGGTATGGGAAATCGGCAGTGGTGCGGGTGCTTTGGTGTTCGACATGGGAGAACCGGATGGTGTGATGAGAATGTAGCGGCGCGCATTGTCGGCATAAACCCCGCAAACGCGGCCACACTGTTTCCAATCCTTGAATAATGACAGCCTGAGCCGTGTGTGAGAATCCCGCATCCTCGGCGCGTCCGGGTTTTCGCGAGGACAAGGAGATCCCATGGATCAGATTCAGGCCATGCGTATTTTCGCGCGAGTGGTGGAGGCCGGCACTTTCACACGCGCCGCCGATTCGCTGCAGATGCCCAAAGCCAGTGTGACCAAGAACGTCCAGGCGCTCGAGGAGCGCCTGCGCGTCAAGCTGCTCAACCGCACCACGCGCCGCGTCACGGTAACCGCCGACGGCGCGGCCTACTATGACCGCGCGGTACGCCTGCTGGCCGATTTCGACGACTTGGAGGCCAGCGTGAGCCAGGCCCGCACTACGCCACGCGGCCGCCTGCGCGTGGATGTGGGCACCACCGTGGCACGCCTGCTCATCATTCCCCACCTGGCCGAGTTCCAGTCGCGCTACCCCGAGATCCAGATCGACCTGGGCGTGAGCGACCGCACCGTAGACCTCATCAGCGACAACGTGGACTGCGTGATCCGCGGCGGCGAGCTGGCCGATCAGTCCCTGGTGGCACGCCGCATCGGCAATCTTGAGTTCATCACCGTCGCCGCGCCCCAGTACCTGGCACAGCATGGCATTCCCCAGCACCCGCGCGAACTGGAGACCGGCCATCGCAACGTGATCTATTTCTCGCCGGTTTCGGCGCGGCGCTATCCGCTGGAATTCCACAAGGACGGCGAGGCGATCGAGATCGCCAGTCCCGCCCATCTCTGCGTCAACGAAGGCAATGCCTACATCTCCGCGCTGGTGGCGGGCCAGGGTATAGGACAGGCCAGCCGTTTCCAGATCGACGAGCACCTGAAGAACGATCAGTTGCAGCAGGTGCTGCACGACTGGAAGCACCCGCTTCTGCCGGTCTACGTGGTCTACCCACCCAACTCCCACCTCAGCGCCAAGGTGCGCGCCTTTGTCGACTGGGTGGTGGAGCTGTTTGCCAGGAATCCGCTGCTGCAGGGCAAGGAAGCAGCCCTGCCTTCCTAGATGCCACGCCGGCACCGCCAATGGAACGGCCGCAGCCCCCAGGGAGCCGCCCGGACTCACGACCATTTGGCTAGCAGCTCATGCACAGGCGGCGCAATGGACCGGTGACGCGCCAGGAGGCTGACTGGTGCAGCGCATCGAGCACCGCCGTGATCTGGGCCACCTGAGCACGCAGCCGCAGGATTTCCTCGTCCCCGCCAGCGGCCAGTTGCCCATAGGCGAATTTCAGCGCCCTGTTGAGCTCCAGGATCTCTTCGCTCATCTGCACGGACGCCGCGGATAGGAGCCCCTCATCCTCCGGCATGCCGCCAGACTGCTGCTGCCGGCCCAGCTTGCGTCCCTGCGCAACCAACTCGGAGATAGGGTCCAGAGTCAAGCTGGCATTTTCCAGAGAGACAGCGGCAGATAGCGCGCAGGGTAGTTGTCACCGACACCGCCGATGGAGCGCAGGTTGGCGTTATAGGCTACAAAGCAGAACAGGCCGAGAACAGGCAGGCCCAGAGTTGTCTGAATGTGGATAGGGGGCGGCACCTGCGGTCCGCAGCCGGCATCTGCTCAAGGAAGGCCCGCAACTTTTCAAAACGATGGCGAACAGGATCGATGTTCATGCGGGAGGGTGGGACAGGCAACGATACAACGCGTTACCGTTTGCCCGCATAATTGTATGCTTTGCCACCTGCATGCCAAGCGCAACCCCAACGTAAATCAGGCACCAACGCCCCCGCGTTCGCAACTATGGAAACCATACCACCTACCCAGCGCATCCTGGTCACCGGAGGTGCGGGTTTTCTGGGCTCCCACCTCTGTGAACGCTTGCTGGCCGATGGCCATGAGGTGATCTGCCTGGACAATTTCTCTAGTGGGGCCCAAAGCAACATCGCCGGCCTCCTGGGCAATCCGGCTTTCACGCTGCTGCCGCATGACGTGGTGGACCCGATCCCTCGCATGCGAGTCCATCAGATCTACAACCTGGCGTGCATGGCCTCTCCGGTGCACTACCAGCGCAATCCGGTACAAACGCTGAAGACCAATGTGCTGGGCGCACTCCATGTGCTTGACCTCGCGCAGCATTGTGGGGCACGCGTTCTCCAGGCTTCCACGAGCGAGGTGTATGGCGATCCCCTGGTCCACCCGCAGGCTGAAAACTACCACGGCAATGTGAACCCCATCGGCCCGCGCGCCTGCTACGACGAAGGCAAGCGCTGCGCGGAAACCCTTTTTGCCGACTACCATCGGCAGCATGGCCTGTCGATCAAGATCGTCCGCATCTTCAATACCTATGGCCCCCGCATGCTGCCGGATGATGGCCGCGTCATCAGCAGCTTCTTCATGCGGGCGCTAGAGGGCGCAGACCTGCCCGTCTTTGGCGATGGCTTGCAGACCCGCAGTTTCTGCTATGTGGATGACATGATCGAGGGGCTGGTGCGCATGATGAACAGCGACGCGACCATCACCGGTCCGCTGAACCTGGGCAATCCCGAGGAAATTACGGTTCTCAGCCTGGCCGG
The DNA here is from genome assembly GCF_054782535.1 of Comamonas humi. Lineage (NCBI taxonomy): Bacteria > Pseudomonadati > Pseudomonadota > Betaproteobacteria > Burkholderiales > Comamonadaceae > Comamonas > Comamonas humi. The sequence continues at coordinate 706 of NZ_BAAGSH010000012.1, read as the reverse complement.
AAAAATCGCGGAACTGACACACAGCATCTCCAAAGCGGCCTTCCATCCGCGCCCCCAGGACGACCCCCGGCAGCGCAAGCCGGACATATCCGAAGCCCGGAGGGTTCTTGGCTGGGCTCCCCGCGTCTCCCTTGCAAACGGACTCATACCAACCCATGCCCACTTTGCCCGCGCATGCGACACCAGCGCAGTTGCAGGCCAGGATCATCGTCATGATGCCGGTCTACGAAGACACCCTGGCTTGCCGGATCCTGCTGCAGGAGCTGGAGACTCTCTGCGGACATGATTGCTTTGTGGTGATGGTGGACGATGGCTCGCGGCTGCAACCCTTGTCGGCACAGACCTTCCTGGGCACTCTCCAACCGGGGAAGATTCTCAGGCTGCAGCGCAATGTCGGACACCAACACGCATTGGCCGTGGGGCTGCACTACATTACTGGCTTCATCCAGCCCCACCAGAAGCTCGTGCTCATGGACTCGGATGGAGAAGATACCCCGCAGGCCATTCGAGGCCTCTGCGAGCGGCTCTCGGAAGGCGTCGACGCCGTGGTGGCAACACGCGGCAAGCGCCAGGAGCGCCTGGGCTTCATCATGTTTTACCGCGCCTACAAGATGCTGTTCCGCCTCGCCACAGGGCAAGTCTGTTGATTTCCACGCAGAACTGACCCAGTAACCCCCGGGATTTCCATCCAAACCTGACCCACGTG